>CAIMVC010000464.1 GCA_903844825.1 uncultured Burkholderiales bacterium | reverse complement strand
GGTTTGGCACGGCCCCGGGCCAGGCGATCCGTCCGCTAGCGGCGTGCCGGGCTCCCTGGCCTTGCTGCAGCAGCGGCTAGGACTAAAAAAAATCACACCCCGGATACTGGCCGAGGCGCCGGTGATTTTCGTGGCCCACGACCTGCTGGAGCACCAGGGGCAGGATGTGCGCACGGCCCGCCAGGCCCAGCGGCGGGCCTGGCTGGAAGCCCTTATGGCGGGCCGCTTACTGACCCTGTCGCCCCTGCTGCGGCTGCCTGACTGGACGGCGCTGGCGCGACTGCGCGAGCCATCGCCCCAGTCGGGCGTGCAAGGCTTTTGGCTCAAGCACATTGACGCGGTTTATGGCGGTGCGAGTGCCCAGGCATTGAGTCTGTGGTGGCACTGCAAGATCAAGCCCATGCGCATGCATGGCATCCTGCTCTACGCCCAGGCCGGCCGTAGCAGCCAGGCACGCACCGACTACACCTTTGCCGTCTGGAATCGCCCGCCCCCCAGTGCGGCGCAGGCGCAGGCGGTGCTGCAGGCCATCGCCAGGCGCGAGGCCTTGCCAGAGCGCGCGGCGGGCACAGATCTGGCCTTGCAGCCGCTGCAACTGGTAACTTTTGCCAAGGCCTGCTCGGGCCTGACCCAGGCGCAATTGGCCTACGTCGACAGCGTGGTGCGCAAAACGACGGTCGACAAATTCGGGCCGGTGCGCAGCCTGCAGCCCACCTTGGTGTTGGAGCTGGGCTTTGAGGGCATCCACCGCAGCCTGCGCCACAAGAGCGGTGTGGTCCTGCGTTCGCCGTGCATGCTGCGTATTTGCCCTGACAAGGCGCTGCACGAGGCCGGCAGCCTCGATGACCTGCAGCGTCTGCTGGCGCTGCGGGGCGGCGCGGCGTCTGAATCGGCGGCCGACGCGCTGCCCGGCGCTGCGTCCGGCGACGGAGACAGGCCCTCAAGCCCCTGACTCAGCCAGACTTTCCCGCTCTTGTTACCATATCGCATGCTCATGAATTCAAGCTCCAACCTCCCCGCCGGCGCCGACGAAGCAGACATCGGTGTTCCGGTTTCGGTCAAGATCCGCGAACGCATTGCCCGGTCCCGCAAGCGTTTTAACGCCAACGACAACATTGCCGAGTTCATTGAGCCCGGCGACCTTGAGAAGTTACTCGACGAGGTCGAGATCAAAATGAAGGGCGTGCTGCAGAGCCTGGTGATCGACACCGAGACCGATCACAACACCAACGACACCGCCCGACGCGTGGCCAAGATGTACCTCAACGAGGTCTTCAAAGGCCGCTACGTGGCGGCTCCGGCGATCACCGAGTTTCCCAATGCCGAGCACCTCAACGAGCTGATGATCGTCGGCCCGATCACGGTGCGTAGCGCTTGCTCGCATCATTTTTGCCCGGTGATCGGTCAGGTCTGGATTGGCGTGATGCCCAACGAACACACCAATGTGATCGGTCTGTCCAAGTACGCGCGACTGGCCGAATGGGTCATGGGCCGGCCGCAGATTCAGGAAGAAGCCGTGGTGCAACTGGCCGACCTGATCCAGGACAAGACCCAGCCCGATGGCCTGGCCATCGTCATGGAGGCCACACACTTTTGCATGGGCTGGCGCGGCGTCAAGGACCTGGACAGCAAGATGATCAATTCGGTCATGCGTGGCGTGTTCCTCAAAGACCCCAATTTGCGCCGCGAATTCCTGGCCCTGATCCCTAAAAACAACAGCAACGGTTGAGCGGCGGCCCGAGCCTGGCTTGCGGCGCTACCTCGCCCGGCATCCATTTCTTCAAATTTCGTTATTGTTTTCAGGGAGCTCCAACATGTTGGTACGTCTAATTTACGCAAGCCGGGCGATCGACTCCCAGGGCGTTGACAGCACCGAAGCCATCCTGGCGCAGTCGCGCCGTCACAACCCGGCTTGCGGCATCACTGGCATTTTGTGCCACGGGGGTGGCATCTTTTTGCAGGCGCTCGAAGGTGGGCGCATGGCGGTCAATGAGCTGTATGGCCATATTCTTCGCGACACCCGTCACAAGGACGTGGTGCTACTTAGCTATGACGAGATCAGCGAGCGCAGCTTTGGCAGCTGGACCATGGGGCTGGTCAATCTGGCCAAGCTCAACACCTCGATCCTGCTGAAATACTCCGAAAAGCCGGAACTCGACCCTTATTCGGTGTCGGGTGATGTGTCGCTGGCCCTGCTGCAGGAGTTGATGGCCACCGCCTCCATCGTGGGCCGCGCCTGAAGCTGTCTTGGCGTCCCGCCTGATCGCGGGCTGCGATTTTTCAAGCAGCCCTTCCCGCCGTAAACCCATTGTTTTTGCCAGCGGGCGACAAGAGCGCGGCCGCGTCCAGCTCATTGGGCTTGAGCGGGTGCAGACGCTGGACGATTTTTCTGCCTGGCTGTTGCAAAACCCGGCCTGGGTCTGCGGCTTTGACCTGCCTTTTGGCCTGCCGCGAGAACTGGTGCAGCAACTGGGCTGGCCCTTGTCGTGGCGCGACTGCATGGCCCACTACGCCAGTTTGAGCCGCGCTCAGATCCGCAGCACCTTCGCTGCCTTTTGCGACGCCCGCCCGGTGGGTGGCAAGTTCGCCCACCGCGCCACCGACCTGCCTGCCGGCTCCAGCAGCGCCATGAAGTGGGTCAATCCCCCGGTGGCTTACATGTTGCACGCCGGGGTGCCGCGCCTGATCGAAGCCGGTGTGCATTTGCCCGGGCTCGGTGACCCGCGCGCCGCATCGGTGCCAGACGCTACCGGTTCGCCGGTGTTGCCGATGCGCGTGGGGCTGGAGGCTTATCCTGGTTTGCTGGCGCGTGAGTTGCTGGCCAGCTCGGGCCAGCGCAGTTATAAAAACGACGCCAGATCGCTGCAGACCCCGGAGCGCCTGATTGCCCGCAAGGACATGCTCACCGCCCTTGAAAATGGTCAGACCCGGCTGGGTTTGCGGATCAAGCTCACGCATGCGCAGCGGGATGCGCTGGTGGATGACGCCAGCGGCGATTCGCTCGACGCCGTGCTGTGCATGGTGCAGGCCGCATGGGCCGAGCAGCAACACCTGCAGGGGCACCCGTGCTACGGTCTGCCGGCGGGTGTTGATCCGCTCGAAGGCTGGATTGTCACGGCCTGAGCGAGGCCCCGGTGGGTGCTTGCCTGCGGGTTTTTCGCCGGGCGTGCCGCAAACTTTACATAATCAAGGCCGCTACATTCTGGCGCATAACCTGCCCTTAACCTCACCGTGAACTCACCGTGAAATTGCCCAAGTTGCCCCGCTGGCTGGGTGCCGTCAACAAAGCCCAATTATTCAGATCGCTGACGGCTTTGTGGTGGCTGGTGCGCGACGCCCGAACGCCCTGGTTGCCCAAACTGGTGGCCTTGCTGGTGCTCGCCTATGCACTCAGTCCGATCGACCTGATTCCCGACTTCATTCCGGTGCTGGGTTTGCTGGATGACCTGATTTTGGTGCCGCTGGGTGTGATGCTGGCGATCAAGCTGATGCCGCCAGCGTTGTGGCAGGAGATGCTCGACAAAGCCAGGGTCTTTGAGGGGCGCCTGCCAAAGATGTTTGCCGGCTTATTGCTGGTCTTGCTGATCTGGGCCCTGCTGATCGGCGGCTTCGTCTGGTGGATGTTCGCCCAGGTCTGGTCGGCATGAAACCGGCCTGGCTGCGCGCCCTGATCCTGGCACTCGCCTGGACCGCCTTGGTATGGCGTCTGCCCGGCACTGCCGCAGCGCAGCAGGCCTGGACCGGCGTGGTCAGTCATGTGGTCGATGGCGACACTATTTATGTGCGCGAAAATGGTCGTGGCCGTGCGCGCTCCGTGCGCATTTCAGGCATCGACGCGCCCGAGATTTGTCAGGACGGGGGTGTGGCTTCGCGTTTGGCACTGCAGACGCAGGTGCTGCACCGGGAGGTCACGCTGCTGACCTGGCGGCAGGACGATTTTGGCCGCGACCTGGCCAGCGTGCAATTGGGCGGTGAAGACATGGGCCTGTGGATGGTGACGCAGGGCCACGCCTGGTCCTACCGCTACCGCCATGACCCCGGACCTTATGAGGCGCAGCAAGAAGCCGCTCGCAGCGCCGGACGCGGCCTTTTTGCCCGGGCGCAGGCTGAGTCACCGCGTGACTTCAGGCGGCGCCATGGCAGTTGCCAGACGCCGCCCTGAGTTCAACCCGCGCTGGCGTCAGGCCCGGGCCGGCCTCCGCCCGCCGTTCATGCGGCAAGCGGCAAGCGGCAAGCGGCAAGCGGCAAGCGGCAAGCCGCGCCGATCTCCCCAAACCCGGCGCTACCGGCTTCAGGTTCATGGCCGAAGCACGATGTCGTTGCGAACGCTACGCACGTTCCGTTGTCCCCGCGCGATCATTTCAGCCTGATTTTTTTCGGCGACGGATTTTGCAAAACCCGAGAGTTGAACGGTGCCGTTGAGGGTTTCGACGCTGATGGCGGCGGCGGAGACGATGGGGTCATCGGCAAACTTGGCTTTGATGGCTGTCGTGATGGCGGCGTCATCGACGTATGCACCAGCCGTTTCCTGGCCGCGCACCACGGCGCAACCCGTGGCAAGGAGGGTGGCGCCAGTCATGGCAGCAATGGCGAGCAGTCGAGCATATTTCATGGTGAATTTCCTGGTAGGGCAGACGGATAGGTTTAGAAAAGTGAGGTTTTCAGACGCCATGACCGATCGGTGTCGGGGTGCGCCGTCATCATGGTGGTGCGGTGTGCTCACTCCCCTGGGTTGGGTGGCGCGCTGGTGTCTCGGACCTGTTGGCATGCATCAAGGCCGATACCACGGCGCTGACCTGGGTCGACTTCAAGGCCGCGACCAGCAGCCCCGTCGCCGACACCAGTCGCCACGGTCTGGCCACCACCACGGCCGCCCCCAGGCTGGCAGCGATGGCCAACAGCTTGACGGGGTGGGTGCTGGCGTACTGGCCCAACAGCGGCTGCGCCACATCCAGGGCCAGGTGCGCCGGGTGCGTGCGCCACCAAGCCTTCAGGGCATGCCGGCCGATACGCCAGACGCCTGACAGGCCATCGACGCGCAGTTCCTGCTGCTCCAGGTGACGCCAGCCGTCCGAGCCAGCGGCGTCGTGGTCTGAGCCCGTGCGGGTGCCGGCCGGGTCCGACGCCGGGTTCTGGCTTTGCAGGGTCTGCATGATTTGCAGCCGGCTCAGCGCCAGGCGCTCCTGCGGCGTCGGGGCGCCGGGCTTGGCCGAACTGCTGATCATGTCGCTGAGCGCAAGGCTTGCACATCGCTGTCAAGTTGCACGCGAACTTCGGCGAAATAAGCGCTTTCCTGCGTCGAGCGGGTCTTTCGCCAAGCCAGGCCGGTAAGCAGCAAGACCGCCCCCGGCACCAGCACCAGCACCCATTCAAACCGTCCCAGCATCACACCCAACATCAGCGCCACGCCAGCCAGGACCCCAAAAACCAGCGCGCCCAAGATGAACGCAGCCCAGGCCAGACTGCGGGCACGCAGGTCAGCGCCCGCCTTGGCGGCTTCGGACTGGACCAGCGCGGCATAGGCCGACACATGGTTGAGTAGCAAGTCTGGTCGGCGCACCAGGGTCGCGAACAAGGGGTGAAGCATGGGGCGTGAAGCTTTCGACGTCAGCGCGTCTTGTTTTTATTCGAGCGTGTGGCGGCCAGCAGCAGCGCCAGCGCAGCGCCCACGCCGGCTGCGATCAGGACCGAGCGCAGGGGCTGGCGCGCCACATAACGGCCGGTGGCGTCGGCATAGTGCGACAACGACTCCTGAGCCCGCTGGCTGGCTTCCGTGGCCATGTTCATGCTTTGTCGGGCCAGACGCTGCGCCTGCGCGCTGAGCTTGTGGATCATGGGGTCGATGCTCTCGCGCGCCTCATGCAACTGCTCTTCGGCCTGGTCCAGCGCCTGCTGGCCATAGCGGCGCGCCCGCTCGGCCTCGTGGGCGGACGAATTGAGTGCTTTTTCAAGGCCTTCAGTCATTGTTTGCTTGACGGAGGAGGTCGTGTTCATGGCAGGTTCCTAGATGAGTTGGGTGGGGCTTCAGGAGGTGGGCGACGTTGGGGAGAGATGAGCCTGGGCCGCGCGCTGGATGCGTTTGTGTGACGCTGACTTGCCCCCAAGCCTGGCACCAGCTTAGGCGTCGCAGGGACCGGTCTTCATCCGCGCTGAACGCCGCCGCCTGTCAGCGTCAGGCAGCGCTGCCTGTAGGAAAGTAGTCGGGTCGGCTACTTTGGCCGCCAACTGCCAACTGCCAACTGCCAACTGCCAACTGCCAACTGCCGTTTTCCGGCTCAGTGCTGGATGGGCAGGTCTGCCGAGATCAGGGTGCCCTGACCGGGGGCCGAGATCACCTTCAGGCTCCCACCGGCGGCCTCGACTCGGTGGCGCATGCCCGACAGGCCATGGCTGCCTGGCGTGACCTGGTTGCAGTCAAAGCCCTGGCCGTCGTCGCCGACTTCCACGATGGCCAGGTGTTGCCCCTTGATTAGCCTGACCTTGACGTGCTGGGCGTGCGCATACTTGCTGATGTTGGTCAGGGACTCCTGCACCAGCCGGTAGACGGTCAACTCTGTCGTGGCGTCGAGCTCAACGGGCTGCAGGCTGGTCTCGATCTTCAGGCCGGACAGTTCGGCAAATTCGCGTGCCAAAATCTCCAGCGAGGCGACCAGCCCCAGGTGCGTCAGCGACGAAGGCCGCAAGTCCTCCACGATGCGTCGCTTCAGTGCGATGCCGCTGTTGAGCGTGGCCGTCAGGTGGTCGAGCCGCTCGTTGACCTCCGGCAGTTTGGCACCCAGCCGGGCGTTGATGCGCGCCACGTCCAACTTGGCCGATGTGAGCAGCGCGCCGAGCTCGTCGTGCAGTTCGCGCGCCAGGTGCCCGCGTTCGTCTTCGCGCACATCTTGCAGGTGGGTGGCCAGCTCGGCCAGCCGGGCGGTCCGTTCCGTGACCTGCTTGGACAGGCGTTCACGCTCTCTTTGCAGGCTGTTTTTACGCCGCTGGATGTTGTTCACAAGGACGCTGGTCTGCCGCAAATAGACGATAAACGCCAGCAGGCCGCTGAAGGTCATGGCGCCAATGCCTAGGCGCGACAACCACAGCGCGTCTTCGATTTTTCGCAGCGACTCTTCGGTCATTTCTCTGCTTTTGGCGGCCAGTTGCCCGGCCTGTGCCCGGATGTTGTCGATGGGTTCAGCTTGCAGGCCCGCCAGCAGGGCTTTCCAGTGGTCAGGCTGATTTTCCCGGCGCATCAGCACGGCACGCCCGAGGGCCTCTTTTTCACTGACGACCATTTGCCGAAGTTCCTCGATTTCAGCGGCCTCGGCCGGCCGGGCGCCGAGCTCGGACTTGAGCTGTTCAAGACCCTGCAGGCTGGCTTCGAGGTTGGTCATGGCCTTGTCGTAAGCGGCCAGGTGACTTTGCTCGCCGGTGAGCAGATAACCCCGGTGCTCTGTTTCGGCCGAAGCTGCGGACTGCAACACGTCGCCAACGGTATTTCGCATCAGCTGCGCTTCGCGTATTTGCGCGGCCGCCCTGTCGGACTCCTGAAAGCCCACCTCGTTGATCGCCGCCAGCATGATCGCCGCCAGAATGGCCAGGGGCAGGCTGATCATGGTGCGGGAAAGGAAAGGTTTTTTCATGTCCTGTCCTGTTTCAAGGAAAGCAAAGTTTTCGTCAATAATGAACTTTGTTGGCAGAAAGACGAAGATAGGTAAAGCTCTTCAGTTTTACTGATTGTTTCTGCTGTGTTACCTATGTTTTCTGGAAAGTCGCTGACATGATAAAAATTGGAATCGTTGACGACCATGCGATCGTTCGTTCGGGGCTTCGGCAGTTCTTCTCGGACCAGGTCGATTTGAGGGTCGTCGGCGAGGCCGCCAGCGGCCGCGAAGCCATTGATCTGGTGCGCAATGTCGATCTCGATATCCTGGTGATGGACCTGTCCATGCCGGGGCAAAGCGGGATTGATGCCCTGGCCATGATCCGCGCCAAGGCGCCCGATGTCGGCATCCTGATTCTCAGCGGCTACCCCGAGGAGCACTACGCCGTCAACCTCATTCGACAAGGCGCCAGTGGCTACCTCAACAAGGAGTGCGACCCGTCCGAAATCGTCAACGCCATTCGCGTTATTTCGCTGGGTAAGCGCTACATCACGCCGAGTGTGGCCGAGTTGCTGGCCCAGCAGCTCAACCGTCCGAACGATGTTGCTGCGCACGAACAGCTGTCTGAACGCGAGTTTCAGGTCTTTCTGAAGCTGGCCAAAGGCGAAACGGCGGGCGATATAGCCAAAGCTTTGTCTCTGAGTGTAAAAACTGTAAGTACGTACCGGACCCGGGTGATGGAGAAAATGAGCCTGGCCTCCAACAGTGACCTGACCTACTACGCGCTCAAAAACAAGTTGATTGATTGACAAGAAAGT
>CAIMVC010000463.1 GCA_903844825.1 uncultured Burkholderiales bacterium | reverse complement strand
GGTGGTGGTTTCAGGCGAGCCGAACATGACGCCGATCTTCATGCGAATCTGGTTAATGAAGATGACCATGCAGTTGGCTTTTTTGATGGTGGCCGTGAGCTTGCGCAGCGCCTGGCTCATCAAACGCGCTTGCAGACCGGGCAAAGAGTCGCCCATCTCACCTTCAAGCTCGGCCTTGGGCGTGAGCGCCGCCACCGAGTCGATGACGATCAGATCGACCGCGCCGGAGCGGGTCAGGGAGTCGACAATTTCGAGCGCCTGCTCGCCAGTGTCGGGCTGCGAGATCAGCAGTTCCTGCAGGTTCACGCCCAGTTTTTGCGCGTACTGGATGTCCAGCGCATGCTCGGCATCGACAAAAGCGCAGGTGCCGCCAAGTTTTTGCATTTCGGCGATGACCTGCAGCGTCAGCGTGGTCTTGCCCGACGATTCGGGGCCGTAAATCTCGACCACCCGCCCGCGCGGCAAACCGCCAACGCCCAGTGCAATGTCCAGACCCAGGGAGCCGGTGGAGACCACCTGAATGTCTTCAATGACCTCGCCAGCGCCCAGCTTCATGATGGTGCCCTTGCCGAACTGCTTTTCGATCTGGGCCAGCGCGGCTTGCAGGGCCTTGGCTTTTTCGGTGTTGAGGGCGGAATTGGGCTTGACGGCTGCGTCCATGAAAATCTCCTTGGGAATCAGTTACTTGCGGGGTTCTTAGCTGAAATCCAGACAGTGTTTTTAAACACACGCTGGATGCATGAACAGTACTCTATCAGGGAGTTAGATGAAGTAAACACAATTTTTCGTCAGTTTGCCTTACCATATTCCGATGCACTCTGAACACCTTTTGCATGCCCTTGCTACAGAACGCCCCGGTGGGGCGAACGATCAAAGCTGGCGCCTGACCCATCTGGGACGGCTGCTGGGTCATGCGCTGCGGCGCTTTGACGCCCGCGTGCTCACGCTGATGGCCAGCGACGTGCAGGTGCCGCTGGCGCTGTCGAATCTGGCCGCCCGCGAGCAGGTGGGGGCGGCGCATATCCACATCACCCGGCACCTGGCTGTCGGTGGCTCCCGTCTGACCGATCTGGCCGCCAGCGCGGGCATGAGCAAACAGGCCATGGGTGACCTGGTCGATCAATGCGAAGCCTGGGGACTCGTTTCGCGTCAGCCCGACCCGCTGGACAAACGGGCACGGCAAGTGGTTTTTACCGAGACCGGAAGGCTCTGGCTGCAGGCTTTCAGGCAGGCGGTGACGCAGGCCGAGGCGGAATTTCACCAGGCCGTCGGCGCTGACGTGGCGACGGTGGTGGCCCTGGGCCTGGAGGCCTACGCAGGCGCTTACGAGCCTTGAAGCCATCGTCCCTGACGCCCTGGCCTGCCCCAATCGGCCACTTTGCACGAGCGCGCGCCCGTCCCACCAGCAGGCCCCCGAATATTTTCCCGGCCGGGGTCCGCCAAGGCCTAGAATTTCCCGACGACAACAAGGTTCAGCACAGGGCAGTAGCAGGCGAGCGGCTGCGCTACCCGGCGGATCAACGAGGAGACAAGATGCGAATTTTGATAGCCGAGGACGATCAGGTGCTGGCCGACGGATTGCTGCGCACCCTGCGCGCGTCAGGTGCCGCGGTCGACCACGTTGCCAGTGGCACGGAGGCCGACGCGGCCCTGATGACGAACACCGAATTTGACCTTCTCATTCTCGACCTGGGCCTGCCGCGCATGCACGGTCTTGAAGTGCTCAAGCGGCTGCGTGCCCGTGGCTCGGTGCTGCCCGTTCTAATCCTGACAGCAGCCGACAGCGTGGAAGAGCGCGTCAAGGGTCTCGATTACGGCGCCGACGATTACATGGCCAAGCCGTTCTCGCTGCAAGAACTCGAAGCCCGGGTGCGCGCTCTGATCCGCCGCGGTATGGGCGGCGCCAGCAGTTCCATCAAGCACGGCCCCATGGTCTACGACCAGGCCGGCCGGGTCGCCACCATCGACGGCCAGATGGTCGAACTCTCGGCGCGCGAACTCGGTTTGCTGGAAGTGCTGTTGCAACGCGCCGGCCGCCTGGTCAGCAAGGATCAGCTCGTCGAGCGTTTGTGCGAGTGGGGCGAAGAAGTCAGCAACAACGCGATCGAGGTCTACATCCACCGCCTGCGCAAAAAGATTGAGAAAGGCCCGATTCGCAGTGCCACCGTGCGCGGGCTGGGGTACTGCCTGGAAAAGATCCCCTGAAGTATGTTGGCCCCCACGCTTGCCACTTCGTGTGCTG
>CAIMVC010000462.1 GCA_903844825.1 uncultured Burkholderiales bacterium | reverse complement strand
CAGCCAGGGCCACTCTGTCCTGCTGCTGGACCGGGCCGGACGCGTCAAACCCTGTGGCGGCGCGATTCCGCCGCGCCTGATCAAGGACTTTGAAATTCCCGATGCCCTGCTGGTGGCCAAGGCCCAGTGCGCGCGCATGATCGCGCCGTCCAGCCACCATGTCGATATTCCGATTGAGAACGGCTTCGTGGGCATGGTCAACCGCGATGAGTTTGACGAATGGTTGCGCGTGCGTGCCGCTGCCAGCGGCGCGCAACGCCGCGTCGGCAGCTTTGTCAACATCACGCGCGACCAGGACGGCACGGCCGTGGTGAACTACCTGGCCCGCGAGCGCCATATGCGCGGCGAGGGCCATCCGGCCAGCGTCAGGGCGCGCTGCGTCATCGGCGCCGATGGTGCACGCTCCGAAGTGGCCCGGCAGCAGGTCCCCGGCGCCGAAAAGGGAAAGTTCGTTTTCGCCTACCACGAGATCGTGCGGGCACCCGAAGTCAAGCCGGCCGGCTATGACGGGACACGCTGTGATGTGTTCTACCAGGGCAGCCTGTCGCCCGACTTTTACGGCTGGGTTTTCCCCCATGGGGATACGTTGAGCATTGGCACCGGCAGCGCTGACAAGGGTTTTTCCTTGCGCGGCGCGGTCGCCAGGCTGCGCCAGAGTAGCGGCCTGCACAGAGCCGAAACCCTGCGCCGCGAAGGCGCTCCAATCCCCATGAAGCCGCTGCCGCGCTGGGACAACGGCCGCGACGTGGTGCTCGCTGGCGACGCCGCCGGTGTGGTGGCTCCCGCTTCGGGCGAGGGCATTTACTACGCCATGGTCGGCGGAGAATTTGCTGCCCAGGCCGTGCACCAGTTGCTGCAAACCGGCGACGTGCGCGCCCTCAAGCTGGCCCGCAAACGCTTCATGAAGGCTCACGGCACGGTGTTCTGGGTGTTGGGCGTGTTGCAATGGTTCTGGTACAGCAGCGACCGTCGGCGCGAACGCTTCGTCAAGATTTGCGAAGACCGGGATGTTCAGCAACTGACCTTCGAGTCGTACATGAACAAGCAATTGGCACGCAAAAAACCCATGGCCCATGTGCGCATCTTTTTCAAGGACATGGCCCACTTGCTGGGGCTGGCGCGGGTATGAACCTCGACGCGGCGGTACTGGCAGCACTTGAAACGGCCACACGGCACTGAGCTTGCCGCACACAACGCCGCTGCTGCTGGGCTTGGTCGATCTGGTGCTTTGGCTGACACTGGCCGAATTGCTTGGCCTGTGGGTATTTCATCGGCTCACCGGACGTGGCCTACGGCCGTCAGACTACGCTTGGAACATGCTGTCTGGGCTGTGCCTGATGCTGGCACTGCGCAGCACATTGCATGCTGCGCCTTGGGTCTGGACGGCGATCAGCCTGCTGGCGGCAGGACTGATCCATGCCCTGGATTTGTGGAGCCGCTGGAGGGCCCAGCGAACTCCGCCACATCAGGAAAGCATCAAGCCTTCTTGACGTAGGCGCTGCACCAGCCGTTGGCGGTGACCACCTTGCCGGCAAACAGCGGGCACGGACCCGTTGCGTCGGCGGCCTTGCCGGTGTAGAGCTGGCAGTTGCTGCATTTTTGCGCGGCGGCATGTTTGGGGAACTTCTTCGCATCGACTTTGGTGGTGTCGGCGGCGTAACCCAGCGCGGCGGCCTGAGGATCCTTTTCATCGACCTTGGCCTGGGCCATGGCGGTAGTCGCCAGCAAAGCCGAGCTTCCCACGGCAGCTTGAAGAATGAAAACGCGGCGATTGGTGTTATTCATGAAAACCTCTGATGAAATAAAAAGACGAAATATATAGCCAAAATGAGCGGGGGAAATGTTAACACCGGCCAGGGTCAATGCCCTCGGCCGCAGCGTCATTGCGGACCGCTCTGCGCTTAACGCCCGTCACGCCGCCGTGGATGACCGGCTCAAGCCGCTTATCATCCCCGCAGCCACCAGAAAGACAACGTATGCCAATCGACGCGTCGCATCAGCCAGTTCTCAGCGGGCAAGTACACCGTTTCAACAGCCCGGCCGGACCACTGAGCGTGTACGTCGCCGGTCAGGGTGCGCCCCTGCTGCTGATCCACAGCGTCAACGCGGCCTCCAGCGCGGCCGAGGTCAGACCGCTGCATGAGCACTACGCGCGCTCACGCACCGTGTTTTCGATCGACCTGCCCGGCTTTGGCCTGTCCGAGCGAAGCGACCGGCCCTACACCCCGCGCCTGATGACCGATGCGATTCATGCCGTCGCCGAGCAAATACGCCTGCGCTGCGGCAACGCGGCGATTGACGCCCTGGCGGTCTCGCTGTCCTGCGAATTTCTGGCCCGGGCTGCCACCGAAAAGCCCGGGGATTACCGCAGTCTGGCCCTCGTCAGCCCGACCGGCTTTAGCGGCACGCAAAGTCGACGCGGCCCGCCGGGCAGCACGCTGGCCATGCCCTGGCTGCTCAAAGCGCTGCGCGGTCCGGGCTGGGGGGCTGCACTTTTTCGCGGTCTGACGCGGCCGGGTGTAGTGCGCTTTTTTCTGCGCAAGACCTGGGGTGCCAAAAAAATCGACGAATGGCTCTGGCAGCAGGCGGTGCTGACGGCACGCGAACCAGGGGCCGAGCACGCGCCGCTGCACTTTTTGTCGGGCGGTTTGTTCAGCCGTGACATCCACAACGTCTACGATCAGCTCACGGCACCCGTCTGGATGAGCCACGGCACCCGGGGCGATTTCACCGATTACCGCGGCAAGACTCGCATTCAAGAGCGAGCCAACTGGCACTTCAGCGTCTACCCCACCGGTGCCATGCCGCATTTTGAAATTCCGGAGCGCTTTTGCCAGGACTACGACCAATTTCTGGCTTTACCGCCTGCTGTCCGCTGAGCCGAACTATCCACCCAACCTGAAACCTCTCACGAGTGACCATGAAAATCGCCACCTGGAACGTCAATTCGCTGGCCGTGCGCCTGCCCCAAGTCCTGGACTGGCTCGCTGCCAACCCGGTCGACGTGCTGTGCCTGCAAGAGCTCAAGCTCAGCGACGACAAATTTCCACTGCAAGCCCTGCACGATGCGGGCTACCAGTGCGCCGTGTTTGGTCAAAAAACCTATAACGGCGTCGCCATCCTCAGCCGCACAGCGCTACGCGACGTAGCCAAAAACATCAGCGGCTTTGCCGACGAGCAGTCGCGGGTGATTTCCGCCACGCTCGACACCGCTGCCGGGCCGCTGCGTGTCATCAATGGCTACTTCGTCAACGGCCAGGCACCAGGCAGCGACAAGTTTGACTACAAGATGAAGTGGCTCGATGGCCTGCGCCACTGGCTGCAAACCGAGCTGGCGTCGGGCATACCGCTGGTGCTGGTGGGCGACTTCAACATCACGGCTGACGACCGCGACACCCACGACCCCGAGGGCCTGAAGGAAACCATTCATCACACCACCGAGGAGCGGGATCAGTTCAAGGGCTTGCTGGCACTGGGTTTGAGCGATGCGTTTCGCATGTTCGATCAACCGGCCAAGAGCTACTCATGGTGGGACTACCGGGAGTTCGCGTTTCGCCGCAACCGGGGGCTGCGCATCGACCATGTGCTGGTGAGTCAGGCACTTGAGCCACGGGTACGCAGCTGCGTGATTGACAAGCTGCCACGCAAGAACGAACGCCCCAGCGACCACGTGCCGGTCATCGTGGAGCTGGCCGACTAAAGCCCGCTACCGCAGCGCCGCGGCGGCGGGTTTACTCCAGCCCCAGCTCCTGAATCTTGCGGGTGATGGTGTTGCGCCCGATGCCCAGCTTCAAGGCCGCTTCGATTCGGCGACCCCGGGTATTGGCGAGCGCGGTCTGGATCAGTTTGGACTCAAAGCGGCGGGTCAGCACATCCCACACGTCCGTCTGCCCCAAGGCCAGCAATGACAGCGCTTCGGCCTCCAGACCGGTTTCCCAGGCGCTACCGACTGCTGCCACCGCAGACCAGGCACTGCCCGCCGGCAAGCCGGGCGGCGGCGCAGCGGCCGAGCCATCCAGAGGGAGCCCTTCACTCGCTGGCGCGGCGACCAACTCGGCCTCGGGCTGGAAGGCGCTGCGGATCGCCTCGCTTGGCATGCTCAACACTTCTGGCGGCAGGTCCTTGGGCTCAATGACCTGCGCGGGCGCCATCACGGTCAGCCAATGGCAGATGTTCTCGAGCTGGCGCACATTGCCAGGAAAGTTGAAAGTGCTGAGCTGCTGCAAGGCAGCATCTGCAATGCGCTTGGGCTCCACGCCAAGCTGCTTGGCGCTTTGCTGGAGAAAGTGACGGGTCAGTGCAAACACATCCTCGCGGCGCTCGCGCAAGGCGGGCAAACGCAGACGAATCACATTCAGGCGGTGAAACAGGTCTTCGCGAAACACACCATCCTTGACCCGCTGCTCCAGATCCTGGTGCGTCGCGGCGATCACGCGCACATTGGCTTTGACCGCATTGTGCCCCCCCACGCGGTAAAAATGCCCGTCGGACAGGACCCGCAGCAACCGGGTTTGCAGGTCAAACGGCATGTCACCAATTTCGTCGAGAAACAGCGTGCCACCGTCAGCTTGCTCAAAGCGCCCGCGGCGCATGGTTTGCGCGCCGGTGAAGGCGCCGCGCTCGTGGCCAAACAATTCGGACTCCAGCAAGTCCTTGGGAATTGCCGCCGTGTTGATCGCCACAAACGGGCCATTGGCACGCGGTGAGTG
>CAIMVC010000461.1 GCA_903844825.1 uncultured Burkholderiales bacterium | reverse complement strand
GGCGGCCGCATTTGGATCCGCGTCTTTCCTGACAAGCCGATTTCCCAAAAGCCTGCTGAAGTGCGTATGGGTAACGGTAAAGGCAACCCGGAGTACTACGTCGCTGAGATCCAGCCCGGCAAGATCGTGTTTGAAATCGTTGGCGTGCCTGAAGAGCTGGCTCGTGAAGCGTTCCGTCTGGCTTCGGCCAAACTGCCGCTGCGCACCACGTTTGTCAGCCGCATGATTGGCCAGTAAGGAGATGACCACCATGAAAACCTCTGAACTCCGCCAAAAAGACGTTGCCGGCCTCGAGGCCGAAGTTAAGTCTTTGCAAAAGGCTCACTTTGGTCTGCGCATGCAAAAAGCCACGCAACAGTTGACCAATGTCTCCACGCTGCGTTCCACCCGTCGCGCCATCGCCCGTGCCAAGACCATCTTGGCCGAAACTATCGTCAAGCAAGGAGCCAGCAAATGACGGAAGCTAAAAAATCCCTCACGCGCACCTTGATTGGCAAGGTAGTCAGCGACAAGCGTGCCAAGACCGTGACTGTGTTGGTGGAGCGTCGTGTCAAGCATGAGCTTTACGGCAAGATTGTGTCTCTGTCCAGCAAGTACCACGCCCATGACGAAAAGGGCGAGTACAAGATGGGTGACACCATCGAGATCACCGAGAGCCGGCCGCTGTCCAAAACCAAGAATTGGGTTGTGACCAAGCTGGTGCAAAAAGCGGCTGCGGTTTAAGTCTTTCTTGACTTGCAACGTCAATTAAAAAACGGCCCACTGCGTGGGCCGTTTTTTTTCGCGCGCGCATGCTGATCCATTGGCGGCTGGCATGTCGATAGTGCGCTCTCGCTGGCGACTGGACCACCGGTCGCTCAGGGCACCGGCTGGCGGGGCTGCCCATTTTTGGCAGAATGACGCATGTCGACAAAATCAATCGTGTACCTGGTGTTGCTGGCCTTGCTCGTTTTCTGGACGGTGGGTGCCTATAACCGTTTGGTGCGACTCAAGAACGCTGTAGCCAGAGAGTTTGCGTCCGTGGACGCCCAATTGCGGCTACGCCACGAACAACTGGCCCAGCTACTGCAAATGACCGGGCCCCGTTTGACCGAGCAGTTCGTCAGCGGCGTGAGCGAGGGCCTCTCCCGGGCGGTTTCCGCCTGCGAGGCGGCCCGGGCCAAGCCGTCCGACGGCCCCACTGCCGCAGCACTGGATGAGGCCGAACGATCGCTTGACGAGCAGTTGGCCCTTCTCTGGCGCCACCCAGTAGCCCGCGAGGCTTTTCACACCGACCCCGGGCTGCGCCTGGTGACAGACGAGCTCAAGCTCATCGAGGGGAAACTTGGCTTTGTCGCTGAGCCCTTTAACCGGGCGGTACAGGCATTTAACGAGGCGCAGTCCGAGTTTCCGACTGTGCTGATAGCACGCATTTTCGGTTTCTGGACCCTGACGCCCCTGCGCCTGAGTGAAAACTCAGCCAGTCGTGACGCCCTGCGCTTGCTGGCCTGAGCGGGGCGAGGCTGGGCTATCGGGCCTTTGTATCCTGTGTGTTTGTCTTGGTAGCTGCAACTTATCCACCAAACTCGACCCCGTTCAGATTGTCAGCCCAATTTTTTGCCGGATACTCTGGGCTGCGGTTGTGAGTGGCTAGCCGCCATACCGCTCATGACCTACCAGGCGCCCGATGTGCAGGCGGCCAGGCAAAAACTAGACACTGATTGCAAGGAGATCCTCTGATGACAACTCGACAATGGGCTGCGGCCGCAACGTTCGCCACCTTGGCAGCCTCCCTTCCACTTGGTGCCTCCGCGCAGGGCAGTGGCACGCCGGAGGCGCTCTACGTCAGAAGCCTGGCTGCGACCTGCGCCAACTGCCATGGAACCAACGGCGTGACGGTGGCCGGCTCGGCGGTGACGTCGCTGGCCGGGCTCGACAAGGGCTATATCGCTGCGCAGATGAACGCCTTCAAGACCGGCACCCGGCCCGCGACCGTCATGCACCAGATCAGCAAGGGCTACAGCGACGCACAAATTGACATCATCGCCGGCTACTTTGCCGTCCAAAAGAAATAATCGACAAGGTTGCCGACCATGAAAAATTCGACGCTTTTTCACCGTATGCCCCGTCGCTCCCTGTTGCAGGGCGCCGCGGCCTTTGGCTTGCTCGGTCTGGCCGGCTGCGCAAGCACATCCATTCCCGCGCGGGCCAAGGTGGTGGTCATCGGCGGGGGCTACGGTGGCGCTACCGCCGCCAAGTATGTGCGCTGGCTGTCCGACTACAAAATTGACGTGGTGCTGATCGAACCCCAGGAGGCTTTCATCTCCTGCCCTTTGTCGAACCTGGTGCTAGGCGGCAGCAAGCAACTTGCCGACATCACTACCTCTTACGACGCACTGCGCCGCCAGCACGGCATCACCGTGGTCAAAGACATGGCCAGCGCCATTGACACCAGCAAAAAGACCGTGACGCTGGCCGGTGGTGCGACCATCGCTTATGACAAGTTGGTGGTCTCGCCCGGTATTGAGCTGATGTTTGATGGCGTCGCCGGCCTGAAGGAGGCCAACGCCACTGGCCAGATCCTGCAGGCCTGGAAGGCCGGGGCCGAGACGGTGGCGCTGCGCCGGCAACTCGAAGCCATGCCCGATGGTGGCGTTTTTGCCATCAGCATTCCCGAGGCCCCCTACCGCTGCCCCCCCGGCCCGTATGAGCGTGCCTCTGTGGTGGCGGCCTACTTCAAGGCCTATAAGCCGCGCAGCAAGGTGCTGATTCTGGATGCCAACCCCGACGTCACGTCCAAGGGGCCCCTCTTTAAAAAGGTCTGGTCGGATCAGTACAAGGGCATTCTCGAATACCGCAGCCAGCATAAAACGGTGGCCGTCGATGCCAAGGCTGGCGTCATCAAGTTCGATATCCAGGACGACGTCAAGGCCAGCGTCCTCAATGTGCTGCCACCCATGCGTGCCGGTGCCATTGCGGTTCAGACCGGGCTCAACAACCAGGCCAACAACCGCTGGTGCGGTGTCAACTACCTGAACTTCGAGTCCACCGCCGCCCGCGACGTGCACGTGCTGGGCGACTCCATACAGATCGCTCCAGGCATGCCCAAAAGCGGCCACATGGCCAACAGCCAGGGCAAGGTAGCGGCGGCGGCGATTGTGGCAGAACTCTCCGGCTGGGCTGTCAATCCGGCGCCCATGCTCACCAACACCTGCTACAGCTTCGTGGACAACAAGAACGTGATCCACGTCGCCAGCGTGCACGAGTATGTGGCGGCTGAAAAGACCTTCAAGACCGTCGCTGGATCCGGCGGTGTGAGCGCGGCCCCATCCGAGCTGGAGGGCGTGTACGCCTTGAGCTGGGCCAGCAACATCTGGGCGGATACACTGCGCTGACAGCTGGCGCGTGGCGCCGTCATCTGCAGCTCGCATGGCGTCAGCCGGGCCCCGTGGCTTCTGCGTTTTTTTAAAGCCCGCGCCGCAGCCCGACTGATCATGCAAGAAATTCAACACCAGATACCCCTGTGGCAGCAGTTGCAGGGTGCCGCAGCTTTGCTCCAGGCGGTGCGCTCGGGTCGCTCCATGACGGCCGAGCTGGAGCGGGTCAAGCCGGCTCTGCGCCCCGGTGTGCAGGCGCTGGCCTTTCATGCGCTGCGCTGGCTCGGTCTGGCTACGGCCTTGCGTGCCCAACTGGTCAGCCGCCCGCCACCGCCGGAAGCCGATGCCCTGCTGTGCCTGGCCTTGACGCTGGCTGCCGCCAGTGGCACGCCCTTGTATTTGCCGCACACGCTGGTGGATCAGACGGTCGAAGCGGCCAACCGCAGCGAGGCAACCCGGCATCAGGCAAGTTTCATCAACGGCTGCTTGCGCCGATTTCTGCGTGAGTCGTCCGCCATGCTGCAGGCCGCGCAGCACAAGCCGCAAGCCGTCTGGAATCACCCCCAGTGGTGGATAGACCGGGTGCGCAAGGACCACCCGGAGCACTGGCAGGAAATTCTTCAGGCCAACAACAGCCATGCACCTCTAACGTTGCGGGTGAACCCGCGTTTGAGCACGCGTGATGCCTATTTGCACAAGCTTGCCGAGGCGGGTGTGGCCGCGCATGCAGTGGCGGCCAGTGGCATCAGTCTTGATGCGGCGCGTCCGGTGACCGGCCTGCCCGGCTACGCCGAAGGTCTGTTCTCGGTGCAGGATGCGGGTGCACAAATGGCTGCGCCCCTGCTGTTGAGCGGCTTGGAGCCGGGTTCTGCCGGCACTCCGCTACGCCTGCTGGACGCCTGTGCTGCCCCAGGCGGCAAGACCGCTCATCTGCTGGAGTTGGCCGACGCCGAGCTCACTGCGATCGACCAGGATGCCCGGCGCTGCGAGCGTATCGAGCAAAATCTGCGTCGACTGGGTTTACGCGCGCGCATCCAGGCCGCCGACGCCGGCCTGCCCGAGTCATGGTGGGACGGTCAGTTTTTTGACGGCATTTTGCTCGACGCGCCCTGCACGGCTTCTGGCATTGTGCGCCGGCACCCCGACGTGCGCTGGTTGCGCCGTCCCACCGATATTGCCCAGTTGGCCGCGCAGCAGGCCCGCTTGCTGCAGGCCTTGTGGCCCTTACTCAGGCCGGGGGGGCGTTTGGTGTATTGCACCTGCTCAGTCTTCAAGGCTGAGGGTGAACAGCAAATACAAACGTTTGTTATGCACCACACTGACGCACTTTTAACGCCATCACCAGGCCATTTGCTGCCCCAAAGTAGCGCCCCCGGCCCGGTCTTCCCGGACAATTTGAACGGTGAGCATGATGGGTTTTATTACGCGGTACTGGAAAAACGCTGCCCTTGAACCGGGCCGGCGCTGCGCGTGGGGGTGGCTGCTGTGCGTCATGTTGTGGCAAGCCAGTCTGGCGGGCGCGGCCGAGTTGGGACAGTTGCGAACCGAGCGCAGCGACGACAGCGTCTTCTTGACGGCATCGGTCAAGTTCGAGCTGCCTGCGGTGGTCGAGGAGGCGCTGCTCAAAGGCATTCCCCTGTTTTTTGTGGTTGAGGCCGACATTTACCGCGACCGCTGGTACTGGATGGACAAACGCGTGGCGGGCGCCGCTCGCACGATCCGGCTGGCCTACCAGCCCCTGACCCGCCGTTGGCGCGTCAACATTGCAGCGGGTCACAGCAACAGCGCTCAGGGCGGGCGTGCCACCCTGAACCAAAATTACGACACCCTGGCTGAAGCCTTGTCGGCCATTGAGCGCGTGGCGCGCTGGAAAATTGCCGAACCCGGTGAAGTCGAGCCGGGTTCCCCGCACACCTTGGACTTTCGCTTCCGGCTGGACCTGACGCAGTTGCCGCGGCCGTTTCAGATCGGCGTTGCCGGCCAGCGCGACTGGGCAATTGCCGTCGAGCTTACCCAGCGCCTGCGCCTGGAAACGCCCAGGTCTGCCGAGGGCAAAGAGCCCCTCTCGGAAAAGTAACGCCGTGCAACGCGCCTACACCATCGCCTCGCTCAGAGCCAGCCGGGCCTTTCGCTGGACGGTCGGGGTTGGCGTGGGCGTGGTGGTGGCGCTGAGCCTGGTGTTGCTCTTCCTGCTCACGCAGGCCACCGGCAACCGTGAGCTCTACGAGCGCAATTACGCACTCCTTTTCGTGCTCAATGTGTCGGTGGCGGCGGTTCTGTTGCTGATCATTGGCTGGATGGTGTTTCGCATGACGGTGCGCCTGCGCAGGGGCAAATTCGGCAGCCGCTTGCTGGTCAAGCTGGCGGCCATCTTTGCGCTGGTCGGTTTGTTGCCTGGCCTGATGATTTACGTGGTGTCCTACCAGTTTGTCTCACGCTCCATCGAAAGCTGGTTCGACGTCAAGGTCGAGGGTGCCCTGGCCGCCGGCCTGAACCTCGGCCGTGTCACGCTGGACACGCTGGCGGCCGACCTGGGCACGCGCACCCGCCAGGCAGCCAGTCAGCTCTCGCAGTCAAGCGAGCTGCCCGCCAGCCTGGCGCTGGAACGCTTGCGCGAGCAACTCTCGGCCAAGGACATCGTTCTGTGGAGTGCCTCGGGCCAGCTGGTGGCCAGCGCTGGCGAGTCGAGGTTCTTGCTCCAGCCGGATCGACCGTCGCCCCAGCAGTTGCGGCTGGCTCGCAGCCAGCGGGTGGTCACGCAAATTGAAGGACTTGATGATGTCGTGCTCAATGGCACGGGCGAGCTGGCCAGCTCTGGCTCCGCTGGTGCCGGCGGTGGCGCAATCCTGGCGGCCCGACCACGCGTCAAGGCCATTGCGCTGGTCAGTAGTTCCAACATGGAGCTGCTCGGCGCCAACCAGTTTTTGCAGATCACCGAACTGCTGCCCGCCGACCTCGTCGTCAACGCGATCGCCGTTCAGGAGGCCAACCGCGAATACCAGGAGCGCGCGCTGGCCAGGGGTGGCTTGCGGAAAATGTACATCGGCACGCTCACGCTCAGCCTGTTTCTTGCCGTCTTTGGCGCGGTGCTGCTGGCGGTCATCTTGGGCACCCAACTGGCGCGCCCGCTGCTGCTGCTGGCCGAAGGCGTGCGGCAGGTCGCCCGGGGCGACCTGCGGCCCAAAGCGGTGGTGCAAAGCAAAGACGAACTCGGCGGGCTGACCCGCTCGTTTGCCGACATGACCCAGCAACTGGCCGATGCCCGATCGGCCGTGCAGCACAGCATGAGCCAGGTCGACGCCTCCCGTGCCAACCTGCAAACGATTTTGGACAACCTCACCGCTGGCGTGCTGGTGCTTGATGCCCAGGGGCGGGTCCAGTCCAGTAATCCCGGCGCCACGCGCATCCTGCGCGCGCCACTGGCGGCCCACCTCGGCAAGCACCTCAGCGAGATACCGGGTCTGGAGGATTTTGGCCAGGGCGTTCAGGCGCAGTTTGAGGCCTACCTACGCGAAAACGCGGCGCATGGGCTCGAGCACTGGCAGCAGTCCTTCGAGTTGCACGCCCCTATGCCGGGCACGCCCGACAACGCCATCACGCTGATGGCGCGCGGCGCCAGAATGCCGGGTACCGAAGAGTGTCTGCTGGTCTTTGACGACGTGTCCGAGATGGTGTCGGCTCAGCGCGCCCAGGCCTGGGGCGAGGTGGCGCGTCGTCTGGCGCATGAAATCAAGAATCCGCTCACGCCGATCCAACTCTCGGCAGAGCGGCTGGAAATGAAACTGGCCTCCAAGCTGGCGCCGCCGGAGCAGGCGATGCTCACCAAGTCGGTCAAGACCATCGTCGACCAGGTGGACGCCATGAAGCGCCTGGTGAACGAATTTCGCGACTACGCGCGCCTGCCTGCCGCAGACCTCAAGCCGGTAGACCTCAACACCCTGGTGACGGAGGTCTTGCAGCTGTATGCCAACGAACACATCGGTGTGCCGGTACGCGCTGAACTGGAGCCGCAAACGCCCGCCATTCAGGGCGATGCCCAGCAACTGCGACAGGTCATTCACAACCTGCTTCAAAACGCGCAGGATGCCCAGGAGGCTCAGGACGTGTTCGAGGTCGATCACGCCGGGCATCGGGCGCGGGAGCCCCTGGTGACCATCAGGACCGAGTACTCGCCCACCAGCCGGCGGGTGCGTCTGATCGTGCGGGACAACGGCACCGGCTTTGGCGACAGCATCCTCAAGCGCGCCTTCGAGCCCTACGTCACCACCAAGGTCAAAGGGACAGGACTGGGCTTGGCAGTCGTCAAGAAAATTGCCGACGAGCATGGCGCCCGAATTGACATTTCCAACCGTTTGAGTGACGGTGTGCTTCAGGGTGCGCAAGTGTCGCTATCATTCCCGGTGACGGCTTGAGCCTCCTGGAGGCGTGGCGGGCCAACAAGATCCGAGCAAACGGTAAGGGCGGGGTTCATGGCAAACATACTGGTGGTCGATGACGAACTGGGCATACGTGACCTGTTGTCTGAAATTCTCAACGACGAAGGGCATCAGGTCGACCTGGCCGAAAACGCCGCGCAGGCGCGTGCTGCCCGCGCCAAGGGGCGGCCCGACTTGGTGCTGCTGGATATCTGGATGCCCGATACAGATGGCGTGACGCTGCTCAAGGAGTGGTCATCGGCTGGCCTGCTGAACATGCCCGTCATCATGATGAGTGGCCACGCCACCATAGACACCGCGGTCGAAGCCACCCGAATCGGCGCCATGGCATTTCTGGAAAAACCCATCACGATGCAAAAGCTGCTGCAGGCAGTCGAGCAGGGTCTGGCGCGTCACGTCAGCAAGAAGGTCGCGGCCGTGGTGGCCGGCGTCATGGCGACCGTGGCCAGCTCTGCTGAACTCGCGGTGCAGGCCGCAGGCAACCCGAGCGATGCGGTGATGGTGAGTGGTGATGGCCCTGTGGCCGTTCAGAGCTTTATGCTCGAAAAGCCCCTGCGTGACGCGCGCGACGAATTTGAAAAAGCCTACTTCGAATTTCATCTGGCCAAGGAAGGCGGCTCCATGACCCGCGTGGCCGAGAAAACAGGCCTGGAGCGCACCCATCTGTACCGCAAGCTCAAACAGTTGGGCGTTGATCTGAGCCGGGGTAAACGCGTTTCCTGAGCAGCCCGGTTTAAATCGGGTTGGGCTGGTATATAATTTTGAGCTCTGGCCCGGTAGCTCAGTCGGTAGAGCAGAGGATTGAAAATCCTTGTGTCGGTGGTTCGATTCCGCCCCAGGCCACCAGTTATTTTGAAAACCCCCGTCCATCGTGATGGGCTTTTTGCATTGTGGCGTCGGCGCGCATAGTGACCGCATTGAAGGTTCACCGCTACCGGACCTTGTCCTGGAGCCTCTCAGAATTTCTTTCTGCACATACCACCCCATCGCCTCCGTCCAGTCATTGCGCCGCGCTGTTACCTCTTTGTTGGCCTACATTGGAAATAGTTGAATTGGGAGTTCGGCGGGTTCGGTGTTGGCAGACTTTCTGAAAGTGATCGGGCAAAGTACTTGCGGGAGCAGCAAGGGCACAACATCGCTAGATAGATGGGAGCTTTGGCGCACTGACCACAGGATCACCAATCATTGCCTTTCGCCAGTACGCCCTCTCAATCAGCGCAGCCCCCTTTACGTCTTTGATAGATGGTGACACCCGGACAGACACTGATTCCCCGGGCCCAGGAATCGGCACGCCAAGGGCTTTTGCGATCGCCGCATGAGACTTAAACTGGCCCAAAATAATAATTCCCTCAGGGCGAAGGGCCCCTCTGGCCCCACCGTTTTCTCTAATTCGCTTCATGTAGTCATCTTGCTGAGCAACTGTTGCAACCACACCTCGTGCAACTCGCTGCTCCGTTGCGACGCGAAACAATTGATTTAATCGCTGTGTGCCGTGTTTCAACTGCATGATCCCGTTTACTGTAATTTCCGGAAGCTGAAGCAAAATATTCGGTTGCAAGTTCAAGTGCGTCAACTGGCTGAGCTGCGAATTTGTGTTGTTCATCTGTGGGACATACAGCCAGTGAATTGCTAAACGTCCCTCTTCATTTAGCGTGGATTTGCCATCGCGATTTTTCCCACCCAGAAATTGGGGGTGTGCACGCACTATCCCGATATTCCATTTGGAAAGCTCATCTGATGCCCACACGAGGAGGCAAAGTTTTCCATGGGCTTCGGGCGGAATCATCCACCCACCAAGCTTTTGAGAGTATTTACAGTCAACCTCAAACCCGGCTATCTCATAGTCAAGCTCGGCCCCATCTGCAAAATTGAACGCCCTGTGCAAGTTAATTTCTACAAGCGTGCCGCAATGAGTTTTCTCTGTCTTATGGAGTTGGTCCCACCGGTATCGTCCAGTTCGCTGACCATCGTAGAGTTGGTCAATCGTCTCCCTCAAAACTGCACCAATCCGCTCGCCGTCAGGGTCGAGTGAAAGGATTTCATCGGATACGGATGTAAGCGCGAGGTCTGGGACTGGGGTGGTAGCCACTACTAATTCTCCAAATGCCTTACCAGGTAAGAGGTCGGTCTGGGCATTATTGCGCGGCGCTGTACAAATTCCTCCTGTTATGGCTACAGATAAGCAAGGAGGAACAGAACTTGCATTTAGCCTCCGAGTCAACGGTAATCGTCCCCAAGAACCAAAGGCCTGAGAAGTAGAATTTTTTCCAATGGAAGAGGTTCTAAATGAAGAGATCAAAATTCACGGACAGCCAGATCATTGATTCAGTCAAAAGGGTTGAAGCTGGCATAGGTGTTCCAGATATTTGCCGCGAGTTGGGCATCAGCACGGCGACGTTTTACAAATGGCGCGCCAAGTACGGCGGAATGGATGTGTCCATGATGTCGCGCATGAAAGAGCTTGAAGATGAAAACCGCCGCTTGAAGAAGATGTACCTTGAGGAAAAGCTCAAGGCTGAAATTGTCTCGGAGGCGCTCGAAAAAAAGTGGTGAGGCCATCTCGCAGACGGGAGATGGCCCACAAGGTGGTTTCTG
>CAIMVC010000460.1 GCA_903844825.1 uncultured Burkholderiales bacterium | reverse complement strand
GGTGCACCTGAACCTGCCCAAGCCGCACGACCCCTTTGTCGATCTGGTGCCGCAGTCGTTTGGCTTGGCCGGCATCAAGCTCACACCCAGGCACTATGCCTACCTCAAGATCAGCGAAGGTTGCAACCACCGCTGTACCTTTTGCATCATTCCATCCATGCGCGGCGACCTGGTGTCGCGCCCCATCGGTGACGTTCTCAATGAGGCGCGGGCCCTGTTTGAAGGCGGCGTCAAGGAACTGCTGGTCATCAGCCAGGACACCTCGGCCTACGGCGTGGACGTGAAGTACCGAACCGGCTTTTTTGACGGCAAACCGGTCAAGACGCGCATGCTGGAGTTGGTGCAGTGTCTGGGCGAGATTGCCGCACCTTATGGCGCCTGGGTGCGCCTGCACTATGTCTACCCCTACCCGAGTGTGGATGAGCTGATTCCGCTCATGGCTGCCGGGCTGGTCTTGCCTTATCTCGATGTGCCCCTGCAGCACAGCCACCCGGACGTGCTCAAACGCATGAAGCGACCGGCCAGTGGTGAAAAAAATCTCGAGCGTCTGGCGCGTTGGCGCGAGATGTGCCCGCAAATCGTGATCCGCAGTACCTTCATCGCCGGCTTTCCCGGCGAGACCGAGGCTGAGTTTGAGCATCTGCTCGATTTCATGCGTGAGGCGCGCATTGATCGCGCGGGCTGTTTTGCCTACAGCCCGGTGCAAGGGGCCACGGCCAATGAGCTGCCAGGCATGCTTTCGCCAGCGCTGCGCGAAGAGCGGCGTGCACGTTTCATGGCGGTGGCCGAAGCGGTCTCCAGCGCCAAGTTGCAGCAGCGTGTAGGCGCGACCATGCAGGTGCTGGTCGATTCAGCGCCTGCGCTGGGCCGCAAAGGTGGGGTTGGCAGAAGCTACGCCGACGCGCCTGAAATCGACGGCGTAGTCCAACTCCTACCACCCGAAAAAATCAGCAAAACGCTCAAGGTGGGAGAGTTCACGCGCGCCCGCATTGTGGGCACACAAGGCCATGACCTGGTCGCTCTGCCCGTTTGAGTCTGCCGGCCCCTGGGTCAGCCGAGACGCATGTCCCGGGCTGGCGTAATTGATGCGGCCGCGTCTTGTCGCGATCCCGATTGTGCCCAGCCTGCCGCGGCCACTGACTAACTCATGGGGTTCTCTGAAACCGGCTCGGCCTGACTCAGCCATTGGCTGAAAAGGTGCACATCTTTGACAAGCGCTGGCCGCCGAGTGCGTACGACCTCAGGCGGTGTTCACCGTAGCCATGCTGCCTCGAAAATGCTCGTCCTTGGCTGGTAATCGACCGGCGAAAAAGTTCGTCAAGTAGAGGGATAAGCCGCCATAAAAAAAGCCGCTGAACATCAGCGGCTTTTTTAACGGTGTTGTATCTGGTGCCCGGGAGAGAACTCGAATCTCCACATCTTGCGATACACGGACCTGAACCGTGCGCGTCTACCAATTCCGCCACCCGGGCACAGACTGCAGTGTACCATTGGCGAAGCCTGTTTCTAAATGCCCGTGCGAAAATTTTCATCTCTGTCAGACTTGACTGGGCTCTTTACCAGGCCCCTGCTTGCGGACTTGCACCTGAGGCCAGTCGTCACAATACAGGAGCATGATCGTCGGCGTATGAGCGAGCTTGCCGTTTTTTAATTTGACCATCTCACGAAAGAGATTCGCTATCAAAACAACTCACCAACATTCGAGCCAGGTGTCTGGCCTTTTGGCGGAATTCGAAGGCACTGTGTCGGGCCACCGCGATGGCCATGGTTTCGTCCAGCGGGACGATGGCGAAGCGGACATCTATTTGCCGCCTAACGAGATGCGTGCCGTTTTGCACAAGGACCGCGTGAAGGCGCGCATCGTGCGCTATGACCGCAAGAACCGGCCCGAGGGCCGCGTCACAGAGATTAGTGAGCGCTCGCCCAACCAGTTCATTGGTCGATTGTTGCAGGAAAGCGGTGTTTGGCTGGTCGCGCCAGAGGACAAGCGCTACGGCCAGGATGTGCTTATTCCCAGGGGGGCCACGGGCACTGCCAAAGCGGGCCAGGTGGTGGTGGTCGAACTGACCGAGCCGCCCGCGCTCTTTGGTCAGCCGGTGGGCCGCGTCAGGGAAGTGCTTGGCGAGATCGATGACCCGGGCATGGAAATCGAAATTGCGGTGCGCAAATATGGTGTTCCGCATGAGTTCAGCGACCAGGCACTGGCCCTGGCGCGGGCTTTGCCCGATGCGGTACG
Source organism: uncultured Burkholderiales bacterium (assembly GCA_903844825.1). GTDB lineage: Bacteria > Pseudomonadota > Gammaproteobacteria > Burkholderiales > Burkholderiaceae_C > Polaromonas. Next base: position 1,568 of record CAIMVC010000460.1, on the reverse strand, counting down.
TCCGACCGACAAACAGGGGCGCGTCGATCTGACCGACATTGCGCTGGTGACCATCGACGGCGAGGATGCGCGCGACTTTGACGATGCCGTTTACTGCGAGCCGGCCAAGGTCGGCCGCGGCAAGGGCTGGCGACTCCTGGTGGCGATTGCCGATGTGAGCCATTACGTGGAGACCGGTAGCGCCATCGACGTTGATGCTTATGACCGGGCCACCAGCGTGTACTTTCCGCGTCGTGTGATTCCGATGCTGCCCGAAAAGCTCTCCAACGGGCTGTGCTCGCTCAACCCGAGTGTCGAGCGGCTTTGCATGGTTTGCGACATGCTGATCAACGCCAAGGGCGAGGTGCATGCCTACCAGTTTTACCCGGCGGTCATGTTCAGCCACGCCCGGTTTACTTACACCGAAGTGGCCGCTATTTTGGCCAACACCCGTGGCCCCGAGGCAGCGCAGCGCAAGGACCTGGTGCCGCATTTGCTGGACCTGGCCGATGTCTACCAGGCCCTGCTTAAGGAGCGTGGCGTGCGTGGTGCTGTGGACTTCGAAACCACCGAGACGCAAATCGTCTGTGACGAGGCCGGGCGTATTGAGAAAATCGTCCCGCGTACGCGCAACGTGGCCCACCGCCTGATTGAAGAGGCGATGCTGGCGGCCAACGTGTGTTCTGCCGATTACATTGCCCAGAGCAAGCATGTGGGCCTGTTTCGCGTGCATGAAGGCCCGACCCCCGAGAAAAAGGAGATGCTGCGCAACTACCTCAAGGCCATTGGTCTGGGTTTGTCGATCAGCGACGAGCCAACGCCCGGCGAGTTTCAGCAAATCGCCACAGCAACCAAGGACCGGCCCGACGCGCAGCAGATTCATTCGATGTTGCTGCGCTCCATGCAGCAGGCGATCTACACGCCCATGAACGACGGCCATTTCGGTCTGGCTTACGAGGCTTACACGCACTTCACCAGCCCCATCCGGCGCTACCCCGATTTGCTGGTGCACCGCGTCATCAAAGCTATCTTGACCCAGACCAAGTACCAGTTACCAGCCTTGCCGACGCCCGGGGAAGCGCATGCCAAACTCTCCAAGCGCCTGGCTTCGCGTGTCAAGGAGCCGGCGCAAGTGCCCAAGAAGGCCAGCGTTGACCAACTGGCCTGGATGGCCGCCGGCCTGCACTGCAGTGCCAATGAACGCCGTGCTGATGAAGCCAGCCGTGATGTCGAAGCCTGGCTCAAATGCAAGTACATGCGCGGTCACCTCGGGGAGGAATTCGGCGGTGTGGTGACTGCCGCCGCCGGTTTCGGCATTTTCGTGACGCTCGACGCCATGTATGTTGAAGGCTTGGTGCACATCACCGAACTCGGCGGCGAGTATTTCCGCTTCGACGAGGCGCGGCAGGAACTGCGTGGCGAACGCACCGGCATTCGCTATGCGATTGGCACCCGGGTTCGGGTGCAGGTCAGCAGGGTCGATCTGGATGGCCGCAAGATTGACTTCAGACTGGTGCACGAGGGTCTGGACTTGCTGACGCGGGCCATCAAACACAAAAACGGCGAGTCCACCGCCGAGGGGCGTGCTG
>CAIMVC010000459.1 GCA_903844825.1 uncultured Burkholderiales bacterium | reverse complement strand
CCGAGGAACCCTGGAACTTCCACGTTCCATTTGGCAATGCCTTCCTTGAGCACCGACTTCAGGGCCGGCAGGGCCTTGAGGTGCTCATCGGCATTCGCCACCAGACCGTAGACGTAAATGTTGGCCAGAGCGGGCGCATCGCGGCCCAGAAACGGCGGCCAGATGAAGCCCAGCTCAGGCGTGCCAGTTTGCATGAAGCGCATGGCGTCGGCGTCCTTGAGACCAAGGGCACCGCCTTCAGAGACCGAGATTTTGAGCTTGCCACCGGTGCGCTTTTCCACGTCAGCCGCAAAGGTGCGGATCTGCGCCGACTCCGGACGGGAGGCCGGGTAGCTGTTGTTGAATCGCCACTCAGTCTGGGCCTGGGCCGAGACCTGCAGCAACAGAGCCATACCGACCGCACGAGCAGCCGATGTCAAGACATTCAAGGTTTTCATGGATTCTCCAAGGACGTGGTGAAAGAGTTGCTAAAGGCGCATTCTACGGACGAGACCCGTCAGGGTCCGTGCTGACGCGCTACAGGAGCGACACAATCGCGCCGGCACTCGGGGGGCGTTCAGAGCGCCGGATGCACGGACAGCGTGATCTGCCTCTGGCCCAAGGCCTGCAAGCTCCGCCCTTCCTTCGCTCACCTTGAGGAGTCGAAGGGCGAGCCCCGAGTTCGCCGGGCGGCTTCAACCGAGCCGGCAAGCCGCCGTCAGGCCGCCCAGTTCACCCAGCCCATGCGCGCCGTCAGCAGCACCACCAGGCCAAAGACGATGCGGTACCACGCAAACACCACAAAGCTGTGGGTGGCGATGTAGCGCAGCAGCCAGCGAATGCACAGCCACGCGCTGGCAAAGGCGAACACCAGACCCACCGCGAAAAGCGGCAAGTCGGCCAGCGACAGCAGGGCTCGGTCTTTGTAGAGGCTGTAGGCGCCCGCACCTATCAGGGTGGGAATGGCCAGGTAAAACGAAAAGTCAGTGGCCGCCCGGCGCGACAAGCCCAGCAGCATGCCGCCATTGATGGTGGCGCCGCTGCGGCTGGTACCGGGGATCATGGCCAGGCACTGGACCAAGCCGACCTTCAGCGCGTCCATCGCCGTCATGTCATCGGCGGACTGCACGCGGGCTGCCAGCGGGTTGCGCTGATGCCAACGCTCAGCCCACAAAATGACAAGCCCACCCAAGATGAAGGTGCTGGCCACCACCACCGGCGTGAACAAATGCGCCTTGATGGCCTTGCCAAACAGCAGCCCCAGAATCACCGCAGGAACAAAAGCGATGAGCAGATTCAAGGCAAACAGCCGAGCCTGACGCTCACGCGGCAGGGCCAGCACGGTGCTGCTGATTTTTTGCCAGTAAACCAGGATCACCGCAAAGATCGCACCGGTCTGGATCGCGATGTCAAACACCTTGGCCTTGTCGTCGTCAAAGCCGAGCAAGGCCCCCGCCAAAATCAAATGCCCGGTGGACGAGATCGGCAAGAACTCGGTCAAACCCTCGACCACGCCCATCACGGCGGCTTTCAGCAGCAATACAGAATCCACAAACAGTCCTTTGAAGAGTGCTGAGATTATCGCGGCACTGGCGCTGGCAACCCCTTCCCTCAAGCCCGCGCCCAAAGCACAGGCCGCTGAAAACCCGCTGTGTCTGCATTTGGCGCCACGCAAATGGCGTTTCGTCGCATTCGGCTTTTGCAATGAATCACTTTGGCCTAAATTTCAACCCAGACCCTGTTCAAGGCCTGATCCCAGAAACAACGAAAGTGCAACGCCCTATGCAAATGACGCCTCTGATCGCCGTTCACATGAGCGCCGCCATCACCGCCGTGGTGCTCGGCCCCTTTGCCCTTTGGGCACGGCTGGGCCGCACCACCAGGCCCCGCCTGCACCGCGCACTGGGTTATGCCTGGGTCACCTGCATGGTTGCAGCCGCAGTGAGTGCGGTGTTCATCCGCGACTTTCAATTGCCGAATGTGGCCGGCTACACGCCGATTCATGTGTTCGTTCCGGTGACCTTTTTTTACCTCTACAAGGCTTTCGCGCACTTGCTCAGAGGCAACATCCAAGGCCATCGCAGCAATATGCAAGGGCTGTATATCAGCGCATGCGTCGTGGCAGGTGCCTTCACCCTGCTGCCCAGGCGCTACCTGGGTCATTTGATCTGGTCTGATTGGCTGGGTTGGATTTAAGACGCCCCACACCACGCCCTATTTTTTAACTGACCCCTTTCATAGACATGGCCATGCAAACACTGCAACACATCCCCGTCTGGGTCTTCGTCCTGCTCGCCGGCCTGATCGCGCTGGGCCTGTTCAGCTGGGCAGCCGCCTGCCTGCTGACGAGCTGGGCACTTGGCCAGGCGGCTGCACCCGAAGGAGCCCGCTATGACGCCAACAGCCACCGCTTCACCGTCCCCGGCAGCTGGTTGCCGCTGGCCTTGTTCATGGCCATCTTTGCCTGCAAATTCGCCGTAGGCATGGTCAACGCCAGAGCGCCGGGTACGCTGCACAGCCTGAACGCCGCCATCGGCATCAGCGCCCTGTATGGTTTGTTTTCCGGTGTGCTCAATGGGCGGGCCTTGCGTTTCTTAAAGCTGAAAGTCGCGCCATGACAAGCTCCTTGCACACATTGGCCCGCCTGGCTTGCGCCTTCACTTTGCTGATGGTTAACGCCAGCCATGCCCAAGTGGGCCTGCGCCAGATTCAGTCGGGTAGCCTGACCATCACGCTGGTTTACCCCACGACGGTGGTAAGCCAGCCCAGCACGCAAGGCGCCTTCACGCTGCAAGTAGCCAGCAACGCGCCGCCCCTGCCCGCTGCAACGGGCAAGCGGCATTTGATCGTGCTGTCACACGGCACCGCAGGCAGCGCCCTGCCCGACCACACCTTGGCCGCCACACTGGCCCGCGCCGGTTTTGTGGTGGCGCAGCCCGAGCACCGGGGCGACAACTGGCAAGACTTCAGCCGCGCCGGCCCCGAAAGCTGGAAAACTCGCCCGCAAGACGTGAGCGAGACCATCGACGCCGTGGCGCGTGACCCCGAGCTGGTACCCCTGGTGGACACCCACCGCGTCGGCGTGCACGGCATGTCGGCCGGCGGCGCGACCGGCTTGGTGCTGGCTGGAGCGCAGTGGCGCATGCTCAACTTGGTGCAGCACTGTGCGCAGCATCTGGAAGAGGACATTGGCTTTTGCCTGAACGGCCTGGCTGGGCACACGTGGCTGCAACTCGCGCGCAGGGCGCAATTCACCATGGCCCGGTTTTTGTCTGAAGGCAATGCCCCGGCTGCCATGACAAGCCGGCACGGCGGCAAAAGCGCCGCGGCATCCCAAGACCCGCGCCCCGACCCGCGCATAGCTGTCGTCAGTCTGTCCGTCCCCGTCGGGGTCATCTTCACCCCCGAAAGCCTTGCGCGCATCCGCATCCCCTTGGCCTTGAGCACATCGGGCGATGACGGCGTGCTGCTGCCCCGTTTTCACAGCCAGCATGTGCTGAAACATTGCACCAGCTGCACATTGCTGTCTGATCACCCTACTGCCGGCCACTTTGACTGGCTCTCCCCTTGGCCCGCCAGCGTCGCCCAAACCGTGGCTGCCACCCAAATGCGCGGCGGCCTGCCCAACCCCTCGTTCACTGACGCCGACCGCCAAAAAGCCTTTGACCAGATCGCGTTATTCTTCAAACAAAAGCTCTAACGCCAATGAACACCCACAGCCTACTCGCCTGGCTGCCCCCGGGCCAACGCAAACCCTTGCTAAAACGCCTGCTGATCGTGTGGGCGATGTCGCTGCCGATTGCGGTGGCCACCTGGATGGGTCACAGCAGTGACGGACCGCCGCACCGCTTTGACGTGTCGCTGGTGTATTCCTATGCCATCTCGACTTTCATCTGGCTGTTCACCGATGTGTCTCGCTTCAGGTTCAAACGCCTGCTGCGGGTGCAAGGCCCTTACTGTTGGCCACCCGCATTGCAAGCGAGTTTGATGCTGCTGATCGGGATCCCCCTGGGCTTTGTATTGGGCACTTTGGTGGGCGATGCTTATGCGGGATGGTCGACCTGGGAGTTATGGCACTTCAACCGCAGCCGCTTCACAGGCTTCCTGGTGTCCACCACCGCCATCAGCGCCGCTTATGTGGCCTATT
>CAIMVC010000458.1 GCA_903844825.1 uncultured Burkholderiales bacterium | reverse complement strand
TTGTCAGATGCTGAATTAGACAACGAGTTGGCCGAAGCCTTTAGTCGGCATCGGCCCGGGCGGCTCTTTCGCTTGATGCTACGGCCCAGGCCATGGCCCCGACCCCGGCAACGCCGCAGGATGCCCGGTAGACTCGCTGTCATGTTTTCACGCCTCCGCTCCGACGTTCAGTGCATTCTTGAACGCGACCCCGCCGCCCGCAGTGCCTGGGAAGTGCTGACCTGCTACCCCGGGCTGCATGCCCTCATCTTGCATCGACGCGCCCACTGGTGCTGGACCCACGGCCTTCAATGGCTGGGCCGTTTTATCTCGCATCTGGCGCGCTTTCTGACGGGCATCGAGATTCATCCGGGTGCCAAGATTGGCGAGCGCGTTTTCTTTGACCACGCGATGGGCGTTGTGGTGGGCGAAACAGCCGAAATCGGTGACGGTTGCACGATCTACCAAGGCGTGACCCTCGGCGGCACGTCGCTTTACAAGGGCGCCAAGCGCCACCCGACGCTGGGCAAGGACGTGGTGGTCAGCGCCGGTGCCAAGGTGCTGGGTGGCTTTTTGGTGGGCGATGGTGCCAAGATCGGCAGCAACGCCGTGGTCATCAAGCCGGTGCCTGCGGGCGCCACCGCCGTTGGCATTCCTGCGCGCATCATTGCATCCAAGGCTGACGAAAGCGCTGACGTGGCGTCGGCGCCCAAGAAGTTTTCAGCTTATGGCATCACGCTCGAAGATGATCCCGTGTCGCAAGCCATGAAGGGTCTGATCGACAACGCCTCGTCGCAGGAGCACCAGATCGCGCTGCTATGGCGGGCCATCGAGAAGTTGTCCGCCGCGCCGAGCAGCACGGTGCCCGGCTGCGTGCCGGCCGACGCAGCGCGGCAGGAAACTTTTGAGGCCGCCAAGCTCAATGAGCTCATGAGCAAATAATGGTGGGCGAGTCGCTGTCGACGATGGGCACCTAGGTCCGCAGCGGTTAGTAGCGTAGCGCCGTCGACTTTCCCCAGAAAACACGGTACGCGTAGGCCGTGTAGCCAATGATCAGCGGAAAGACGACGATCACGCCATAGAAGATCACCATCAAGGCCTGCGAGGAACTGGCGGCCTGCCAGATGGTGAACCGTTCAATCACCAGCCAGGGGAACAGGCTGTAGGCCAGGCCGTAAAACGACAGTAAAAATATGCCCACGGCGCAGGCAAAGGTCACGGCCGCGCCGTATTGATTGCCCTGCTTGATGCGCAGCGGCAGGCGGTGCAGGCTGCGCGCCATGACGCCAAACAAGGCCGCCGTCACCGCCGGGATGGGAAACAGCATCAGCAGATTTGGAAAGCTGAACCATTTGTCAAAAATCAGGGGGCTGACCCAGGGCGTAGCAACTGAAATGGCCAGCACGCCGGCCACGGTGAGCCACCAACTGTTTTTGGCCCAGCGCACTGCCTTGAGTTGAAGCGCACCTTCGGTTTTCATGATCAGCCAGCCGGCACCCAGAAGCCGGTAGGCTGAAATCAGGCACAGGCCGATCAAGACACTGAAAAAGTAGTTGCTCGCGCCCGTCTTGAAGCCGGTGATCAACTGCCCCAACATGAAGCCTTGCGACCACGAGGCCAGCAGGGAGCCCAGGTAAAACGCTTTGTCCCACAGCGGGCGATGGTGCGCCTTGGCCTTGACCCTGAACTCAAACGCCACGCCTCGCAGTGTCAGGCCGGTCAGCATCAGGGCCACCGGCAGGTACAAAGCGCCCAAAATCACGCCGTGCGCGGCTGGGAACGCAACCAGCAGCACACCAACGCCCAACACCAGCCAGGTTTGATTGGCGTCCCAGAACGGCCCGATGCTGGCGAGCATGGCGTCTTTTTGGTCGACGTCATCGGCTTGCCGCAGCAAAATCCCAACGCCCAGGTCGTAGCCGTCGAGAACAACGTAGGCCAGCATGGACAGGGCCATGATCAGTGCAAAGGCCAGCGGGAGCCAGCCCGCCGGGCTGCTGATGTCAATGCCATGATCAAGCATTTTTCAAGCCCCGGACAGGTACGCGGTGCTGCTCGTCGTTGGAGGAGGGTGCACCCTCGGTGGCCTCTATCGCGGCTTTTTTGGCCAGATGAAAAACCACCGACACATAAGCTGCCATCAAAGCCGCATACAGCAGCAGGTACATCGCCAGCGTCAGGGCGATGTTGTCGCCGGGAACTGAGGAGGCGGCCTGCGCTGTGGTCAGCACGCCGTAGACCAGCCAGGGTTGTCGTCCGATTTCGGTCACATACCAACCGGCGATCAGTGCCACCCAGCCGGCAAAAGTCATGACCAGCAGAACTTGGGCTGTGCGCATCGACGGCTGTTTTTTGCGCACCAGCTCCAGCGATGCCCACCAGCTCACCGCCAGCATCAGCAAGCCGACGCCCACCATGATGCGAAAGGCCCAAAACACCGGCGCAACGGGCGGGTGCTTGTCGCCAAAGTCGGCGATGCCTTTGACCTCACCATCCCATTGCCCGGTGAGGTACCGCGAGGCCAGCTTGGGGATAGCGATCTCGAACCGGGTGCTGTGGGTCTTCTCGTCGGGCAGTCCAAACAGCACGGCGGGAACGCCTTTTTGCGTGGTCCAGATGCCCTCCATGGCGGCCAGTTTGGCCGGCTGGTATTTCAAGGTGTTCAGGCCGTGCAGGTCACCGACGTAAATCTGCAGCGGGATCAAGGCTGCCGCCACGAACACACCGGCGCGCAGGGCGGTCATCACGTCCTTGCCCGCATCGCCCTTGAGCCAGCGGTACGCGCTGATGCCGGCCAGCAGAAAAGACACTGTCAGGCCGGAGGCAATCAGCATGTGCCCCAGGCGGTAGGGAAACGAGGGGTTGAAGATGACCTCAAACCAGCTGGTCACGAAGGCCTGGCCGTTGATCATTTCGTAGCCGGCAGGGGTGTGCATCCACGAGTTCAGGGCCAGAATCCAGAAGGCCGAGGCGGTGGTGCCGAGGGCCACCAGCCAGGTCGCCAGGGTGTGCACCCCTTCGCTGACGCGACCGCGGCCAAAGAGCATGATGCCCAGCATCGTGGCCTCCAGAAAAAAGGCGGTCAGCACTTCGTAGGCCAGCAGCGGCCCGGCCACGTTGCCTACCGTGGTCATGAAGCCCGGCCAGTTGGTGCCGAACTGAAAACTCATGGTGATGCCACTGACGGCGCCGAGGGCAAAAGTCAGGGCAAAAATCTTGATCCAGAACTGATAGGCCTGCATCCAGTGCGCCTGCCCGGAGGCCACAAAGCGCGTTTTGAAGTAGAGCAAAAACCACCCCAGTCCGATGCTGATAGTGGGAAAGAGGATGTGAAACGTGATGTTGGCCGCAAACTGGATGCGGGCCAGCACGATGGGGTCCAGGGTGTCCATGTCGCCTTGCCTCAGCGTTTTTGGGCGACAAATCCGACCAGAGCCGACAGGCCGCTGTGGCCTTGGCCTTCGCTGACCTGTGCCGTGTAGGTTCTGAGGTCCAGCACCCGGTAGTTCCGGAAGGCTGCGAGCAACAGGTCCTCGTCATAAAGATGATCGAGCTTGCCGGGGCCACCTGTGTTGAACTGAAGTTGCTCCTTGCCGTAGCCCTGGATCAGCAAGATGCCGCCGGGTTTCAAGGCCTCGTCCATTCGGGCGAACAGGGCCGACCTGGATGCCGGGTCGGCAAATTGGAAGAAGACGCCGACCACCGTGTCGTAGCGCTGGGCCGGCCAGTCAAATGCTTCCCAACTGCTGCATTGGTAGTTCACGCTGACGCCGTGCCGGCTGGCCAATTTTTGCGCCTTGTCAACGGCGATGGGCGAGAAGTCAAACGCATCCACCTCAAAACCCTGCTGAGCCAGCCAGACGCTGTTGCGGCCCTCGCCATCGGCAACGGACAAGGCCCGGCCCTTGGTGAGCGAACTGGTCATGTCGGCCAGGTAGGCGTTGGGTGCCTCGCCGAAGAGGTATCCCTCGGCGGCAAAACGCTCGTTCCAGCGGGTCAGGGGGTCAGTGAATGCGTTCATGGCGTTGTCATAGGGCGTTCAACGGAATTTTGGCATAGGCAATGCCGTTGGCTTCCTTGGGGGGAAGTTCCCCGGCGCGGATGTTGATCTGCACGGCCGGCAGGATCAGGACGGGCATCTCCAGCGTGGCATCCCGTTGGGTCCGCATGGCCACGAATTCCTCCTCGGTCACGCCATCGTGCACGTGGATGTTGCGGGCGCGCTGCTCGGCCACGGTGGTTTCGAAGGCGATCTCGCGGCCCGCTGGCGGGTAGTCGTGGCACATGAACAGGCGCGTTTGCGGTGCCAGGCTGAGGATTTTGCGTGTTGATGCGTAAAGGGTTTTGGCGTCGCCGCCCGGGAAGTCGCAGCGGGCCGTGCCGACGTCAGGCATGAACAGCGTATCGCCCACAAACACCGCGTCACCAAACTGGTAGGCCACGCAGGCCGGTGTGTGTCCGGGAACAAAGAGTATCTTGCCGACCATCTCGCCCACCCGGACAGCGTCGTCTTCCTTGAACAGGTGGTCGAACTGCGAGCCGTCGAGCTTGAACTCAGGCTCTAGGTTGAAAATGCCCTTGAACACTTTTTGCACCGCGGTGATGTGGTCACCAATGGCCGTTTTGCCGCCGAGCTGGGCCTTCAGATAGGGCGCAGCGCTCAGGTGGTCGGCGTGGGCGTGGGTCTCGAGAATCCACTCGACTTTCAGGTCGTTGGCGCGCACATAAGCCACCACTTTATCGGCCGTGTTGTGGCGCGTGCGTCCGGATTTCGGATCGTAGTCAAGCACCGAGTCAATGATGGCGCAAGCCGTGCCTGGCCCCTGGTGCACAACGTAGGTGACGGTCCAAGTGGCGGGATCGAAGATGCCATGGACCTGGGGGGCTTTTGGGGTGGCGGTCATGAGTAGCTCCTTGGTTAAGTTCCAAATAGTCTATTGACAAATAGATTAAAAGTCAATAGACTATCAACATCTTAAATTTAAAGGACTCCCATGAAGACTGTGGCCCTTGAGCTTTCTGACATGCAAAACGCGGCGGGGCGTGCTTGCCGGCTGATGAAGGTGCTTGCCAACCCGGATCGTCTGATGATCCTGTGCCAGCTGGCGCAAGGTGAAAAACGTGTGGGTGAACTTGAAGAGCTCCTGGGGATTGTTCAGCCGACCTTGTCGCAGCAGCTTACGGTGCTGCGCGAAGAGGAACTCGTGAGCACGCGCCGGGATGGCAAAAATATTTACTACCAACTGACCAGCCAGCCGGCGCTGGCCCTCATTGAAGTTTTGTATAGCCAGTTTTGCACACCAGGAGGAAATGAAAAATGACGATTGATTGGACAGCCTTTACCCCTTGGGCATCGTTGGGCGGCGGGCTTTTGCTCGGCCTGGCCTCGGCGCTCTTTATCTTGCTCAATGGCCGTATTTTGGGTATCAGTGGCATTTTGGGCGGCTTGCTCGTCCCCCGAATGGGTGACATCGGCTGGCGCCTGGCTTTTTTGCTGGGCATGGGCGCGGCGCCGCTGGTTTTCATGGCGCTCATGCCGGCTGGCCTCGTGCAGGCGCCCCGGATTGACGCGGGTTACGGCGCCATTGCGGTGGCCGGGCTGCTGGTGGGCTTTGGCACCCGCTACGGTTCGGGCTGCACCAGCGGCCATGGTGTTTGTGGCTTGTCGCGTATGTCACCGCGCTCGATGGTGGCGACGGTCACTTTCATGGCGGCCGGTTTTGTGATGGTCTATGTGGTTCGTCACGCAATTTAAGGGGTATTTCATGCAACACCGTATCAGTGAATTTCTTGTCGGCCTGCTGTTTGGCCTGGGCCTGCTGCTCTCGGGCATGACCGATCCAGGCAAGGTGATTGGGTTTTTAGACCTGTTCGGCGCTTGGGACCCTTCCTTGGCGCTGGTCATGGGCGGCGCTATTGCGGTTGGTTTTTTCGCCTTTGCCATTGCCAAGAAGCGCACGGCCAGTTTTCTGGGCGGAGCCTTGCGTTTGCCGACCTCCAGCCAGATTGACAAGCCGCTGGTGGTGGGCGCCGTGCTGTTTGGCGCGGGTTGGGGTCTGGCCGGTTTTTGCCCGGGACCGGCGCTGGTGTCCCTGGCTTCCGGGCAAGCCAAGGCGGCGGTGTTTGTGGCCTTCATGCTGGCCGGCATGATCTTCTTTGAAATTTTTGACCGTCGGGCAGCACGTGCCCGTTCTGTTTAAGTCGCGCTCAGGCACCCCTGCAATTGCCCTACAGGAGACATCTCATGGACATCAAAGCGTTGACCTCTTCGCTCTCGGTTTCGGGCCAAATTTCAGCGGCTGACCTGCCGGCGATCGCGCAAGCCGGTTTCAAATCCGTGATTTGCAATCGCCCCGACGGTGAGGGCGCCGATCAACCTGGTTTCAGTGAAATCCAGCAGGCCGCTGCGAGCGAAGGGCTACAAGTGCGTTACCTGCCCGCCGAGTCGGGCAAGGTCACGGACGAGCAGGGCGCTGCCTTTGGCCAGTTGATGGATGAGTTGCCCAAGCCCGTTCTGGCTTACTGCCGAACCGGCATGCGTTCGACCACGATGTGGGCGCTGGCCAGCGCCGGGCAAATAGCTTTGCCGCAGATTATTGAGACATCGGCCAAGGCGGGGTTTGACATGAAGGCGCTGGTGCGGCGCATCGCCAACGGCGGCAAGACGCCCGTTGAAGTCGCGGATGCCACGCACGAGGTGGTCATTGTGGGTGGTGGTGCAGCGGGCATCGCGGTGGCTGCCAGCCTGCTGGCGCGCCAGCCTGGCCTGGACATTGCCATCGTTGAGCCGGCCGATGTTCATTACTATCAGCCCGGCTGGACGCTGGTCGGGGCTGGCGTGTTTGACGCTGCGTTCACGGCCCGCACGATGGGCTCGGTGTTGCCGCACGGGGTGCACTGGATCAAGGCTGCCGTCGCCGCCTTCGAGCCGGAGCGCAATGCCATCATCCTCGACGGCTGCCGTGTGGTGAGCTACAAGCAGTTGGTGGTCTGCCCGGGGCTCAAGCTCGACTGGCAGGGCATTGAAGGTCTGGCCGAATCGCTGGGCCGGGACGGGGTGACCTCCAACTACCGCTACGATCTGGCGCCCTACACCTGGGAGCTGGTTCAGCAATTGCGCGGCGGCAAGGCCATCTTTACCCAGCCACCCATGCCCATCAAATGTGCGGGGGCACCGCAAAAGGCGATGTATCTGTCGGCCGACCATTGGCGCAGCCAGGGTGTACTGAAAAACATCGACATTCAGTTTTGCAATGCAGGGGCTGTGTTGTTCGGGGTGGCCGACTACGTGCCCGCCCTGATGGACTATGTCAAAGCCTACGGTATCGGCTTGAACTTCGGCCGCACGCTGGTGAGCGTCGATGGCCCGGCAAAAAAGGCCACCTTCAGCCAGGCCCAGGCGGACGGAGGCAAGCAACTGATCACGCAGGACTTTGACATGCTGCATGTGGTTCCACCGCAAAAAGCCCCCGACTTCATTCGCAGCAGTCCCTTGGCCGACGCGGCCGGCTGGATCGACATTGACCCGGGCACGCTGCGCCACAAGGCCTACGCCAATATCTTTGCGCTGGGCGATGCGGGCAACACCAGCAATGCCAAAACAGCTGCGGCGGCGCGCAAGCAGGCGCCGGTGGTGGCGCACAACCTGCTGGCAACCCGTGGTCAAGCCAAAGGCGAGGCCAGGTACGACGGCTACGGTTCCTGCCCTTTGACGGTCGAGCGCGGCAAGATTGTCTTAGCCGAGTTCACCTACGGTGGCAAGCTGGCGCCGAGTTTCCCCACATGGCTCATTGACGGCACCAAGCCTTCGGCGCTGGCCTGGTACCTCAAGGAGCGCGTCCTGCCGCCGCTGTACTGGGATGCCATGCTCAAAGGCCGTGAATGGTTGGCCCAGCCCGAGATGGTCGGCTGATGCGTCCGGCCATGTCGCTCGCCAGGTATTTGCCTTCTCTTCCTGTTCTGCAATGGGGGCGCCACTACGACCGGAGCACCCTGGTCAGCGACCTGGTGGCCGCCCTGATCGTGACCGTCATGCTGATCCCGCAGAGCCTGGCCTATGCCTTGCTCGCGGGGCTGCCGCCTGAAGTGGGCTTGTACGCCAGCGTGGCGCCCCTGCTCTTGTATGCCATCTTCGGCACCAGCCGCGTGCTGGCGGTGGGGCCGGTGGCAGTGGTCTCGCTCATGACGGCCGCAGCCATTGGCGAGCACGCGGCGGTTGGCTCCCAGGCTTATTGGGCCGTGGCTATCACGCTGGCATTCATGTCTGGCGGGATGCTGGTGTTGATGGGCGTTTTGCGGCTGGGATTTCTGGCCAATTTCTTGAGTCATCCGGTTATCTCGGGCTTTATTTCTGCTTCGGGTCTGTTGATCGCAGCCAGCCAGATCAAGACCATCATGGGCGTGAAGGCAGAGGGTCATAACTTCGTCGACCTGATTCAGGCGCTGGTCCGGCAACTGCCGCAGACCCACTTCCTGACCTTGTCCGTGGGCGTCCTGGCCACTGTTTTCTTGTTTTGGGTGCGCAAGGGCTTGAAGCCTTTGCTGGTGCGTTTCGGCCTCCAGGCCAGAGCCGCCGATGTGCTGGCCAAGGCTGGCCCCGTGGCGGCCATCGCAGTGACGGCGCTGCTGACCTGGTTTTTTGACTGGCAGGCGCAGGGCCTGAAAATCGTGGGGGCGGTACCCCAGGGTCTACCGCCTCTGACGCTGCCGCTGTGGGATCTGGCACTTTGGAAAGCGTTGGCGGTTCCTGCGCTACTTATCAGCGTGGTGGGCTTTGTCGAGTCGGTCTCGGTGGGGCAGACGCTGGCGGCCAAAAGACGCCAGCGCATCGAGCCTGACCAGGAACTCGTGGCACTGGGTGCGAGCAACCTCTCGGCGGCTTTGACGGGCGGCTTTCCTGTGACTGGTGGGTTTGCGCGTTCGGTCGTGAACTTTGATGCCGGAGCGCAGACGCCGGCCGCTGGCGTGTTCACCGCCGTGGGCATCACCCTGGCTTCTTTGTTGCTCACGCCGGCCCTGTATTTTTTGCCGCAGGCAACGCTGGCAGCCACCATCGTGGTGGCTGTGCTGTCGCTGGTTGATTTAGGTATTCTCAAGAGAACCTGGGCCTATTCCAAAGCCGATTTTGTCGCGGCCCTGGCGACGCTGTTGGTGACGCTGACGATGGGTGTTGAAACGGGCCTGGTGGTGGGGGTCGGTGTTTCTTTGGCGCTGTACCTGTTCAGAACCAGCCGGCCGCATATCGCAGAAGTCGGTCTTATTCCTGGCACCGAGCATTTTCGTAATGTGTTGCGCCACTCGGTCCTCGTCAGCCCCAGGCTTGTCAGCCTGCGGGTTGATGAAAGTCTTTATTTCGCCAACTCCCGGGCGCTGGAGGACCGAGTCAACGAGGCGGTCGCCAGCCACCCCGAACTGGCGCATGTGGTACTTCAGTGTTCGGCGATCAATGACATTGATGCCAGCGCGCTGGAGAGCCTCGAGGCCATTGAAAAGAGACTTCGTGATTCAGGTATTGCCTTGCACCTGAGCGAGGTCAAGGGCCCCGTCATGGATCGCTTGAAAACGACCCACTTTTTGCGCGGGCTCAGTGGCAGGGTGTTTTTGACCCAGTTCCAGGCCATCCACGAACTCACACCCGAGATCGAGCGCGCCTCTGCCGTTTGAGCCGGCTCAGGCGCTGGTGCCCAGCAGCCCCCGCTTGGCGAGGTTGAGCATGAGCTCGGTCAGGCCAAAGCGCCAAGGGGCGGCCTGGTCTGAATGCTGGACGCGGTTGACCAGCCCACCCAGGGCCGGGCTCGACACGGTGACTACGTCACCGACGACATGCGTAAAACCCTGGCCCGGTCCGAGGCGGTCCTGGGAGGGGGCGAACATGGTGCCCAGAAACAGCATGGCGCCGTCAGGGTACTGGTGATGGGGTCCCATGAGTTGGCTCACGATGCTCAGCGGATCGCGGCTGATTTGCGACATGGAACTGCTGCCATGCATCTCAAAGCCTTCCGGCCCCCGCACGGTCAGCGTGAGTTCGCTTTGACGCACGTCCTCGATGCCAAACTGCGCATCGAACAGACGTATGAAGGGCCCGATGGCGCAGGAGGCATTGTTGTCCTTGGCCTTTCCCAGCAGCAGTGCGCTGCGCCCTTCTACGTCACGCAAGTTCACGTCGTTGCCCAGGCTGGCGCCTCTCACCTGGGCGCGGGCGTTGATGGCCAGCACGATTTCGGGTTCGGGGTTGTTCCAGGCCGAGCCCGGGTGTATGCCGACGTCGGCGCCAGTGCCTACCGCTGACAACACGGGTGCCTTGGTGAATATTTCGGCGTCAGGCCCGATGCCTACCTCAAGGTATTGCGACCAGGCGCCTCGGGAAATGAGCACCTCCTTGACGCGTGCGGCCTCAGCCGAGCCGGGCACGATGCCGCGCAGGTTATCGCCCAAAATGATACCGAGTTCACGGCGGATGACATCGGCTCGGCTGGCGTCGCCGCGGGCTTGTTCCTCGATCACGCGCTCGAGCAGGCTGGCCACGAAGGTCACGCCGCTGGCCTTGACTGTTTGCAGATCGCAGGGCGCCAGCAGCCAGGGCTGTGTTGTGTCGCGCCCGGCCTCGTTGCTGTTGGCCAGTACATCGCTCAGGCGGGCAACAGATGGCAGCTGCCCGGCGGCTAGCGCGGCCTGCAGGGCCTTGACGGGCTCGTCCAGATTGATCAGCTGGCTGCAGGTGGCGGCCACAGTCGATGCATCAAGCAGCCGACCCTGCGACAACAGCACCAAGGTCGGGCCCAGGCCTGGCTGCCAGAGACGGCCGATGAGGGTGGCGCGTTCGGAGTCCTGTGGTAGGGTGAAGGTGGCGTCAAGGTTCAGCGCTTGAGTCTGGGTCATGATGTTTTTTAAAGCGTAAAAGTCAATCGGATGGGGTCGACTCTAAGGAGCAAGACGCGGAGTAATTAAAGCCGGTAGATCCGCCGGGCCGTGCCGTCAAAAATGGCCTGGCTGGCTGCGCTGTCCTGCTCGCCGGTGAGGGCTTGAACCTCGTGCAGCCAGGGCGCGTAGCGGCCGGCGAGTTCCAGCACCGGCCAGTCGCTGCCCCACATCAGCCGCTCGGCGCCGAAGCTGTGCAACACGTGTTCGCACCAGCGCCTGGCCGCATCGGGTGCCGGATTGGGGCCAGCCTCGGTGAGCAGGCCGGACAGCTTGCAGTTGGCCTGCGTTTGCGTCGCCAGTTGGCTCAGTTGGTCGGCCCAGGGTTGCCACTGCTTGGTGGCAATGTCTGGCTTGGCGGCATGGTCAATGACCAAGCGCAGATCGGGAAAGCGCTGCGCCAGGGTCAGGATGCGCGGCAAATGAGCGGGCTTGATCAAAGCGTCAAAGACCAGATGGCAGTCCACCATGGCCTGTATCGCCGGCCTCAGCCGGTCTTGAAGAATCCAGTCCGGGTCGCTTAAGTCCTGCAGCATGGGCCGCAAGCCCTTGAGCTTGGGTTCCTGCGCCAGGCGCTCAATGCGCTGCACCGCGTCGGCAGCCAGCAGGTCGACCCAGCCGACGACGCCCAATACGGCCGGCTGACCGGGCCCGTCGCTCGCAGCGTCGGCCTGGCGCAATAAAAACCAGGTTTCCGCCTCGGTCGGCGCGGCTTGAACCAGCACGCCACCCGTCACGCCAAGCGGCGCTGCCTGGGCTTGCCAGTCGGCAATCTGCACATCGCGGTACAGCGGCGCCAACGACGGTGTCAGCCAGCCGTAGTCGCCGCGTGCGAGTTGCCAGCTGTGAAAGTGGGCGTCGATCATGCGTTGTCTCCGGGCAGTGGCGCAGTCTCGGGCACCAAAGCGGCCTGGCGCAAAGCCTGCCAGAAGTCGGGCGGGCAGGGGTGGCGCATCATGGCCAGGCCATCAGTCCATTCGTCGGCATGGCGGGCGCCCAGCAAGATGATGTCGATGGCAGCATGCGCCATTGGAAACTGCAGTGCAGCAGCGCGAAGCGGCACCGCATGGTCGCTGCAGAGGGCCTCGATTTTTTGAGCTCGCGCCAACTGTTCGGGTGCCGCTGCAGCGTAATTAAAAAGTGGCGTGCCCGTACCGTTGGGGCCTCGGGTGCCCGTGGCCAGAATGCCGGAATTGAACACGCCGCCCAGCGCGATGCGCACGCCTTTGCGCTGGCACAAGGGCAGCAATTCAGGCAGCGCGCTGTGGTCCAGCAGGCTGTAGCGGCCTGCCAGCAAAAGCGTGTCAAGGTCCGCGTGGCGCAGCACCTGCAGCGCGACTTGTTCGTCGTTCAGACCCAGGCCGACGGCCTTGATCAAACCTTCGTGTTTGAGTTGCTGCAGGGCGGGCAGGGTCTCTTCCATGACCTGGCGCAGCACGGCGGGGGCCTGCGCGCCATGGCAGGCGGGGTCGGGGTCATGCACATAGACCACATCCAGCCGCGGCAAACCCATGCGCTGCAGGCTGTCTTCAATGCTGCGGCGCACGCCGCTGGCGCTGTAGTCCCAGTGCTGGTCAAAGGGCAGCACCTGGCGGTAGCCGTGTTGGTCGGGCAGGGCCTGCGCGTTGGGTGTGAGCAGTCTGCCGACCTTGCTGGACAGGCAATAAGCGTCTGGTGCGTGCTCTCGCAAGCTGTCCCCAAGCCGGCGTTCGGAGCGTCCGTGGCCGTAGTGCGGGGCGGTATCAAACGTGCGGCAGCCACTTTGCCAGGCCGCTTGCAACAGCTCGCTTGCCTGCGCGCCGCTGACCGTGGCAAACAGATTGCCTAGGGCCGCGCCACCCAGACCCAGGCGGAGATCACCGGCAATAGCAGAAGGAAAAAAACGGGACATGCTCAGGGTTTCCACGGTACGAAGGTCATCATTTTATGACTAACATGTCAGCAGTTTTGGGGGTAAAAACCCGCGCTTTTTAAAAGCCGTGCTTTCAAACCGTGCTCAGTTGTCTCTTTGTTGGTTCCTTGTCACCTTGCCTATCGCACGCCATGCTCAAACATATTCCCTCCATTTTGACGCCTGATGCGCTGCACGCATTGGCCAGCATGGGTCACGGGGACGACGTGGCGATTGTCGACGCCAACTTCCCGGCGGCTCGGTTGGCGGCAGCCTCGGGCGCCCGGCTGGTTGATCTGGCCGGGGTCGATGCACCAACGGCCCTGCGCGCAGTATTGCGCTTGCTGCCGGTAGATGACTTTGTGGCAAACCCCTTGCGTACCATGCAGGTGGTGGGTGATGTGTCCGCTGTGCCGCCGCCGGTGACCGAATTCAAGGCGGTTTTGATGGCCGCTGGCGAGGAGCCGCCTGTGGGGCTGGAGCGGCACGCGTTTTACCAGCAGGCCAGCGCCGCATTTCTCATCCTGCGTACGGGGGAGCAGCGCAAATACGGCAATATCTTGCTGCGTAAGGGTGTGGTGGCTGAAGATGCCAATGACTAGCCCGGCACGTTCGTCGGTCGCGAGTTTGCGGGCCCAGGCTTATGCGAGCTTTCAGCAGCAGATCGTGGCGGCCAATATCCGGCCCGGTCAATTTATTTCGCAGCGCGAGTTGATGCAGCTGATCGGAATGCCGCTGGGTGCGGTGCGGGAACTGATCCCTCGTCTGGAGGCCGAAGGCTTGCTGCGCACCGTGCCGCAGCGGGGGCTGCAGATTGCCCACGTCGACCTCAAACTCATCAATAACGCCTTTCAGTTGCGCCTGCTGCTCGAGCGCGAGGCCGCAGTGCGCTTTGCCGCCAGCGTGTCAGACGCCGATTTGCGCGCGATCGAAGAGGCGCACCTGGCCATCGTCCGGCGCGCTCGCAGTGGGGTGATTGACGACACCTTGCTGTCGGACGCGACCATGGTCGATTGGGGCCTGCACGACCTGATGATTGATGCCTCGCACAACGAGCTGATCTCGGACGTCTACCGTATCAACAGCTTGCGCGTGCGTCTGATCAAGCTCGAGGGCACAACACTCAGCGCCGAGGTCTTGCTGCCGGCCATGGAAGAGCATCTGTGGTTTATCGACGCGCTCAAGCAACGCGACACCGTGGCCGTCGCGCAGCGCCTGACGCACCACATTGAAAGTGCGCACCGACGCGTACTTGGGTTGCCACGCCCCGACATGCCGTGGTCATCGGAGAAACTCGTTTGAATTCATCTTCCTCTTCTGGCTCTGCAGCATCTGCTGCGGCCTTTCGCGGTATCTGGCCAGCCATGCTCACGCCCCTGGACGACAAGCTGCAGATCGACCACGCCCATTTCGCAGAGCATGCCCGCAACTTGCTGGACAGCGGATGCGGTGGTGTCACGCTGTTTGGCACCACTGGCGAGGGGCCTTCCTTTTCGCTGGTCGAGCGGCGTGAGGCCCTTGAGCAGATGATCAGCCGTGGGGTTTCTGCGGCCAACATCATCGTGTCGACGAGCTGCGCGGCCCTGACTGAAACGCTTGAGCTGAGCCGCCATGCGGTCGATCTGGGTGTTCATGCCTGTCTCATGCTGCCGCCCTTCTTTTTGAAGGGGGTTTCGGACCAGGGCATCATCGAATGCTATCGTCAGGTCATCGAGGGCGTGGGTGCTGATCGTCTGCGCCTGTACCTCTATCACATCCCTCAGGTCAGCGGCGTTGCTTTGTCGCACGCTGTGATCGCCACGCTCAAGGCGGCCTACCCGCAAACGATCCTGGGCATCAAGGACAGCGCCTGCAACACGGCGCATTCGGTCGGTCTGGCCGACGCCTTCATGAAAGACATGACGGTCTACGTTGGCTATGAGCCCGATCTGCCGGAAATGGGTCGCCGTGGCAGCACGGGTGCCATCAGCGGCCTGGCGAACTTCATGCCGCGGGTGGTGCATCGCCTGGTGAGCGCGCCCGATGCCGCCACGACGGTCGCCGACCGTGACCGCGTGCTGGCGCTGATTCGTGCGCTTGACGATTTTTCGCTGATGCCTGCGCTCAAGGGCATCATGGCAGCAACATCTGGCGACAATCGCTGGCTCCGGGTGCGGGCGCCTCTGGTGGCCCTGACTGCTGCCCAGGCTCTGGCGGTAGACCAACTCGTGCAGACGTTTTCGCTCAATCCCTCGGTTGACTGATTGATTTTCCCTTCCCTTGTTTTTTTGGAGACAACATGAAAAATTCCCTGATTCGTCGCTCCCTGGTGGCAACTGCTTCGGCCCTGGTGCTGCTGGGTGCCTGGCTGCCAGTTGCTCAGGCGCAAAACAAAATGGTGCTGCGTATTTCGACGCCGGCCGTGCCGGACGACTGGCATGCCAAGATGTGGACGGTTTTCAAGGACTCGCTCGATAAAAGCGCACCCGGTGAATTCGATGTGCAGATCAACCTGAACGCATCGTTGTTCAAGCAGGGCACCGAGCCGGCCGCCATGGCGCGCGGCAATCTGGAGTTGTCGTCGATCTCGGCGTTCGACATCGCCAAGCTGGTGCCCGAGTTTTCGGTCTTCACTGCCGGTTACATCGTGCGCGATCCGGACCATCAGCAAAAGGTGTTCAACGGCCCGATCGGTACCGAGATGTTCAAGTCGGTGGTCGAGAAGATGGATGTTCGTCCTCTGTCCACGGTTTACCTGGGCACGCGCCAGGTCAACCTGCGCGAGGCGCGCAATGTCAAAACACCGGCTGACCTCAAGGGCGTCAAGCTGCGCATGCCAGGCTCCAAGGAGTGGTTGTTTCTGGGCGAAGCCCTGGGTGCCACGCCCACGCCGCTGGCCTTTGGCGAGGTCTACCTGGGCCTGAAGACCGGCACCATTGACGGTCAGGACAACCCGTTGCCGACCGTGCGCGCTGCCAAGTTCTACGAAGTCACCAAGCAACTGGTGCTGACCAACCACCTGGTCGACGGCATCTTTATTGCGGTTTCCAACAAGGCCTACAACGCCATGACGCCAGCGCAGCGTCAAAAAGTCACGGCGGCCGCCCAGGCAGCGTCTCAGTACAACAACGAGAACCGCATGAAAGAAGAAGCGCAGATCGTTGACTTCTTCAAGCAGCAAGGCCTGCAGGTGAGCACCCCCGATCTGGACGCATTTCGCAAGGCAGTGCAGTCGGCTTACCAAAATTCCGACTACGCCAAAGTCTGGCCCAAGGGCCTGGTTGAGCGCATCAACAACACCAAGTAAGAGCGAGAGCCCCCTGTGAAACGCTGGCCCAAGAAGTTGGCCGACCTGGTCGGTGGAGGCTTGTTCCTGACCCTGTTCATCGTCTTCGTCATTCAGGTCACGGCGCGGTTTGGCTTTAACAAACCCATGGCCTGGACTGACGAGGCGGCCGTGATTCTTTACGTCTGGGTCATTTTGTGGGGGGCTGCTTTTGTGGTGCCAGAGCGTGAGCACGTTGTGTTTGATCTGGTCTGGAACAGCGTCAACCGGCGTACCCGGCAGGGCATGAAGGTGGTCGGAAATTTACTGATTGGCGCTTTGTCCCTCTGGGCCATTCCCGGCACCTGGGACTACGTTCACTTCATGAACCGGGAAGGCACACCGGTTCTTGATATTTCGTTCATGTGGGTTTTCTTTCCATTTGTGCTGCTGCTGGCGGCCCTGGTGGTGCGCTCGGCCTGGGGCATCTGGCAGGCGATGCGTGGTGTGGGTCTGGAGTCGGAGTTGCGCTTATGAGTAATGCCCTCGCCGTGCTGGCACTGATTTTGGTGGCCGGCATGTTGCTGCGCATGCCGATCGGTTTTTCGATGCTGGCCTCCGGCATTGGTTATCTGCTGGTCAAGCAGCAGGACCTGGGTCTGCTCGCCGAGCAGGTGGGCAACGGCTTGTACAACAGCTATGTGTTGCTGGCTGTGCCACTGTTTGTTTTTGCGGCCAACATCATGAATGCGGGCACCGTCAGTGAGCGCATTTTTGACTTCTGCCGGATCTTGGTGGGGCGCATGCGTGGCGGTCTGGCCCAAGTCGATATCCTGGTCAGCGTGGTGTTTTCCGGCATGAGTGGCAGCGCCATTGCTGACGCTGCCGGGCCGGGCCTGGTCACGATCCGTCAGATGCTCAAAAAGCCCGAATACACGCGCGGTTTTGCTGGCGCCGTGGTGGTGGCCAGCGCCACGCTGGGGCCGATCATTCCACCGTCGATTCCGATGGTGATTTACGCGCTGGTCTCGGGCGCGTCGGTGGGCGCGCTGTTTCTGGGCGGTGTGGTGCCGGGCGTCCTGATGGCCGTGCTGATGATGGTGGTGGTGCACTTTATTGCCGTCAAGCGCAATATGCCGCGCGAGCCCAAGATTCCGCTGGCGCAGTGGCCGGCGATCATCTACCGCGGCGCCTTGCCGCTGTCCATGCCCATCGTCTTGCTGGGCGGTATTTATTCCGGTGCCTTCACACCAACCGAGGCGGCGGCTGTCGCTGCCTTTCATGCGCTGGTGCTCGCGGCGGTGGTCTACCGGGCGTTGACCTGGCGCAGCTTCTGGGGCGTGGTGCTGGAGTCAACCCGTGGCAGTGCAGTGATCACCATGATCCTGGCGGGCTCGTTCATGCTGAACTACGCCTTCACGGCCGAGGGCGTGCCGCAGGCCATGGCGCACTGGGTCGAGAGCATGCAGCTGTCGCAGCTCAAGTTTTTGCTGCTGGTCAATGTGATGTTTCTGGTGCTTGGCTGCTTTCTGGACGTGTCGGTCTTGCTGCTGGTTTTTGTGCCCATGCTGCTACCGGCGGCCAAACTGCTGGGCGTGGATCTGGTTCACTTCGGCGTGCTGGTGGTGCTCAACATGATGATTGGCCTGATTCACCCGCCCTTTGGCATGTTGCTGTTCGTGACCAAGGCACTGACCGGCATTCCGATTGGCGAAATGATGAAGGAGGGCTGGCCCTTCCTGGTCATGCTGCTGCTCTTGTTGTTGGCCATTACGGTGTTTCCGCAAATCGTGCTGTGGCTGCCGCAGACCATGGGTTATGGCGGCAAGTAAGCCTTCCGCCGGTCTGGCAGCAACGGTGGTCTGCGTGGCCAGCTGGAACGCTGACCTGGTCTCGAGCGTGAGCCGGCCGCTGGCGCGTGGCGAGACCTTGATGGCCTCCGGCTTTTCCATCAGCCCGGGCGGAAAGGGCAGCAATGCTGCCGTTGCAGCGGCCCGGCAGGGCGCCCGCGTGGCTTTGATCGCGCGCGTGGGGGACGATGACTTTGGCCGCATGGGACTTGCTCTCTGGCAGGCCGAGGGGATCGACGCCCGTCACGTCGAGCAGGCGGCTGGCGAGTCCAGCGGCGTGGCTCAGATTCTTGTGTATGACGATGGTGACAACAGCATTGCCGTGTTTCCCGGTGCCACGGCTGGCCTGGACGCCCGCCATGCGGATGCGGCTGGCGAGTTGCTGTCGGCATGCCAGGTGGTCATGGCCTCTTGCGAAGTGCCCTTGCCGGTCACGCAGCGGGCCTTTGCAATCGCCCGCGCGGCAGGGGCCATCACGGTGCTCAACCCCGCACCCGCACGTCCCTTGCCAGACGCCGTCATCGCCTTGAGCGATGTGCTCACGCCCAACGAGAGCGAACTGCGCCTACTGGCAGGACTGGCTGCGAACGCACCCCTGGACGTGGCTGCCGAGGTGCTGCTGGCCCGTGGCGCCCGCGCCGTGCTGGTCACTCTGGGGGCCAGCGGTTGCGCGCTGTACCAAAGTGGGCAGGCGCCCTTGAGGCTGCAGGGGCGATCGGCTCAGGTGCGCGACACCATCGGCGCGGGTGACACGTTTACAGGGGCGCTGGCAGCTGCCCTGGCCCGCGGCGAGCCCTTGCTGGAGGCGATGGCTTGCGCCAATGCGGCAGCGGCCTTGTCGGTCACCGGCCATGGCGCCCTGGGTGGCATGCCCAGTCTGGCGCAGGTTCGCTCGCTGATGGCTGGCGATACCGCCCGCTGACGCTGGTTTCTGTTCGCCTGGCCTGCTGGTCTCCTCCGGTCCCACGAAGAGCTCTGACTTGCGCCCGTGCGCGCTCCAGGCCAGGGAATCAGTCCAGCGTGCCCGGCCGGATAGCTGACTTGGGCCTGAAGGCCTTACAGACCTCGCCTCGGGTTTGCAGGTAGGGGCCGCCAATCAGGTCAATGCAGTAAGGCACAGCCGCAAAAACACCCGGCACCAGGCTTTGGCCTGATTCGCTGCGCAGGCCTTCCAGGGTTTCCTTGATGGCCTTGGGTTGTCCCGGCAAGTTCAGGATCAAGGCCTTGTCCCGTATGGCGGCACACTGGCGCGACAAGATGGCAGTCGGCACAAACTTCAGGCTGATCTGCCGCATTTGTTCGCCAAAGCCCGGCATTTCCTTGTGGGCGACGGCCAGCGTTGCTTCGGGGGTCACGTCGCGCAGGGCCGGGCCGGTGCCACCGGTGGTCAGCACCAGCGAGCAGCCCGCGTCGACGAGTTCGATGAGCGTGGCGCTGATGCGCGCTTGTTCGTCGGGAATGAGTCGCTCGACGAACTCGATCGGGTTGTGCAGGGCCGACGTGAGCCACGCATTGAGCGCGGGCAGGCCTTGGTCTTCATAGACGCCCGTGGAGGCGCGGTCGCTCACCGAAACGATGCCGATCCTGACTACCTCGAGCTCACTCATGGGACAGACCCTGCCTGATCAATTGAAAGATTTCCCGGTAGGACTTGCCGTGCCGCGGCGCCTCGCCGGGCTTTTCGGGCTTGGCATCCTTGCGGGCCTGACGAACCAGGGCGCGCAGTTGCTGCGAGTCGGTCCCGGGGTGTTGCTGCAGCCATTCGCCCAGGGCTGTATCGTCGGCGATCAGCTTGTCACGCCACTGTTCAGCCAGGTGCAGCGAGAGCGTGAGCTCGGCCGAGCCGTTGAGCTGTTCGTGGATGGCCGCTCGAATCGGTTCTGCATCCAGCGGCCGCATGAGCTTGCCGATGAACTGCATCTGCCGGCGCCGTCCCTCGAAGTTGGTGATTTTTTTGGCGTCCTTGATGGCGTCAATCAGTTTCTCGGGAAGCTCGAGCCTGGCCATGAGGTCAGCGCGCAAGGTGAGCAGCGCTTCGCCCAGGGCTTGCTTTTCGTCAGCCTCGGCCTTGAGTTGGGTTTTGCTGGGCGGACCGGCTTCTTCAGCCAATATTTCTTCGGGCTTGACGAAGCGTCCGTTGGACCAATAGCCTTTGACAGTCTTGATGTTCATTGCAGTCAGTATCATAGCTACCCATGACGACCCAAACTCTCAAGCGCTCCACAGCCACACCACACCAGCCAGCCCAGAGCGAATCCGGCTTCAGCTACCGCCGTGATTTTTTCGAAAACCTCGTGGACTCCGCACTGGCGCATGCCAAAAAGCTGGGCGCTTCCGACGCCGCCGCCGAAGCCTCGGAAGGTTGCGGCTTGAGTGTGAGCGTGCGCAAAGGCGAGCTCGAAAATGTCGAGCGCAACCGGGACAAGTCCCTTGGCGTCACGGTCTACGTCGGCCAAAAGCGCGGCAATGCATCGACCAGCGACTTTTCCCGCGAAGCCATTGAGCAGACGGTGCAAGCGGCCTTTGACATCGCTCGCTTCACCGCCACCGACAAGACCTCCGGCCTGCCGGCAGAGCGCGACATCGCCCACAGTTACCCGGAGCTCGACCTCTTTCATCCCTGGGCGATTGACTCAGCCGGTGCCGCCGAACTGGCCCTGGCCTGCGAGGCTGCGGCGCTCGATACCAGTCGCCTGATCACCAACAGCGAAGGCGCGGGTGTGTCGGCCCAGCAAAGTCATTTTTTCAGCGCCCACACCCGTGGTTTTCGTGGTGGCTACGCCAGCTCGCGGCACAGCATGTCGGTGGCCCCGATTGCTGGCAAGGGCAGTCAGATGCAGCGTGACTCCTGGTACAGCTCCATGCGTGACGCGTCCGATCTGGCCAGTCCGCAGGCGGTGGGTCGCTATGCGGCCGAGCGTGCCCTGGCGCGTTTGAAAAGCCGCAAGATTGCGACCACGCAGTGCCCGGTGCTGTTCGAGTCGCCTTTGGCTGCGGGCCTGCTCGGCGGCTTTGTGCAAGCCGTCAGCGGCGCCGCCATCTACCGCAAAAGCACGTTTTTGCTGGACAGCCTGGGCAAGGCGGTCTTTCCGCGTCACATCGATGTCTCGGAAGACCCGCATGTCAAGAAAGGCAAGGGCAGCGCACCTTTTGATGAAGAGGGCGTCAAGACGCGGGCCCGCAAAGTGGTCGATGCCGGCGTGGTCAAAGGTTACTTTTTGAGCACCTATTCGGCCCGCAAGCTGGGCATGCGCACCACCGGCAATGCTGGCGGTTCACACAACCTGATCATGAGCAGTCGCCAGACCGCCGCGGGGGACGACCTCGACGAAATGTTGCGCAAGCTCGGCACGGGCCTGTTTGTCACCGAACTGATGGGGCAGGGCGTGAACTACGTCACGGGCGACTACTCGCGGGGCGCGTCGGGTTTCTGGGTTGAAAAAGGACAGATTGCCTTTCCGGTCGAGGAAATCACCATCGCAGGCAACCTCAAGGACATGCTCCTGGGCATTCAAGCTGTTGGCGCCGACGTCTACAACTACGGCGCCAAGTCGGTGGGCTCCGTGCTGATCAATCGCATGAAGGTCGCTGGCTCCTGAGCGTTCTCGGGGGGAGGGGGCTGCGCCCGTTGTTTTGCAGTCTGCAGGGCCACGAAACTGCTCACCGCTCTGAGCTGCAGCCCCCGTCGCAGCGAGCTCTGAATCTGCCCGGTGCAGGGAAGTAAAAACCTCTCCGTCACTGCGAGGCCCATAGGGTCGCGGCAGTCCAGGCGCCCGAATTCATGGATTGCCGCGCTTCGCTCGCAAAGACGCAAACCCACATGACGCGCCAGACCATCCTCCCGGGCGCTCGTCCCCTTAGACCGGCAGGTGGCGCTTGACCAGCTGGTCGATCGCCTGGTCGTCCAGGACAACTTTTGACGCTACCACCCATAAATCAAAATACGCGGGCCTGGCCCGACCCGCGCAACGGGCAAAGCCGCAGGCCTGCAGCGTTTTAATCAGTACATCTAGCGTGAAGCCGCAGCGGTGTGCCATGTACAAATTGCCGGCCGCCATCGAAGAGCGCAGGCCGTACAAAATATCCAGCGCTGCAATCGGGCCGACCGGCGACTCGTACAGGGGCGAGGCCAGTTCACCCTGGGCTACGCGGGCGCAGACGGACTGCAAGTCCGGGCAATTGATCACCACCACGCCGTCGGCCTTGAGGACTCGCACGAACTCCGCCAGAGCCGCCGGCACCTCGTGCGGGTACAGGTGCTCGATGTTATGGCTCGAGACGATGGCATCCACCGAGCCGGTCGCCACAGCGGACATGTCGGTCATCGTCCCCACCACGTCAGGCTCAACATCAGGGTCAATATCCAGACGAAGTTCGCGCCAGCCCTCAAAGCCGGCGATGCCGTGCGACCGCCCTCTGGGGCCGCAACCGACGTTGAGCACGGTGGGGACGGTTGGATAAGTCATGGTGTGTGTGGCGGGTGGAGAGTTGTCGGTGCGCAATGGGGTGATCGTAGCAACCGTGCGGCTTAACGGACTTTGGCTCAGCCGGCCAGCGCCGCTTTGACGGCAGCCGACACCAGTCCCATGTCGGCCTTGCCGGCCAGTTGCGCCTTGACTGCGCCCATGACCTTGCCCATGTCGCCAGGGCCTGATGCCCCCAGGCTGGTGACGATGGCTTTGACGGCGGCGCTGACTTCTTCGGCCGACAGGCGCGCCGGCAGGTAGGCCTGCAGCACCGTCATTTCAGCGGCTTCCTTGTCCGCCAGGTCGGTGCGTTGTGCCTTCTGGAAGGCCTCAATCGAGTCCTTGCGCTGCTTGATCAACTTGTCGACGATGGCCACCACGGCGCTGTCGTCGAGCACCACGCGCTCATCGACTTCCTTTTGCTTGATGGCGGCCAGCAGCAACCGGATGGTGCCCAGGCGCTCGGAATCCTTGGCGCGCATGGCGGTTTTCATGTCTTCGGTGATTTGTTCTTTGAGTGCCATGGGAATATCCTGTGAGGTGGGATGCGCCAGTCAAGACGCGGAAATCGTGGAGCTTGCGAAAATCGACAAGGCCCAACAAGCCAATAAAAAAGCCCGCTGGAGCGTCCTCGAGCGAGCTTTTTTGGGTGCCCGAAGGCTGGACGGATCGGGGCCCGATCAGTACAGTTTCTTGGGCAACTGCATGGCGCGAATACGCTTGTAGTTGCGTTTGACGGCGGCTGCCTTTTTGCGCTTGCGCTCGGCGGTTGGCTTTTCGTAGAACTCGCGGGCGCGCAGGTCGGTCAGCAGGCCCAGTTTTTCGATGGTGCGCTTGAAGCGACGCAGGGCGACGTCAAAAGGTTCGTTGTCTTTAACGCGAATAGTGGTCATTGATGAATTGATCCATTTAAGATGCGCCGTTGATGATCTGATCAGGATCAGGCCAGGCGCGGGTTTGCTAGCAAAGCCTAAGATTATAGCCAGAAACAAGTGCCCCTCAGCCGCTTTCCCCAGGCCTGTGCACAACGCAATACGCGTCGCCAGGGCTTTTTGAGTCACTGCAGGCCTCGGCGACGGAGTCAGCCGTCTTTGAGAGCGAAGCGTGGCAACCCATGCCTCAGGGCCGGGCCACCGCGGTCCCGCAGCGTGTAATGAAGTGGAAAAAAAGAAAATAGGAGCGACTGCCCGTCACGGCCCAAGCTCAGCGAACCATTCAGCGAACTTCTCTATGAACCCGTCACCTGCCGACTTTGAAAACCCTGATTTTTTGCGCCAGCACATTGAGCGCACCCTGGCGTTTTACGAACCTACGGCGTTCGACCCGCAAGGCGGTTTTTTTCATTATTTCCTCAACGATGGCCAGGTCTACAACCGCACGCACCGGCATCTGGTGAGCGCCACGCGTTTTGTCTTCAACTGGGTCCATGCCTTTGAGCAGACCGGCCGGCCCGCCTTCAAGGACTGGGCCCGGCACGGCCTGGCGCACATAGACGGCGCCTTCAAAGGCTCGCATGGCCTGTGGGTTTGGACCTTGCAGTCCGGCGCGGTAGAGGACGCACGCGTCATGGCCTACGGTCAGGCCTTTGTGCTGCTCGCCAAAAGCTGTGCGTATCGCTTGGGACTGTGCAGTCTGGCCGACGTGGCCGACGTGTTTGATCGCATGAACGAGGTTTTTTACGACGAACCGGCCCGCGCCTACGCCGACGAATGGACGCCTGGGCAAAGTCTGGACGGCTACCGCGGTCAAAACGCCAACATGCACATGTGCGAAGCCTGCATCGCCGCCTTCGAGGCCACGGGCGAGGCACGCTACCTGGCGCGTGCCCGATCGCTGATACAGCGCTTTGCCTTTGAGTTGGCCGACGAGGCCGCAGGCCAGGTCTGGGAGCACTACGACAGCCGCTGGCACCCCGACTGGAACTACAACAAGGACAGCCCGGGCGACATCTTCAAGCCCTGGGGCTTTCAGACCGGCCATCAAACGGAATGGGCGAAATTGCTGCTGCAGGTGCACGCCCACCAGAGCGAGCCCGAACTGCTGGTGCGGGCCATGGCGCTGCACCAAAGCGCCTGGCGCTGTGGCTGGGACGCTCAATTCGGCGGCTTGATCTATGGCTACGACCCGCAAGGTCGCCCGTGTGACGAGCAGAAATACTTTTGGGTGCAAGCCGAGTCACTGGCCAGCGCCTGGCGTTTATGGCGGCTGACCGGGCGCGACGAATTTCGCCAGCAGTACCACCAGCTCTGGGACTGGAGCTGGCGCCACATGGTCGACCACACCTACGGCGCCTGGTTTCGTGTCGTCCACCGCGATGGCAGTCAATTTGAAAACACCAAATCGCCAGCCGGCAAGACCGACTACCACACCATGGGTGCCTGCTGGGATATCTTGCGGGTGGGCTGAGGGCGGGGCGCTGGGGGCTGCCCGGAGTGTGTGACTTCATGGACGGCGCCGAGAAGCGTTACAGCCTTTGGCATTGGCTCGACCGTCCTGAGTCCACGGTGAGCCGGATACGCCCGAGCGCAGTGGTGCCGCAATTCCTGCCTAAATGATTTTTTCGCCTCAAGTCAAAATTCACAGCGCCAAAGCCCGAGTACCGCCGTCCCCATGCTTTGAATAGTGATGAGTTGACAGCTCAGTGGTTCGCCCGTGCTGGCTAAAGCATCATTCAATATGCTCACCTGTTTCATGTTGAGCATCTCATACGATAAGGTCAAGCTTTGGGGACTGGCCTGCATCTCCAGGCCACGCAGGCGCACTTGTGGCTGTTTGATGTTTTCAATTGTGTTGAAGATTGGGTTGAGGTCTAGCTCCAATCGTGGAGCTAACGAATTCCAGCGCCGGTCTAAGGTTGCGGCCAGAGCTTGTTGGTCACGGGCTTGTTGAGCGCGTGATCGCAAAGCCTCGGTAACTTGCGCCAGTTTTTGCCCTTGAGTCTGCGCTTGTCCCCGTCCCTGCCAGACCAATGCTCCCCAGACCAGCACGACCAGCAGCGCCATCAGACCCGTCAGCAGGCCAAGATGGCGGGTTTTTTTCTGAATCTGGGCAAGATGAGTCGCATACATGTGTACCGGCACCACCTGCACCCTCGGCGCAGATTGCACGCGAAGCCCTGGCTCAAACAGGAGCTCGAATTCGGATTCATCACATTGCCAAGTTTGGGCGACGATCGCCTTGGCTGCTGCCCGTACTTCGGCATGGTTATGCAAGCCCTCGGGCAGTTCTAGCTGCAAAAAACCAGACGATGCACTATCCTCATTCGAATCCGATGACACGTCTAATTTCCTCCAGGGTTGTGCGTCCTTCTCTAACTCTTTGCAGCGCTTGCGTAACAAGGTCTGGCTCATTCATCGCGTCGAGTAGCTCATTGATCGCCGAAATGCTTTGCCGCGCAACGATTGCGTCGCGCAGGGCATGCCCGAGTACATGCACCTGAGCCACCACAAAGCGCCCCGCATACCCGCGCCCCTGGCAGGCAGGACAACCGCGCGCGAGCGGTACCTTACTCATTCGGGGTACATGCTGGAGCAACCAGCGGATTTCTCCCTCGGTGGGATCCCGCCAGCTGGCGCATGCAGGGCACACTTGCCGCATCAGCCGTTGAACCACCACGCCATTAAGAGCGGATGCAAGCGCAAAGGGATCAATGCCCAAGTGCTGAAAGCGCCCGAGTACGTCGGTCAGGCTATTCGCATGCACCGTCGTAAACACCAAATGACCCGTCAGAGCAGACTGCACGGCAATTTGCGCCGTCTCCCCGTCACGAATCTCACCAACCAGAATTTTGTCCGGGTCATGGCGTAGGATTGAACGTAGGCCGGTGGCAAAGCTCAACCCTTTTTTTTCGTTGACGGGGATTTGTAGCGTCCCGGGCAACTCGTACTCCACCGGGTCCTCAATCGTGACGATCTTCTCCAGACCGTCGTTGACTTCCGTCAAAGCTGCATAAGCTGTGGTCGTCTTGCCACTTCCAGTTGGACCGGTAATGAGTAGCATGCCATGCGGCCTGGCTGCCAAGGCCCTGATACTGTTCATTTGCGCTCCAGCAAACCCCAGTCCCTGCAGGCTCAGTTGGTCCTGGCCCGTCTGACGCAGTTGAGACTTGTCCAGCAGACGTAGCACCACATCCTCACCAAACAGGCTGGGCATCACCGAGACTCGAATGTCCAACGCCCGTGCGGTCCAGTGAATGCGTCCGTCTTGCGGCTTGCGTCGCTCGGTGATGTCGAGTTGAGCCATCACCTTAATGCGCGAAACCACCTCCTGCGCGGCCCGCTCGCCATCGAGCGCTGGGCCAGGGTGCATGACGCCGTCTAGGCGAAATTTGATACCTAGTCCATTGCGAGAGGATTCAAAGTGGATGTCGCTGCAGCTCTGTGTCCACGCCGTGTCTATGGCTGCGTCTACAAAGCGAACTGCGTCAGTAGGTACGGCCAGGGTATCCGTGACCAGAATCGCCGATGGCTTTTTGCTTAGGAAACTCGGGCGTTCTGTCGCCGCTGGCTGGGGTGCCAACATGTGTTCATCAGGGGCCTGGACTGGCTTCATCGGTTCAGTGCCCCCATTTCAAACACAGGCAGATACATCACGACGACCACCATACCCACCATTAATGCAACGAGCATCAGTAAAGCGGGCTCTACAACTCTGGTTAGGCGCTCAATCCATATCTCAAAACGTGTGCGATGCAATTGGGCAACCGCCTGCGCCACTCGGGAGAATTCGCCATTGTCCTCGGACGCCGCCAGCAAACGCCGATCAACCTCGTTGGCAAGACCCGCCCGGTGCAAACTGGCTGACACGCTTCGGCCCTGTTCGATCTCCTGCCGACAGCGCAGTACTTTGTCCTGCAGCATTGTCGAAATCGCCGCAGTGCGTGCAATCTCCAGAGCCGGTACCAAGGCATAACCACCTTTACTTAGTAAGTGCAGGGTTTGATAGAAGAGCGCCAATTGATAGTCCATGGCCTTGTGGCGTATCCAGCCAACGCGCCAACCCCAAATCGCCAGGGTCTCCAAGGCTTTTCCCGACTTCCACCACCAGCCCAAGCCGGCTAGCGCCGCAACGCAGCCCATGAGCAAATCCCATCGGTGAGCGGTTAGCCATTGGCTAAGTGAAATTACCACCTGCGACAAGCCCTGGGCTTGACCGTGCAGTTGCTTGTACATCTGTGCGAATTGCGGCATCACCACCATTAGCAAAAAGACGGTGATTCCTACCCCGAGTGCACACACCATGGCAGGGTAGATGGCTGCACTCACCATCTTGCTGCGCAGCCTTGCCATCATGTCTTGGTAAAGCAGGTAATCGTCCAGGGCTTCGAGCAGATTGCTTGTGTGCTCTACCGAGCGCACGCCAGCGAGTAACACTGGTGGCACCGAAGGCATCGCCTCAAGCGCCGTCGACAAAGACTGTCCTTGTTGTAAGCGCTCGCGCAATGCTCTCGCTAAATGAGGGCCTTTCTGGCCCTTACTTTTGAGCCCTCGGAGATCGAAGTCGCATAGCGTGTCGACGGCCTCAACCACACCCATGCCGGCGACGAGTAAGGTGCGAAGCTCTCTACAAAATAGCGGGTAATGCCGGGCTGAGTAATGTTGATTCTCGTCTGCCAGCCAAGTTATTGTGCTGCGCTGGCGTTGGATAGACAGCACACGCTGACCAGACGCCTGAACCTGCAGAGCGGCCTGCTCTTTAGACGTTGCGCTCAGCTGGGTTTTCGTAACTGCACCCGTTGTTGGATTGAACGAGCGAACTTGAAAATTCACGAAGGTACCCCAAGAAATTGGCTAGCGGCGGTTGCGCTGGCAGGCGATGTCTCCCTATGTACGACGTACACGGCGCTGATTCGACCCTTATTGTCGCGACGCAAGGCCCAAGCGCGGGCAACGTCAACTCCCGGTTGCAACGGGTCTGGATAAAGCTTGCGCAGGTAGCGCCGGGTTTGAATTTGCCGGGTGTCTAGCAACAGGTCTTGCAGTTCCAATGGGAACTGCTGGTCTGTCCCCGGGCTAGCTTCGCGGTACGCTATAAGCGCTTTGTTGTAGAGGTCCAGTAAGCGGACTTGCTGGCGCTTTTGTGTGCTCAGATGCTGCTGCGCTACGCTCACAAACACCCGCTGTGTGCCAAGCCCGAGGATCAGCATTGCAAATAGCAGCCAAACCAAGGTAAAGCCAGACTGTCCTGACGCTGACACACCTGCTGCGGTCATCAGTCCCTTACCACTGCGCATAAGCTGTCCCATCACGGCCTTTACCTGCGGCCGTGCTGCGCAGGTCGATCACACCCTCAAGCCCTTCCGGTTTAACCAGCGCCCAGGCATCCTTGCGTCCAGTAATCGGGTCCGTCGGCAAATCTCGCAGATAGCGCAGCGCCACCAGTTCATCCAGCCGTTGAGGGTAACGGCCGTGGTCGCGGTAGAACTGGTCGATTACTTTGCGAGTTTGGTACAGGTTATCGCGCAAGACAGCCTCGCGTGCGTCCTGTGCCCGGTCCAAGTACTGTGGGACCACCATCGCGCCCAAGATCGCTAGGACGGCCAGCACCACCAGCAGCTCAATCAGGGTAAAGCCGCGAGAATTGACCAAATGACTACCAGTCTTTGTAGAGCGTTCCATCTAGCGCTTTTTCCTGAGATGTCGAATAGACGTCGTAGACGTCACTCCCGGGTTCGGGGCGGTCTGCGCTGGAGGCGTAACTACGCAAGCCCCAGCTTTTTTCAGGGGGCAAATTAGGGTCGCTAAAAGGGTCGCGCGGAATGTGCCGCAAAAAAAAATGCCTAGCCTGCGCAGACACTGTCTTGTCCGGCAGTACCTGCGGTGATCCTTTAACCAGGGCGCTCAAATCCGGCGGATAGCCGGAGTCTGATGCACCCGTCACTGCAATCTGCCCCAGCGCATGCATGTGCTTGTAGCGGTCAATCGCATCACGGATCTCCCACAGGGCCTCGCGCAAATGCCTCTCCTTGTTCGAGCGCACCCAGGTCTCGGACAAAGGTAGCGCGGCAGCCGTCAGGATCACCACGATAGCCAGCACAGCAACCAGTTCAACCAGGGTATAGCCTCGAACGCGCGTGTGACAATTTTGTCTAGGGCAGCGCAGATACGTCCGTGCATGAGCCCGTGTAGATGCTAATCCGGTGGCGTATCCGTCCCCAGCGGCAACGGTTGTAGGAATGATCATGGCGCGTTCACGTTAACGCTCAGCGAAGGCAGCGGCTGTACCGTTGACTGCGGACCTTGCAAGCCTATGGGAGCCAAATACGTGAGCCGCACGCTGTGCTTCCCCGGGAGTTTGGGGCGTAAGCGCAATTGCAGCGTCGCGCTTTTTCTAACTCCTCCCGCAGGGCCGGTGCTAAGCAGGTTGGCGCTGATCTTGCCCTGCTCGGAGTTGACAGCATGGCTCAATTGGATGGCGCCGTCCTGCGCCAGCTCGTCGCTAAGCGCTACATCCAGGACATCAAAGGCTTGAGCTGGGTAGGTCATCTCAAGAGGCAGTGCTCGAAATGGAGCGGGACTTTCAAATTCCAGTGTCACAGTCCAGGCCTGGCCTTGCTGCACCTGGGCATCTGCCTTGAGCCGGGCCTGTGCCGGAGTTGTTGGCGCTACACCTGAGATGGTCGTAAGGGCTGCAGCTTCGCCAGCCGTTGAGCCTGAGGCTGGACTTGCCGCAGCACCGGGAGGTGTTCCGGTCGCCTTCGGCTGGGGTAGCGGCCCCCGTTGGCGCAGCCGCGGTGCATTCTCCGTGCCCATGCTCAGCACTGCCTGCATAGGGTCTGGTCGAAACGCCGAGCGCAATATTCGCGGCGTAATCGACAGCACCAGCTCTGTCTGCGCGCTGTTGTCTTGCTGGTTACCCAATAAGCGCCCAAGCACAGGTAAGTCGCCGATACCCGGAATACGTGAACCGCTGCCACTGTCGGTTTTACTGATGAGGCCGCCGAGAAATTGGGTTTCGCCGTCTTGCAGTCGCAATGTGGTGCTGGCGTTGCGAGTACCGATTTGATAGGCCGTTCCACCGTTACCGGTTTCCACCTGCTTGGTGATGTTGCTGACCTCTAGCGCCAGTTTTAACGTTACATCTCCGTCTGGGGAAATTTGCGGTTCAACCTCCAGCTTCAAACCCACCTCCAAGTAGGTGACGTTTTGGCCGATGATGCCCGTCGCAGTGCTGCTGGTGGTCACCACCGGCACCTTATCGCCGATCAAGAATTTAGCCTTTTCGCGATTTTTTGTGCGAATACTCGGGTTGGCGAGTACCTGTCCTTCGCCTACTTCACGCTTGAGGTTAAAGGTCAGGGGTGAGACAGCTGCGCCGATGCGCGTTGGACTGATTTGGCGAAGATCATCCAGCGTCAAGCCCGTGCTGGCCTTTGCTGCATTGAGCGGCGTCAGAGTCACGGTAGGCGGGATGTTGATCCCCAGGTTCTGTAGGCGCGAACGACTGACCTCTCGCACCTCCACCTCCAGCATCACCTCCGGGTCCGGATTGTCATGCAGGGCTACCAGCCTTTCAGCCAGCGCCACGATGTCGGCCGAGTCTCGCAATGTCACCACATTGGCGCGCTCGTCCACAAACGGTTCTGCGCTGCGCAGCGTGCTGCGCAGCATGGCCGCCACAGTCTTGGCATCAGTGTGCGTGAGGTGGAACACCCGGACCACCACCTCTTGGTGCTCTTTTTTCTTCTCGGGGGTGTTGGCAAAAATGAGCGCTGTTCTGGCGTCCAGCACTCGCCGCGTCAGGCCCTGGGCACCCAAAACCAAGTCCAACGCGTCAGAGGGGCTTGCGTTGCGTACGAACATGGTGATCGGGGCGTCTTGACGTACATCTCTGTCGAGCACAAAGTTAATGCCACTGCTGCGAGACAGACTCTCCAAAGCAGCCGACAACGGTGCTTGGCGCAGCTCTAGCGTAACGGCGCGCCCATCGCCCAGCTGCGGCAGCGCCGCCGCCCCCGAGTCCAGCCGCCACTGGGTGTTCAATCGCCTTTCCAGTAAATGTAGACCCCGATGCTGGGGCGCGCTCGTTAGCCCGCGCTGCACGATATTTATCGCCTTGTCCAGTTGCCCCGCTTGGGCTGCAAGTGTTGCAGCTTGCAGGTCCTCTTGGGCGCGCTGATCGGTATCAAGTTCGGCTTGTAACTCATCAGCGTCGAGGCTTTGCAGTAACAGTGCGCGCGCGCGCTCCACCACGCGGGAGGCCTGCGCATACTGGCCTGCCGCGCGCAGTTGCACAATCTGCTGGGTCAGCCGGCTGGCGATTGCCTCCTCCAGCCGAGGACGCGTCGCCTGCAGCAGAGAATTCTCCGGTTGGCGCCTAAGCCCATCGCGCACTTCGGCCATGGCTTTTTCGTAATAACCCGTCATTAGCCAGCGCTGGGCATCGTCGCCCGTCCACTGAGCGCAGCCACCCAAGCTCATCAGAAGGATCAGACCAAAGGCCTGCACAGATGGAGGTCGTCCCTGTGTTTTGTAAGTCAGGGGCATGGATCGGGGTTGCATTTCATTGGAATCAAAGGTCAGCGGGTTTCAAAAGCGGGCGGCGCGGGCAATTGCCAGCTCGCTTCGTGGTTCAAGGGGGCATAGTTAAGCTTGACCTCGCGCGTACCGACGGCCTTCACGACATAGCCGTTGGGTAGCGAAGTGCCGGCTTGAAGCACCAGGATCTGTGCCTGTTGGCGTGCTAGCACCTGCACACTGCCGTCTTGCCACAAACGTCCTAGAAAAACCAACTCCAAAGCGGGCGCCTGAGGTGCAGCCGGTAGTTCGGCCACGACTGGCCTGGCCACCCCCGCGTTGATCTGCTTTGCGGACGCGGACATGGCGGGAGGCTGCGTAAATCCGTTGAAAGGATCACGCATTGCACCGCGCAACGCGGGACGTACCGCAAGGTTCTGCGGTACCGACGCCTCTGGGTCGGTTTGTGTGCCTAACGTATCTGCCGCCAACACTTGAGTGATTGCCGAACTCAGCGCGATGGCCAGTGCCGCAGTCTGTCCCAAGAGGGCATGTTGACCCAGGCGCTTGCGCAAATGCCGCACTGGGTATTGATCAGCTTCAGTCCTGAACATAAACGCCCCAGATGATTTGCGCATCGATTTCGCCACTACCTGCGTCTGAAAGCCGCCATTCCAGCTTGTCTACCACCGCCCATGGCTGCAACTGCATGGTTTGCCCCAACCACTGCTTGAGGGCACCATAGCTCCCCCGTGCCTGCACCGTAAACGTGGCCTTGCGCGGGTCAGCACCTGCATTTGCGAGGAGCGCAGCCGTGGCGGACGGCGCCGTCAATGATGTCACTGCGGTTGGGGCCGGGGTGATGCGCAACTGCACCACCTTCACCCCCCCGCTCTCCGCTTGGGCCACCCACGTGGCCGACAACGCAGCCAGTGAGTCTGATGTAGGCGCAAGGGCTAAAGCCTGACCGCTGGCCGACGGTCGTATTTTTTGGCGCAGCGTTGCGAGACGCGACTCAGACCGCACCAGGTGAGCTTCGGTTTCCAGCCACCCCTGATGTTCGTTCCACCACCAAACCCCCCCGCCCCCCAAAGCCGAAGTGACGCCTAGCCCCACCAAGCCCCATTGCCAGGCCCGCGGCCATTGCCAAACAGGCCACCAGGGGCGGCGCAACCAGACCATGAAAAGAACTCCATAAGAGCAGGCCTTATTCATTTTTATTACTAATTTTTAATTAAAAAATAATTTGCAGTTAAAAAAATTACTAAAATATAGCTATAAATGAGGATTGTAGCCACGGTCGCGTTCCAACAGGAGAAAACATGCCCCAGCTCTTGCGCACAAGCAAGCCAATTGCCGGCCCACAGCGAGCGTCGGCCAGCGCGCGGACCTTGGCTCTTGGTCACGGTCAAAACGCAGCTTCAACCCACGGCTGGAGGCAATGGCATCGTTACTGGCCGCTTTTGGAGGCTCAGCGATCTACCGTGTCAGGCGCATGCTTTACGAAAGGACACACCGTTGCGTTAATGCCGAAGTGCTTGGCCCTGTTGGTACTCGGTGTGCAGGCTCTGGTGTCCATCCAGCTGGCGCAGGCGCAGGTCATGAGCGTGCCGGGGCAGTTTGCGGTTTCGCCAAGTGGGGCAGCAACCTACGCAGTACCCATTCAGCTGCCACCGGGAGCCGCGGGCATGGAGCCTAGGTTGGCCTTGGTCTACAACAGCCAAGCGGGTAACGGCTTAGCTGGCTTAGGCTGGAGCCTGTCTGGCTTGAGCGCTGTCAGTCGCTGCCCGCGAACCATGGCACAAGACGGCGCGCGCGGTGGTGTCAGCTTGGACGCGAATGACCGTTTTTGCCTCGACGGTCAAAGGCTGATCTTGGTAGCCGGCGCGTATGGTGCCGCCGGCAGCGAATACCGAACCGAAATGGAAGGCTTTGCGCGTATCACCTACGACGGCAGTGGCTTTGTAG
The DNA here is from genome assembly GCA_903844825.1 of uncultured Burkholderiales bacterium. Taxonomy (GTDB): domain Bacteria; phylum Pseudomonadota; class Gammaproteobacteria; order Burkholderiales; family Burkholderiaceae_C; genus Polaromonas. Next base: position 6,074 of record CAIMVC010000458.1, on the reverse strand, counting down.
TTCAAAGCAAAGCTGGACTGACGAGCGAATACGGCAAGACTGACGACTCCCGCATCGAGGCGCAGGGCAAGAGCGCGGCACGGGTGTGGGCGGTTAGCAAGATGAGCGACGTCGCGGGTAACTACATGACCTACAGCTACGCTGAGGACAACGCCAATGGCGACTACCGTATCGCTGCAATCGCGTACACGGGCAATACCAACACAGGACAAGTTGCAGAAAATCGGGTGGTGTTTGGCTACGAATCCCGCGGCGATGGCAGGCCAATGTACTTGTTAGGTAGCAAAGTACAGGTGCTCCAACGGTTCAGTGCCATCACCACTTTCGTTAATACGAGCCGCCAGGTCTTGCAGTACCGGATTGGCTATTCCACCGACACGACAACCCTGAGCCAGGGCGCAGTCAGTAGTGTGACTGTTGTGAATGCTCTCGGTCAGGCCTTGCCCAGTACGATGTTTAACTATTCAGGCTCGACCGTAGCCAACTGGTCCGCCCCAGCCACTCAGGCCAACCTGCACGGCGTCGGCGGCGCTGGCGGCGGGCGGTTTGTCGACTTAAATGGGGACGGCTTGCCAGACTACGTAACCAAGAACTGGGATAGCACCATTCACTGGAATATGAACCGGGGAACGGGCATTGCCGGCAGCCAATGGGAGCCCAACCAAAGCCAATCAGGGCTGCACGGAGCGGGTAACGCTGGTCTCTGGTTCATCGACATCAATGGCGATGGCCTGACCGACTATGTGACCAAGAACAATGACGGCACGATTCACTGGAACCTGGGGGCTGGCACGGGCATCGAGGGAACGCAGTGGCAAGCCAACGAGAGCCAGTCGGGCCTGCACGGCGCAGGTGCCGCCGGCATGTGGTTCGTCGACATCAATAGCGACGGTTTGCCAGACTATGTAACCAAGAATCGGGACGGCACCATCCATTGGAACTTGAACCTCGGCACTGGTGTTGGTGGCAGCCAATGGGGGCCGAACCAAAGCCAGGCAGGTCTGCATGGAGCGGGTGCCGCGGGCATCTGGTTTATCGACATCAATGGCGATGGCCTGATCGACTATGTGACCAAGAACAGCGACGGCAGCATCCTTTGGAACCTGGGCACCGGTACGGGCGTCGCGGGAACGCAGTGGCTGGCCAGTCAAAGCCAGTCAGGCTTGCACGGCGTTGGCAATTTTGGTGGAGCCCGGTTCGTCGACATTAACGGCGACGGTTTGCCAGACTATGTGACCACCTACCGCGACGAGAATTTAGATACCACTGTCTCTTGGAACCTTAATTTAGGTGGCGGAGGTTCCGCTAATCAATGGGGTGCAAACCAAAGCCAATTTCTCACGGGTGGCGGTGGGCTTGCAGGAAGCTGGTTCGTCGACATCAATGGCGATGGCCTGCCCGATTTCGTCACGAAGAACTACGATGGCGCTCTCTACTGGAGCCTGGGCACAGGCACAGGTGTTGCAGCAACACAATGGAAGGCTACCCAGGTCCAAACGGGTCTGCATGGTGTGGGCAATGCTGGCATGTGGTTTGAAGATATCAACGGCGATGGTCTGCCGGACTACGTCACAAAAAACTCCGATGGCAACATCCATTGGGATGTCTCAAGCGCTCAGTTGTTCAAACTCGCGTCCATAGACAGCGGCGTAGGAACGCGCACCGCCATCAGCCTGAGCCGCTACGCTGGAAAACCGCAAGCCAGCGCACGCTATCCGCTGCTGAGCCTGCCCCGGGCCATGCTGGTGGTATCCCGTGTCAGCACGACCAATGGAGCGGGGGGAACCAACTCGACCAGCTACGGCTATGACGGACTGCTGGCCGAGTTGGGTACGGGCCGCGGGATGCTGGGCTTTAAAAGCTCCGATATCTTGGAAGAGGCAACTGGTGTGCGGGTCTACACGGACTATCGTCAGGATTGGCCTTACACCGGCCTACCGCTGAAGTCGGAAACCTACTTTTTGTCACCTGAGACCATGGGGCCCTTCCAATCGTTCACCCGAGTAGGCCAGCTGCTCAGGCGCACGCTAACCACCTATGGCTGCAAAACGGGTGATGGCAGTGACTGCCAAAGCGTGCCAGGCAACTGTAACTTGGCGTCCAACACCAGCAGCTGCACCGGTATTTCCAGTGCTCGAGTTTTCCCCTATGCGGCCACGGTGATCGAGCAAAGTTGGGACCTCAATGGTGTAGCTCAGCCCACGATGACCAGCACCAGCAGTTACAACCTTGGCGCGGATGCGCAGTACTGGGGCGACGTCAGTGCAGTGGACGTGCAGACCTCCGATGGCTTAAGCAGCAGCCGCAAGACAGTCAGCAATGACTATTACCCTGCGCTGACCAGCAGCGGCAAATGGATCGCCGGGCGGCTAAAACGCAGCACGGCAACCAGCACCTTGACCGCGCCCTAAGCATCAGTCGCCAGCAGCACAGAAGGTGAACAAAATGAACACTAAAAATCATGGCGAAATCCAGCGGGCAGGCCCGGCGCGGTGGGTATGGCTGTTTTGCGCACTCTGGGCGATGTTCCCGCAGGATGGGCAAGCGCAAAGCACCAGTAGCCTCACACGCGTCAGCAGCTTTGAATACGATACCAGCGGTTTACTCTTTAAAGAAGTGGTAGAGCCCGACCGTCCGGACGACTGCCTAAGCACGACCTACACCTACGATGCCCGTGGCAACAAGACCGGTAGCAGCACAGCGGCCTGCGCTGGCGCCGGCTCAGATACCAGGGCAAGTGCCGCCACGGCCCGCAGCAGCACGACCGTATTCGGTGCTCACACAACCACCATTGGCACCCGCAGCACTTACAACGTCCCAGCGGGCCAATTCCCCAGCGTAAGTTGCAATGCGATCGGTCAATGCGAAACCCGTAGCTTTGACCCCCGCTTTGGCGTGCCGGTCGAACTAACCGGGCCAAATGGGCTCCGAACTCAATGGGGTTATGACAATTTTGGGCGCAAGAACTATGAACTGCGAGCCGACAACACCTTGACCATCTGGCGTTACGACTACTGCAGCCAGGTATTCACCCCAGGCGTCAGTTGCCCCACACTGCCGGGCGCCAATACGCCAGCCTATGTGTTCACCCAAAGCGAGTATGCGGCCGACTCCGTCACCAAGATAGCGGCCGACAAAATCAGCTATGTCGATGCGCAGGGGCGTGTGCTCAGGACGCAGACACTAGACTACAGCGGCGCCGTGGTGGTTCAAGACACCACGTACAACGCCCTGGGCCAGGTGGTAGCCAGTACGCAGCCTTATGTGCTGGGGCAAGCGGCTTACATCAGCCGTGCGACCTACGACGCATTGGGTCGCCCCCTGACCCAAACCAGCCCCGACCCGTTCGTTGCCGGCGGCGTGGCCAGTGTCAGCTACGCCTACAGCGGCCTTCGGGTAACGGTAACCAACCCTCAGCTTCAGCGCAAAACCACCGTCAAAAACATTCTGGGTCAAACCGCCCAGGTGATCGACCACGACGGCAACCAGGTGCTCTACCGCTACAACGCTCTGGGGCAACTTGTGCAAACCAATGCCGCCGGGCAAATATCCACACTGACATACGACCAGCGAGGGCGCAAGATCGGCATGAGCGACCCGGCCATGGGTGTCTGGAGCTACGCCTATAACGCCTTTGGTGAACTGGTTCGGCAAACCGACAGCCTGGCCCAAACGAGCACCATGGCCTACGACATGCTGGGCCGACTGATTCAGCGCAGCGAACCAGACCTGGTGAGCACCTGGTACCACGATAAAGATGCCAGTGGTATGGCCTGCGGAAAGTCCTTGGGCAAGCTGTGCGAGGCGCGCGCGAACAACGGTTACCGCCGCCTGCACACCTATGACAGCCTGGGTCGCAACACCAGCACAGCAACGGCGCAAGACAGCAGCCAGAGTCTGAGCACGATGAGCCTGGGGTTCGATGCGAACACCGGGCGCGTGAGCGGCCAGACCTGGCCCACAGGCTACTATGCCAGCTACCGCTACAGCGTGCTGGGGTATCTGCAGCAGGTCTCGGCCGGTGGCAGTGGTGCACCAGCTGCCTTGCTGGACATTCTGAGCTACGACAGCCAGGGCCGTATCACCAGCTACAAACAGGGCGGTAAGGTTGTCACCAACAAAACCTACGAACCAGCCACGGGCCGCTTGACGCAAATTCAGGCGCAGGTAGACGGCCAAAGCGCAGGCAGCGTCTTCAAGCAAAACTACACCTACGACAGTCTGAGCAACCTGACCAGCCGCAGCGATGCCAATACGGGCGTGCAAGAGGGCTTTGGCTACGACAACCTAAATCGCCTGACCAGCTACACCAGCTTAGGCGGCAGCGTCAGTCCGCCAAGTACGGTGCAAGTGGTCTACGACGCACGCGGCAACATCACCTACAAGAGCGACGTGGGCCGCTACTGGTACGACGGCGACAGGCCCAACCGCATCACGAACATCACACTAGAGCGCGGCGAACTACCCCTGAGCGGCACCCGTGCGCTAAGTTACGTTTACGACGACTACAAAGCCGGTGCCAGCAGCCAGGGCACGACGCTGTATGTCTACGCTCGGAGCGGAGCAGGAACAATATTCGCCCCCGTGGCCCCTGGCGCCGCACTCACAGCGGTCGGTGGTGCTGATGTCGATCGCGTTTACGTGGGCCCCGGCAGCAACGTCGACGCTACTCGCCTAGGTGGGAGCGTCGACTTCGTCTACATGAAGGGCAAATGGGCCGACTACAGCAAAGAGTTGCTTGGCTCGATCATCCGTTTTAAGCGCGATTTCATCGACAGCCGCGGTCAAGTCTTCGTCGAGACAGTGCGGGTCAGCGTCGGCACCGGTCGTACTTTCGACAGGCTCGTATTTGCTGACGGCGCAGTCCCGAGTTCTAGCGCTCAAATAGCCTTGCTTGCCAACGCGCAGGTCGGTATCAACGGCATTGCCGATTACGACGCTGCCACCACCAGCCCGCAGGATACCTCGGGCATCGTGACCTCTGCAAACGTGGTCCAGTCGGTTAGCACCAACGGCGTTGCGAGCGGGGTGAGTGTTGGCAATGGCAACCTGATGTACACCGTCAGCCACGACAGCGCCAGCGGCAAGCACACGGTGCGCTGGGAAAGTTACACCAGCTTCAACATGCCTAGCGAAATCCGCTACGGCAACATCGGAGCCAGCGAAGCAGGCGCAGTCAACGGCGCCAGCATCGCGGCTAGGGCTATTTACAGCTGTGCGGCCGGTCAGTGGATAACCTATGGGAGTTACGGTGGGCTATGCCTAGGCATCAAGACAGAGGGCAACATCGTCACGGCCTACGGCTGCCCAGCGGGCTGGACGTCCACGGGCAGCACCTGCGTTGCCCCTGCAACAGCCGTCAAAAAGTCTGGCGAAATTGGTTTTATCCGCCAGTACGCCACAGCCAAGGGGGTGCAGGTTGAAAAGCAAAATGGCAACTACTACACGCGAACCGGCCCGTCATCCGGGTATTTTGACGAATGGGGTGGGTTTTGGGTCGATACAGGGCCCTCGCTGGTGGTCCTGTCAGCCGCAGAGATACAGACCCTCAAAATCACGGGCTACAGAACGCCGCAAGTCGTTACCCCAGGGCCTGCCTACGATGAAAGTGGACCACAGGGTTACATCTACTCGGGAGGTGATTTTTATCGCATCAGCGAAGTTGGTTTTTTGCGTGCTTACACGGGGTACTACCCCAGCGGAGACCTTTTCTATGGCTTTCTGGTCAACAACGCCTGCCCTACGGGCGCCACCCAAAAACTAGACGCCAACGGCCAGCCGTTCTGCGACAACCCCCAATTAGCCTGGCCAGCGAGCTACGGCTGCCCGGCCGGCAAAACCGCCGTAGGCACTGGCCAGACCACCAGCTGCCAAACCACCATCAGCCAAGCCGTCAGCGTAAGCTACAGCTGCCCCAGCGGCTACGGACTTTCGGACAAGGTGTGCAAGGCGCAATCCGTTGGCGCCACCAGCTCCACCTCAGACCGCACCCTGTCGTTTGCCTACGGCCCCGAGCACCAGCGGGTGCGGCAAGTTGCCGTGCTGAGCAACAGTGCGCCGACCAGTTTGATGGG
>CAIMVC010000457.1 GCA_903844825.1 uncultured Burkholderiales bacterium | reverse complement strand
CGGCGAAATGCTCGCCATGCTCACCCCCATCGTCAAAGCCTTCATTACCGACAACGGCTGGACCGCCACCTCGGCATGCCAGCAAGTGTTTGGTGGGCACGGCTATATCAAGGAGTGGGGCATGGAGCAGTTTGTGCGCGATGCCCGCATCAACATGATTTATGAGGGTACCAACACCATCCAGAGTCTGGATTTGCTGGGACGCAAGGTGCTGGGCAACAACGGTGCCACGCTCAAAAAATTCGGCAGATTAGTGGGTGCACTGGTTGAAGAAGAAGGCGTGAACGAGAAGATGGCCGAGTTCATCAACCCGCTGGCCTACCTGGGTGAGCAGATGACCAAGTTCACCACCGAGCTGGGTTTTCGCGGCTTTCAAAATCCCGACGAAGTGGGCGCCGCCGCCGTCGACTACCTGCGCGTGGCCGGACACCTGGTGTTTGGCTACTTCTGGGCCCGCATGGCGCAAGTGGCGTTGCGCGAAGTTACCGCGGGCAATACCGACAAGTTCTATGTCGCCAAACTGCAGACCGCACGCTTTTACTTTGCCAAGCTGTTCCCCGAAACCGCCACGCTGATGCGCACCGCACGCGCGGGTAGCAAGCCCCTGATGGACACCAACGAGGCTTTGGCCTGATCGATTCGAAAGCGTTTTATGAAAAAAACAACTGTCGCTTTCCTGCTGGCAAGCGCCTTGCCCGCCATGGCCCAGATGTCTCCGGTCGGCTTGTGGCGCAGCATTGATGACAACAGCGGTGAGGCCAGAGCTGAAATCAGTCTCAAGGACAACGGCAAGGGCGGCGTCAACGGCGTGGTCGAGCGCAGCCTGATCAACACGGGCACGCCGCCTAACTGCGACCTGTGTACCGACGACCGCAAGGGCAAGCCCAAGGTCGGCATGGAAATCATCCGCGATGCGGCCAAGGTCAGCGGGCAGGATGCCTGGGAAGGCGGCACCATCGTCGACCCCGAAAACGGCAAGACCTACAAGCTGCGTCTGGCGCCCATTGAGGGCGGTAAAAAGCTGCAGGTGCGTGGCTACATAGGCCCGTTCTTTCGCACGCAAATCTGGCAGCGCGTGCAGTAAGCCGCCGCACATCACACCAACTGGACTCTCGCTATGTCACGTTTTCAAGTTAAAAAAGTCGCGGTGCTCGGTGCCGGCGTGATGGGCGCGCAAATCGCCGCCCATCTGGTCAACCTCAAGGTGCCAGTGCTGCTGTTCGACCTGCCCGCCAAAGAGGGCCCGCGCAACGGCATCGTCACGAAGGCCATTGAAGGGCTGAAAAAACTCAAACCTGCACCACTGGGTGTGGCGCAGGACGCGGCGCTGATCGAGCCGGCCAACTACGACGAGAACATGGATGCGCTCAAGGACTGCGACCTGATCATTGAAGCCATTGCCGAGCGCATGGACTGGAAAGCTGAGCTCTATCAAAAAATCGCGCCCTTCGTCAGTGCCCACGCCATCGTTGCCAGCAACACGTCGGGCCTGTCGATCACCCGGCTCAGCGAGGCTTTGCCAGCGTCCATCCAGCCGCGCTTTTGCGGCATTCATTTCTTCAACCCGCCACGCTACATGGCGCTGGTCGAGCTGATCAACACCCCCACCACCGGTGCCCAGGTGCTTGACGACCTGGAGGCTTTTGTCACCACCACGCTGGGGAAAAGCGTGGTGCGTGCGCTCGACACGCCCAACTTCATCGCCAACCGCGTCGGCATCGCCGGCATGCTGGCCATCATGCAGCAGGCTGAAAATTTTGGCCTGAGCTACGACGTGGTGGACGACCTGACGGGCAAGAAACTCGGCCGCGCCAGTTCGGGCACGTTTCGCACCGCCGACGTGGTGGGGCTCGACACGCTGACCCATGTCATCCGGACGCTGCAGGACAACCTGGGGCCCGGCAAGGTCGAAGATCCGTTTTCAGAGCTGTACCGCACGCCAGCCGTGCTGACCAGCTTGCTGCAGGCCGGCAGCCTGGGCCAGAAAACCGGTGCCGGTTTTTACAAAAAACAGGGGCGCGACATCCTGCGCCTGGACCCGCAGTCCATGGACTATGTGCCTGCCGGCGCCAAGGCCAACGACGTGGTTGGCCGCATGCTCAAAAAGCCGGCCGGCGAGCGCCTGAAATTGCTGCGCGAAGCCGAAGGCGCGGAGCCGCGTTTTTTGTGGGCCATCTTGCGCGACCAGTTTCATTACGCCGCCGTACACCTGCAAAACATTGCCGAGACCGCACGCGATGTGGACCTGGCCATGCGCTGGGGCTTTGGCGCCAAGCAAGGCCCGTTCGAGCTGTGGCAAGAAGCTGGTTGGCGCCAGGTGGCGCGCTGGATTCAGGATGACATTGACGCCGGCAAAGCACTGAGCAGCGTGCCTTTGCCCGAGTGGGTTTTCAAGGGGCCGGTGGCCGAAGCCGGCGGCGTGCATACGCCCGAAGGCTCGTGGAGTCCGGCCGCGCAAGAATTCGTGGCGCGGCGGCAACTGCCGGTCTATCAACGCCAACATTTTCCCGAAGACGTGCTGGGCAGCAAAGCCGTGCAGAGCACCGTCGCCGGACAGACCGTTTACGAGGACGCCGCGATCCGGCTATGGACGCTTGAGGGCGAGGTGCTGATTGCCAGCATCAAGACCAAGATGCACACCATCAGCCCCGATGTGGCCGAAGGGTTGGCGCGTGGCGTCGAGCTCGCCGAGCAAGGCTACCAGGGCCTGGTGATCTGGTCCAACGATGCCATGTTCTCGGCAGGCGCTGACCTGCAAGCCATGTTGCCCGCTTTCATGATGGGCGGCGCCCGCGCCATCGAAGGCGTCGAGGCCGAGCTGCAGGGCGTCATGCTCAAGCTGCGCTACAGCGCCGTGCCGGTGGTCTCGGCGATTGCCGGGCTGGCGCTGGGCGGCGGCTGCGAACTGGCGGTGTATTCGGCCCGGCGGGTGGCTGCGTTTGAAAGCTACATCGGCCTGGTCGAAGTGGGCGTGGGCCTGGTGCCAGGCGCCGGCGGCCTGACCTACATCGCCCGCCGCGCTGCGAACAACGCCGGCACCAGCACCCTCAAGGACCTGCTGCCCTTTTTGACCGAAGGCTTCACGGCAGCGGCCATGGCCAAGGTCGGCACCAGCGCAGCTGAAAGCCGTCAGCTGGGCTACCTGCAGGACGAGGATGTGATCGTGGCCCACAAGGGCGAGCTGCTGCATGTGGCACTGAGCCAGGCGCGCTGCCTCTACCAGTCGGGATACCGGCCACCGCTGCGGCGCCCCTTCCCCGTTGCTGGCCGCAGTGGCATTGCCACCATCCAGGCTCAGCTGGTGAACATGCGCGACGGTGGCTTCATCAGCGCCCACGACTTTCACATCGCCAGCCTGATCGCCCACGTGGTCTGCGGCGGCGATGTGGATGCCGGCACGCTGGTCACCGAAGAGTACCTGATGACGCTCGAGCGCAAGGCCTTTTGCGCACTGCTCGAACACCCCAAGACGCAAGAACGCATCATGGGCATGATGAGCACGGGCAAGCCGCTGCGCAATTAATGTCGGTTCTTTTTTCTAACTGACTTTGATGAGCCTGCAGCATTTGACGGCCGTGAACCACTCTTTTCTACCAGCCCCTCTTCTTTTTTTGAGCCATTGAAAGTGCCCATGACTCCACAACGCCAGGACGCCTACATCGTTGCCGCCACCCGCACGCCCATCGGGCGCTCGCATCGCGGGTTTTTCCGCAACACCCGGCCCGACGAATTGCTGGTAAGCGCGCTGCGTGCCGCGCTGGCAGCCGTTCCCACGCTGGACCCGAAAGCCATCGAAGACATCATTTGTGGCTGCGCCATTCCCGAAGGCCCGCAAGGGCTGAACATCGCGCGCATAGGCGCGGTGCTCGCCGGCTTGCCCACCAGTGTGGGCGGCATCACCGTCAACCGCTTTTGCGCCTCCGGCCTGTCCGCTGTGCAGATGGCTGCTGACCGCATTCGTGTAGGCGAAGCCGACCTGATGATTGCCGCCGGCGTCGAGAGCATGAGCATGGTGCCGATGTCGGGTAACTCGCCGTCGCTGTCGCCGGCCATGTTTGCCAACGACGAGAACGTGGGCATTGCCTACGGCATGGGGTTGACGGCCGAGAAGGTCGCGCAGCAGTGGAAGATCTCGCGGCAGGCGCAAGACGAATTCGCTTGTGCCTCGCATGCCAAAGCCGTCCGCGCCCAGCAAGCCGGCGAGTTCAGTGCCGAGATTTCGCCCGTCGACGTCACGGACCGCAGCGCCAATCTGGAAACCGGCGAGGTGATCGCGCAAACCCGCGTCGTCAGCCTGGACGAAGGCCCGCGCGCCGATACGTCCATGGCAGGCCTGGGCAAACTCAAGACGGTGTTTGCCGCCCGGGGTTCGGTGACGGCGGGCAATTCGTCACAGACTTCCGACGGCGCGGGCGCCCTGATCCTGGCCAGCGAAAACGCCATCAGGACGCACGGCCTGACCCCGCTGGCGCGTTTTGTCAGCTTCGCCAGCAAGGGCGTGCCGCCGCACATCATGGGGATCGGCCCGATTGAGGCGATTCCCGCGGCGCTGCGCTTTGCCGGCTTGCAGCAAGACGACATCGACTGGTTTGAGCTCAATGAAGCTTTTGCCGCGCAGTCGCTGGCAGTCATCAACACCCTCGGTTTGAACGCGGCCAAGGTCAACCCCATGGGTGGCGCCATTGCTCTGGGCCATCCGCTGGGCGCTACCGGCGCGATTCGCTCGGCTACCGTCATTCATGCCCTGCACCGGCACCAGCTGAAATACGGCATGGTCACCATGTGCGTCGGGATGGGTCAGGGGGCCGCGGGAATTTTTGAACGTGTCTGAAGTGATTGTGCCAAGCGCCCCGCGTCTTAGCCGCCTGGGCGACGGCAAACCGCGGCGCCTGCAGGCACACTACGGGCATGAGCATCCACCCTTTTGACCAGGCGATGGCGCTACGGCCCGGCCCTGCGTCATCTCCCGACCTGTACACCGGCAGCACCAGCGAGGCCTACTGGAACATGATCGGCCCGTTTGGCGGCGCCACGGCAGCGACCGTCCTGCAGGCGGTCATGCGGCATCCGGCCCGGATCGGCGATCCGGTGGCACTGACCGTGAATTACGCGGCCGCCCTGGAGGCTGGCGAGTTTTCGGTCCGCGCCATCCCCGTTCGTACCAATCGCTCGACCCAGCACTGGCAGATCACGCTCTCGCAAAAAGACGCCGCCGGCCTGGACAGCGTGGTCATCACAGCGACGGCCCTGACGGCCGTGCGGCGCCAGACCTGGAGCCAGAACGACACCCCTATGCCCGAGGTGCCGCCCCCCGAAGACACCCCGGCGTCGACGCTCTTTGCGGGCGTGTCGTGGGTCAGTCGGTATGAGATCAGAATCCTGCGCGGCGCCGTGCCCGAGGTGTTTGACGGCCGCAGTAGCGACAGCCTGACGCAGCTGTGGCTGCGCGAGCGGCCCGAGCGGCCGCTGGACTTTTTGGCGCTCACCGCCATGGCCGATGCTTTTTACCCGCGCGTGTGGCTGCGCCGTGCGCATCGCGTGCCGGCGGGCACGGTGACGATCACCATCTACTTTCACGCAGGCAGTGCCGAGTTGCTCGCCAACGGCTGCGACTTCTTGCTCGGGCAAGCGCAGGCGCAGGCCTTTCGCAACGGATTTTTTGACCAGAGCGCGCAGCTCTGGAGCCGCACTGGCGTGTTGCTGGCCACCACGCAGCAGCTGGTTTATTTCAAAGAATAAACTTCTTGGTTCAACCGAACGCAGCCGTCATTACCGCGTCAATCCCCCTCGTCTTTTTCAATTCAACCGAGAACACCATGACAAGCCCCAACCCTGCCACCCGAGCCGAGATTCTGACCCACACCGAAACCGGCGTGCTGACCATCACCATCAACCGGCTGGACAAGAAAAACTCCATCACTGCGGCCATGTATTCGATGCTGGCTGACGCCTTCGAGGCCGCACGCGATGACGCCGCCGTTCGCGCCGTGGTGATCCAGGGGCACGAGACGATTTTCTCGGCCGGCAACGACATTGGCGACTTTCTCAACACACCGCCGAGCACGCCCGAGGCGCCGGTGTTCAGGTTTTTACGCGCCATCAGCACCTTTGCCAAGCCGGTCGTGGCCTCGGTCTGCGGCCCGGCCGTGGGCATTGGCACCACCTTGCTGTTGCATTGCGACCTGATTTATGCGGGCGACAACGCGGCCTTTGCCATGCCCTTTGTCAACCTCGGCCTGTGCCCTGAAGCAGCGTCGAGCCTGCTGGTGCCACAGCTCATGGGTTATCCGCGCGCGGCTGAACTGCTGCTGCTAGGCGAGCCCTTCACGGCGGAAACCGCGCTCGAATTTGGCTTGATCAACCGCATCGTGCCACCCGCTGAGGCCAATGCACTGGCGCAAAAGCAGGCGCAAAAACTCGCCACCAAGCCGCCAACAGCGTTGATGGAAACCAAGCGGCTGATGAAAAAAGGCCAGGTGGCGCAAGTCGCCGAGCGCATGGCCGAAGAAGGCGCCAGCTTCGGCCGCATGCTCACCGAGCCGGCCGCCCGCGAGGCCTTCACCGCCTTTATGGAAAAGCGCCGGCCCGATTTTTCGAAGCTGTGAGGCGCGAGCGGGTCTGCCGATCTTTCTGTTCGCCCTGACCGCCGCCCTCAACCCTGACGCCCAGCGGGGGCAAGACTGCACAGCGGAGCTTTCGGCAGACTGCTGCCGCTGCCCCCACCCTCCTCGAGACGGAAAGAGATTAAGACGGGCTCGGGCGTCTTGCTCTTGGCCCCTTGCCCCTTGCCCCCAACTAGAGGAAGGCTGGGATAGGGGCTCTTGCCCAGCGAAACAGACGCACCAATGAAGCCGGGGCAGGACCGTGCGAGGCAGGCAGGCGCAGGCGCCGCTACGGCAAAGGAGCCGCCGGGCGTTCGGCGGGCTGCTTCGCCAGCCAGGCGGCGACTGAGCGCGTTCGGGCCGCCTGTACCGCCTGGCCGATTTGGGGGCCGGTGGCACCGACGAGTTGCGCGGCTGCAGCGACCTCGGCCGTGGCGACCGACTGCGCCGCCGCAAGCGCTGCCAGCAAGCGCTCGCGCTGCGGATACGTTTGGCTTTGGCTCCCCAGGCGGCCGCGGGCGTCGCACTCGCAGGCCAGCAAAATATCGCTCAGCCGATGCGGCTTTCTGAAGGCGTCGCAGCGCTCGAGCAAACGCACCAGTGCGGCAGCCCCCAGGTCTGCGCTGCGGTGGATGTTGCCGTGCTCGCGCGCCACCACGTCGGCCAGTTCGCGGCAGTCCACTGGCACGCGCAGGCGCTCGCCCACTTTTTTCAGCAAACGTGCACTGCGCTCTTCATGGCCCATATGGCGTGGCAACACATCGGCCGGCGTTGTGCCCTTGCCCAGGTCGTGGCCGAGACAGGCATAGCGAACGGCCAGCGGCGCATTCAGCCGAGCCGCCATGTCCAGCACCATCATCACGTGCACGCCGGTGTCAATTTCGGGGTGGTATTCGGGCCGCTGGGGCACGCCCCAGAGTCGGTCGACTTCGGGCAAGAGACTTTTGAGCGCACCGCAAGCACGCAACACATCAAACATGCGCGACGGCTGCACCTGCATCAGGCCTCTCGAGAGCTCTTGCCACACCCGCTCAGGCACCAGCGCGTCGACCTCGCCGGCAGCCACCATGTCCTGCATCAGGGCTAAGGTCTCGGGCGCCACGCTGAAGTCGGTCAGGCGCGCGGCAAAGCGCGCCACGCGCAAGATGCGAACCGGGTCTTCGGCAAAGGCCTCGGTGACATGGCGCAAGACCCGCAACTTTAAATCGCGTTGGCCGCCATAAGGGTCAGTCAGCACGCCGCTGGCGTCCTGGGCGATCGCGTTGATGGTCAGGTCGCGCCGGGCCAGGTCTTCCTGCAGGGTAACGTCTGGCGCCGCGTGCACGGCAAAGCCCTTATAGCCGCGGGCCGTCTTGCGTTCGGTGCGGGCCAGAGCGTATTCCTCGCGGGTCACGGGGTGCAGAAAAACCGGAAAGTCCTTGCCCACCGGCACGAAGCCCTTGGCCACCAGCGCATCGGGAGTGGCGCCCACCACCACCCAGTCACGGTCCTGCACCGGCAAGCCGAGCAAGGCATCGCGCACCGCACCACCGACCATGAAAATGTCCATCAGGGCAGTTTAGCGGCTGGTGCGAGCCGGGCCCCAATCAGCGACTCAGGCGGTAAGGCTCTTCAAAGTCCCGAAAGTCGTTTTCGGCCAGCGCCTGATCAACCCAGGCCTTGACGCCAGGCAAGGCGCAGACCCGCACCACATAGGCGGCGATGTCGGCAGTCAGCGGCAGGGCGTAAGTCTTCAGCCGCATGCACACGGGCGCAAAGTAGGCGTCGGCAATGGAGAACTCGCCAAACAGCATCGGGCCACCATGCGTGGTCAGCAGCTGGCCCCACATGGCCGACAAGCGCGCCACGTCGGCGCGCACGGCCGGCTTGTCGCGCCAGACGAGCTGGCCAATGTCGGGCAGGCTGGCTTCGATGTTCATGGGGCAGGCCGCACGCAAAGCGCCAAAGCCGCTGTGCATTTCGGCGCAAATGCTGCGGGCACGCGCGCGGGCCTGAGGCTCACGCGGCCACAGCGGATGCTCCGGAAATCGCTCGGCCAGGTATTCAGCAATCGCCAGCGTGTCCCACACCACCAGCTCACCGTCGACCAGACAAGGCACTTTGCCGGTCGGATTCAGCGCATCCATCGTCTGGCGAAATGTCGAGCCGGGTGCAAACGAGTCAAAACGAACCACCACCTCGTCAAAGGCAATCCCCGCCTGCCTGAGCAGGACCCAGGGCCGCATGGACCAGGACGAATAATTTTTGTTGCCGACGTAGAGTTGGAGCATGGCGTTTTTTCAGGTGTTCAATGTTGGCCCGCCATGCTAAAGGCTGAGCACGTGCAGATTGATGAAAAAAAGCCAGGAGATTGATGCGGGGCCTGGTTGCGGGCACGGAAGTCCGGCCGCTGGCCGCCCGCTCAGTAAGTGGCGCGCCCGCCAGAGATGTCGAACACGCTGGCCGTGGTGAACGAGCAATCGGGCGAAGACAGCCAGGCCACCATGGCGGCGACTTCGTCGACCTCCAGGAAGCGCCCCATGGGAATCTTGCCGAGCATGTAGTCGATGTGCTCTTGCTTCATCTGGTCAAAGATCTCGGTACGGGCAGCCGCTGGCGAGATCGCATTGACCAAAATGCCCTTGGCGGCCAGCTCTTTACCGAGCGACTTGGTCAGGCCGATCAGGCCGGCCTTGGAGGCGCTGTAGTGCGACGCGTTGGGATTGCCCTCCTTGCCCGCGACCGACGCCACGTTGACGATGCGGCCCCAGCCCGCCTTGAGCATGTGCGGCACAGCGGCGCGGCAAGTCAGAAACGGAGCGATCAGGTTGACGTCGACCACTCGGCGCCAAACGGCCGGATCGAGCTCCCAGGTCGGCCCGTTACCGCCCGTGATGCCCGCGTTGTTGACCAAAATATCAACCCGGCCCACCCGAGTTCGACACCAAATCGAGTTTCCCCGACTTTTTACCCACTCAGCCCCAATAAAATCAAGCACTTAGCGCTGCCATTCTGATTTTCTTGTAGTGGCAATATTGTTGGACTTTGGTGCTGGCAATGACTGTTGTGAAT
>CAIMVC010000456.1 GCA_903844825.1 uncultured Burkholderiales bacterium | reverse complement strand
TGCGTGGCCTCCTGGCTGGCTTGCCACTGGTTTGCCGGGCGTGCGGCCTTTTTGCTGGTGGGCGCCATGATGGCGACCGCCATGAGCGCCAACGTGTTTTTCTGGATCATCCCCGGCCAGCGCACCGTGGTGGCGGCCATCAAGGCCGGCCAGCCGGTCGACCCGATTCACGGCCAGCGCGGCAAACAGCGCAGCGTTCACAACACCTATTTCACGCTGCCGGTGCTGTTTGCCATGCTGAGCAACCATTACAGCTTCACGTGGAGCCATCCGCAGAACTGGCTGGTGCTCATTTTGATGATGCTCGCCGGCGCGGCGATCCGGCAGTTTTTTGTGTTGCGCCACGGATTCAAGCTCGGTCGCAACGGCAACCCGCTGGCCTACGCGCTGGTCGGCCTGGCGGTCATTGTTGGCATCATCGTCTGGCTCAAACCGGCGCCGCGTGCGGCAGCCAGCGCAGTCCCGGTGGCGGTCAGCTACCAGATGCTGCAACCGGTGCTGGCCCAGCGCTGCTACATGTGCCACGGCGAGCAGGTGCAAATGAAGAACGTGCGCGTCGACTCCCCCGAGCAGGTTAAGCTGCACGCCCAGGCCATCTTCCAGCAGGTGGTGGTCAGCAAGATCATGCCCATGAACAACGCCACCGCCATCACCGACGATGAGCGGGCGTTGATCGGCCGCTGGTTTGAGTCAGGCGCGCCGGTCACGCCCTGAATCAAGACATGAGACCGGCCTGCCACCCTTCTTCTTGACCCCCTGCGCCCGCTTCAGCCAAAACCCACCATGACCTCAGAACCACCCGTCCAGCAGCCGCGCCAGTTTTTGCTCGCGCTCTACCAGGCGGCTGTTCAGCGCGCCCTGCCGCTGCACAACACCGCCGCCTTTTTGCCCGCCCCGCCCAAAGGCCGCACCATCGTGATCGGCGCAGGCAAGGCGGGCGGCTCGATGGCCCAGGCCGTCGAAGCGCTGTGGCCGGCCGATGCGCCTCTGCAAGGCCTGGTGGTGACGCGCTACGACCATATTCCACCCCGCCCCGAAGGCCTGCCCGTGCGCATTGAGCTGGTCGAAGCCGCACACCCGGTGCCGGACGCAGCCGGACTGGCTGCGGCCGAGCGTATTTTGGCGATGGTGCAGGGCCTGACAGCGGACGACCTCGTGCTGTGCCTGATTTCTGGCGGCGGCTCAGCGCTACTGACACTGCCGGCTGACGGCTTGACGCTGGCGGACAAGCAGCGCATCAACAAAGCCTTGCTCAACAGCGGCGCCAACATTGCCGAGATGAACTGCGTGCGCAAGCACCTCTCGCGCATCAAGGGCGGGCGCCTGGCGGCGGCCTGTGCGCCGGCGCGTGTGGTCACATTGACCATCAGCGACGTACCGGGCGACGACCCCTCCATCATCGCCAGCGGCCCGACCGTGCCGGACGCCACCAGCTGCGCCGATGCCCTGGCCATCTTGCGCCGTTATGGCATTGAGCTGCCCGCTGCCTTGCTGGCAGAGCTTGACAGCGGCGCCCTCGAGACGCCCAAGCCGGGTGACCCCCTCTTTGAGAGCCACGAAGTGCACATGATCGCCACCCCGCAGCAAAGCCTGGAAGCGGCTGCCACCCTGGCCCGCGCGGCGGGACTGCAAGCCTTCATCCTGAGCGATGAAATGGAGGGGGAGTCGCGCGAAGTGGGCAAGGTACATGCCGCACTGGCCCGCGCCGTGGCCGCCAAAGGTCAGCCTTTCCCAAAGCCCTGCGTCATCTTGAGTGGCGGCGAAACCACCGTCACGGTCAAGCCGCAGCCCGCCACTGCCGAGAAGTCCCCACGCGGTCGCGGCGGGCGCGCCGGGGAGTTTTGCCTGGGCCTGGCGCTGGCGCTGCAAGGCCAGCACGGTGTTTACGCGCTGGCGGCCGACACCGATGGCATCGACGGCATGGAAAACAACGCCGGCGCTTATGTCACCCCCGACACCCTTGCCAGAGCCCAGGCCCTGGGCATGAAGCTCGAGCACTTCCTGGACCGCAACGATGCCTATGGTTACTTCGAGGCGCTCGACGACCTGGTGGTCACCGGGCCCACGCACACCAACGTGAACGACTTCCGGGCCCTGCTGGTTGTATAAACGCAGCGCGGCGACTGACAACGCAGCGCCCGCTCGGCGTCGCTCAAACCGCCGGCACGCAGCTGACCGTTTGCAAGCCAGGCGCAAAGGCGTGCTGGCGCTGATGACGACCCGTCGGGTCGGGCCACTGACATCTGGCGCGCCACTGGATCGAAACCAAGCGCTTTTAAGACATCATCGCCCTGGCCACGCTGATCGACACGGCCGCGGACTCCACGCCGATCAACCCCATGAAAACGCTGTGCCGGAGCGCTATCAGCAGCGCCAAATTTTTTCGTGACGATCCCGCAAAACCTTGCACGCACAGAGACTTGCATGACATCTCAGACCCCTGCAGATCATTCAAACATGGCCAGCGCCGAGGCCCTGATCAGCGAGTTCGGCGGACTCTTTGAGGGTGCTACCCTGGCCGTGGCCAAGGCTTGTGCGCCGCGGGGTGAACTTGACGGGGCGCTACTGGATCGCTGGCAGGTGCCCTGTTTCGAGCTGGCCAACCTGGCGGCAGAACTGCTGGCGGCACGCACCGCACTGGCCGCCTCGCGACACGCCACGAACACCCTTGATCAACGGCTGGCGCTGCTCTTTGCAGCTGACGTCATTCAAAGTGCCGAGTCGCGACTCGACGCGGTCTACCTGGACCTCGGGCTGGACGCCAGCGCGATTCACAGCCTGGCCGGCTGCCCGGCCGCACTGAACCTGCGCCGCGCCACGCAAACTCACGAAGTGCTGGCGTCGACCGGCCGCCTGGTGGCTGGCACGCAAAGCGAGCTCGGGCCGGTGCCACTGACGCACGACGTGCGCCTGGCGCAGGAAACCTTTCGCCGTTTTGCGGCCAAGGTCGTGGCGCCCCTGGCCGAACAAATTCACCGGCAGAACCTGACGGTCCCGGAGTCCGTGCTAGGCCCGCTGCGCGAGATGGGGGTCTTCGGTCTGGCCATTGCCCAGGAGTTCGGCGGCATTGCACCAGATACCGGACACGCCAATGAACTGATGATCGCCGTGACCGAAGCCCTGTCTGAAGCTAGCCTGGCAGCTGCGGGCAGCCTGATCACGCGGCCTGAAATTCTCAGCCGCGCCCTGATGGCGGGCGGCACCGACGCACAGAAGGCGGCATGGCTGCCGAAGATCGCCAGGGGCGAGCCGCTTTGCGCGATCGCCATCACCGAGCCTGACTTTGGCTCTGACGTGGCCAGTCTTGCGCTCAAGGCTTCCCGTGTGGCGGGCGGCTGGGTACTGGACGGAGCCAAAACCTGGTGCACCTTCGCCGGCAAGGCCGGCCTGATCATGGTGGTAGCCAGAACCGAGCCGGACCGCAAGGCCGGTCACAAGGGTCTGAGCATCTTTTTAGTCGAAAAGCCCTCCACCGAGGACCACGCGTTCGAGTTCCAGCAGTCCCAAGGCGGCAAGTTGACAGGGCGCGCCATTGCCACCATCGGCTACCGGGGCATGCACTCCTACGACCTGTCGTTTGAACAGTTTTTTGTCCCCGATGAAGGCGTGATCGGCGCTGAGGCAGGCCTGGGCAAAGGCTTTTACTTCACGATGGCCGGCATGACCGGCGGGCGCTTACAAACTGCGGCCCGCGCCAGCGGCGTGATGTGCGCCGCGCTCAAGGCCGCTGTGCGTTATGCGAATGATCGCCGGGTATTTGGCTCGCCGCTGATTGACTATGCGCTCACGTCCTCCAAGATCGCCCGGATGTCGGCTCGCTTTGCCGCCTGCCGGCAACTCACTTACGCTGTCGGCGCCCTGCTCGAGCACGGCGATGGCCGCATGGAGGCGAGCCTGGTCAAGCTCTTTGCCTGCCGCTCGGCCGAACTGATCACGCGTGAGGCATTGCAGATTCATGGCGGCATGGGTTACGCCGAAGAAACGCCCGTGAGCCGCTACTTTGTGGACGCGCGCGTGTTGTCCATTTTCGAAGGTGCCGAAGAAACGCTGGCGCTCAAGGTTGTGGCGCGCAGCCTGCTGGAGCAGGCCCTGAAGACCGCCGGGCCGCCCCCGTAGCATCCTCTGGAGGATTGACCGTCGGGCTTCATGGCTGGCAGTCGCGCCTCTTTAGCTCAGCGCCCGCAGCACCTCTTCTGCCGTGGCCGGCGCCTGCATCGCCAGGGGTTTGCCGTCGTCTCGTGCCTGAGCAACGGCGTCGCGCAGCGCTTCGAACACGCTGATGGCCAGCATGAAGGGCGGCTCGCCGACGGCTTTGCTGCCGTAGACGTTGTCTTCGCGGTTCGGCTCTGGCCAGAAGGCGACCTTGAAATGTTCGGGTATGTCACCGGTGGCGGGAATCTTGTAGGTGCTGGGCGCGTGGGTGCTCAGTTGCCCCTTGTCGTTCCACACCAGCTGTTCGGTGGTCAGCCAGCCCATGCCCTGAACAAAGCCGCCTTCGATCTGGCCGAGGTCAAGGGCCGGGTTGATGCTGGTGCCCACGTCGTGCAGGATGTCGACCTTGAGCACCTTGCTCTCGCCGGTGAGTGTGTCAATGGCCACTTCGGTGCAGGCTGCACCATAGGCAAAGTAGTAAAACGGCCTGCCGGTCAACGTAGT
>CAIMVC010000455.1 GCA_903844825.1 uncultured Burkholderiales bacterium | reverse complement strand
CTGTCTGTCCAAAAATAAAACCCCTTGACCTGTCCGCCAACCTTGATGGGTCGGCTAATCCATCCGTACAAGGTTTCAGTGGTGCTGTCCGACTTGGCGAACGTGGCGCTCACCGACACGTCATTGCCGCTGAACTCCCTGAGGGCGGCTCCATCGCTGATAGTCACCGACGTAATCCTCACCGTGGGATTCTTCAGGAAATCGTGGGTATTGCCTTCTTTCTCGGCCGGGGTGCGTGTGGTGTCGACCTCGTAGGCGCCAAAGGAAATACTGGTTCCCGGACCAGGGAAGGTCAAAGTGGCCATTTCTACAGCCACCGCCTGGCCATCGATCTGAAAGATTCGCTGATCCGCATCCTGCCCCACCCAGGAAGGCGCAACGACACCGGTTTCAAGCCGGTAGGCAAAGCGCTCGCCTTCATCGCCTGACGTGTCAGTTGTCCCGTTCAACACGGTATCCAGGTAGTGCCCGGTTTCTTCAAGCATCACCGCAGCCACCGCCTCTGCAGAAACGCCAGACTGTAGCCAGTCGATGTTGAGGTAGATCGTGGCTTGGCCTGTCGTGCCTGTGGCGCTGAAGGCGCCCATGGCCCCTTGCATTTCTGCCTGGCTGCGCAACTCCAGCCGCACAATTTCCTGGCCTGCCTGCATGGATGCCGAAAGAGTTTCAAACGCTTGCAGCCATCCTGGCCCAGGCTCAGCTTGCTGGCCGTTCAACAACTTGAACAGCTCCAGCTTCGCCTCAGGCTGGGCGAAAAATTCGGACAACAGGGTCTTGGCTCGCTCTTTGGCTTGATTGAGTAGTTCGTCTTGTGCGAGGCTGACCGGACTCACGATGTCCAACTGGACTGTGTGCTGGAAGCCCTGGACCGGTTTTTCTGCGACAGAGATATCCGGCAAGGCGTGGACGGCGTCCACAGCATCCGCGACCGCCGCCCCATCAAACATAAAGCGCTGCTCCAGCGCCATCAGGCCGGACGCCCTGCGCACCAGTTTTTGTGGCCCCTTCTTGTCCAGCAAGTTGGCCGAGGGGTTGAGTGAGCTAAGAGGTTTTTTAGGCATGGTCATCTCCGTGGGCCTGATCAACAGTGTCAGGCGCTGGGCAAGGGGTCAGTCGGCTTTTTCATTCAGCGCTGGCAAGCTACGCTGCGGCAAGGCTCAGGGTTTGGCTGCAGATGGCGAGACCTGCACGCGCCCGCTCATGCCGGCAATCAATTCGGGAAAGCGCCCGTCGATGGTGGCGGCCACCTTGATCGACTGACTCACCGCGTCAACGCGGGCGCCAATGCGCACAAACTTGGCGGGGTAGGACTTGCCGGTTTCGTCAATATGCACCTTGAAGCCGCCGCCGACGCGAAGCCAGCCGAGCCAGTTCGAGGGCACCAAAAATTCGAGTTCGAGCACGCTGTCGTCAATGATGTCGAGCAGCGCCTGGCCGGGCTGAACATACTGCTGCTCGCGGGCTTTTTGCTCGGCCACACGGCCGCCAAAGGGTGCCAGCACCTGGCACTTGGCGAGCACTGCGTTGTGAGCACCGACTTCGGCGCGAGCCTTGCCCACGGCGCTGCGCGACAGGTCCAGCTCCAACTGCCCGATCGAATTGAGTTCGGCCATGCGCTGGTTGGACTTGAAGGTCTGCTCGGCGGCGTCCAGCTCGGCCTGGGCTTTTTGCAGTTGGGCCTGCTGCAAGCTGCAGTCAAAACTCACCAGCAACTGACCGGCCTTGAAGCTGCCGCCCTCGGCAATCGGCATGGCGTTGATCTTGGCACCGATCTCGGCGGCGATGGTGGTGTAGCGGCGCGGCATGAGCTGGGCGCGAATTTCCTGGCGCTCCAGGCCTGAGCGCGGCGCTACAAAGGGCGCGGGCGCGGACAACGACGGGCTCGCAGGCAGCGCGCGAGGTGGCACCGACTGCGCGCCAGCCAGGGGCAAATACACCAGGGTCAGCAGCGTGCACAAGCGGCCAAGCGACCGGCTCAGGCCACCGGCCGGGCCACGGGCAAAAACCTGACCCAAAGCCTGGCCAAAAACCTGGTCTAAAGGGGCCCGTGGCATCACACGCCCTGACAGTCCCAAACGTCCTACCATTTGCCCTTGCCGGCTACTGAAGCCGCTGGTTTGGCGGGCACATTGCCAGGGGCATTGACCAGGGTGGCTTTGGCGGCAGCCATCACCGGCGCGGCGGCTGCAGCCAAAGCAGCAGGCGCTGCGGCAACCGGGACCGCTGCGCTCTGGCCAGCATCAGCCGGGGCCTGCGCAACCTTGCCGCCGAGCTTGGCCCAAGGCGCGGCCGACTTGCCCAGCTGATCGGTCAGGTCTTTGAGCGACAACTCGCCCGTGCTGCCGATCTGGGGCTCCAGGCCAAGGGTGGCCATCAAACGGTTTTCGGCGGCCTGCACCTGCGCCAGCGCCTGGTAGCGGCGCAGCAGGCCCAAAATGGCCGCAGTTTCGTTGCTCACCGCGTCCAGCTTGCTCTGCGCCTGGGCCTCCTGCCGGCTGCGCATGACCTGGGCGATCTTGCTGTCGGTGGCGTAAATGGCGTCAGCGCGGTCGAACTGACCCCGTGCGTTGATCAGTTGCAAACGGGCCAGATGCACCTGTGTGATCACTGCCATCTGGCTGGCCATGCGGCGCTGATCGGCCAGGGCTACACCGGCTTCGGCCAGCCTGATCTGGGTCGGCCCAGTCATCAGGTTAAAGAGGTTGAACGACATTTGCAGGCCCGCCTCGTTCCAGTGGCGGTTGACCAGGTAGCTGTCCGAGTCGTATTTCAGGCCGTAGCTAAAAGTCACGTTCGGGAACAGGCGCACCATGGTGCGGCGGGTTTCTTCGCGGGCAATCCGGGCGTTGTAATGCTGCTCGCGCAGGTCGGGGTTTTGCATCAAAGCGGCTTCTTCCAGGCGCGCAATCGGCACCTGCGTGGCTTCAAGAGAGATATTTTTCAGGTCAGTCTGGGCAAGGCTGAGGGGCTGACCCACGGGGGCATTGATCAAAGAAGCCAGGTCAATCAGGGCCGATGACAGTTCCTGGTCAATGGATTCGAGCAAACGCAGGTTCTCCAGCAACTGGCGCTGGTAGCGCAGGGCGTCCAGCGGGTTGCGCACGCGCTCGGCCTCGGCCTTGCGCGAGTCGTCCAGCGCCTCTTCAGCCATGGCGATGGTCTTGGTGACGTCGCCTCGCAGAATTTGGGCGCTGGCCGCGCGCCAGTAGGCCGTGCGCACGTCCTGCATCAGCAGGTGCATGGCTTTACGACGTTTTTCACCGGCAATCAGCAGCCGACTGGCCTGCTGCTGCGAGCCGTAGTAACCCATGCCGACATCCAGCAAGCTCCAGGACAGCCCCAGCTCGTTAGTGTTGTGCGTGCGGTCAGAAGAGATAAAGCGGTTGGTCACCGGCGTGCCGGTGACCGGATCACGGCTGTTGCTGACGCGGTCGTTGTCGCGCCACGAGTAGCCCGCCTGCGCCAGCAATTTGGGCAGCATGTCGAACTGACTGACTTCGAGCTGGCCCAGCGCCAGGGCCTCTTCCATCAGCTTGGCGCGACGGTCCAGGTTGTATTTCAGGGCGCGCGCCATGGCTTCGTCGAGCGTCAGCGGGCCGGTGATGGGCTCCACGTTCTTGCGAATGGCCTGCTGGTCGAGCAAGTTGGCGGGCGCCAGGTCTTTGTCGGTCAGGGCCACCGGGGCCAGGCTGGCACAAGCGGCTAGGCCCAGCGTCGACAGCGCCAGGCTCAGTCGGCCCAGCCGGAACCAGGTCGAGCGCGTTGGCATGAGAGCCGTAGAGTTGCTAAATTTCTAGATAGTCCCCTTGTTCTGTCTGAGCAAAAACCGTTTGGTCATTTCCAACGCTCGCCTGATTCGCGGAAAAACCAGAAAGTTTTCAAAAGTGTCTGGATTGAGATATGTCAAATTCTGACGAAAATTTGACAGAGTATCTGACAATTTATAACGATTGGGGAAATTCAGAATCAGCTTGAAGACCCACCGCAAGGTGGCATCCATGCGCCTTGGGCAGTTCGAGCGACGGGCCGGGCAACCGAGCCCAGTGGGCCGGGGCAGGACTGCAGCCCCTCGGGCAGCACACCCAAGCAGGGCTCCGGCGTCGCCCTGGCGCAGCCCGATCAACCCTTGAGTGCCCCGCCCCTGACCAGCAAGCCCTGGGTCAGGGCGTAGCCCGCCCCATGAACGGTGCGCAGCGGCATGGGTTCCGCGGAGACCTCAGCGACCTTCTTGCGCAGACGAAGGACCAGCGCATCCAGGTTTCTGAGCTCGTAAGCGGCCGGGTCCTTGCCCAGGCAGTCGGCGATCTGGCTTCGGGTGGCGGTCTTGCCGGGCTGCCGAGCCAAGGCGGCGAGCAGGCCCATTTCTTGTGTGGTGAGTTTGATCACGCCCCCGTTGGGCGCCTGCAAGGTCCAGTCCACCATATTCAGCCGCCATTCGATATTGCCGCGCACGCGCCAGGCCAGCGTGTCGATGACGGCGCCCAACTCTTCGAGCCGAATGGGCTTGGTGAGGTAGTGATCAGCACCGCGCTGCAAGCCTTCCAACCGGTCCTTCACAGCGTCGCGGGCGGTGAACATCACAACACCGCAGCGGGCACCCTGCAGCCGAAGGTCACCGACCAGGTCGAGCCCGTCGCCATCCGGCAACATGCGGTCGACAATCACAATGTCGTAGGACTTCTGGGGGAAAAAATTGTGAAACTGACGAATGCTGCCGACTTCGGTCACATCCAGATCGCGGGCGCGCAGGAAGTCAGCCACTTCTTCGCGAAGCTCGCCTTCATCGTCGAGGAGTAAAACCTGGATCATTGGTGGCTGATGCTACGTTGAACTTAAACTCAATTAAGACAAATTGTGACAATTAAAAAACCAAAGCACAAACTTGCCATGCTTTTTCGGGGCTTTTTGCTGCTGCTGCAGGCCACCACCATGTGGCTGGCCTTCGGCATGCCCCTTGCGCACAGTGCCGACGCCAACGCCTTGACGCTGAGCAGTCAGTCGCGGCAGGACCTGCAGGGCCACACCTATATTTTGCAAGACGCCGAGCAACGCTGGAGCGCAGAAAGCCTGGCGCAAGCGCCCGCGCAGATTTTTTCAGCGCATCCCCGGAAACTTTCACTGGGCTTCACGCCAGACGTGGTCTGGGTCCGGTTTAGCGTCAAGCGGGCTTCGGCGGATCTGCCAAACATCTGGTGGCTGGAAGTCGGACAGCCGCTGCTGCAGGACGTGCGGCTGTACGAGGCGGGCAGCTCTGGCCAGCGAGTCCCTGTGCAAGCTGTCGAGCGAGCCGCCGAACACCGCCGACCGGTGTTTGAGCTCACGCTCAAGGACACGCTGGAGCACACCTATTACCTGCGCCTGGCATCGCAAACCTCCATGGCGACCACACTCAGGGTCTGGCAGCCCGAGGCGCTGCTGAAGTCCAGCGCCAATGAGACATTTTTTTGGGGGTCTGTGTTTGGCGCCTACTTGCTGGGCATTGCTTTTTATGCCGCCTTCTGGCTGTGGACCCGAGAAAAAATTCACCTGCTGTACACGCTCTACGTGGCGGTGAACTTTTTGGCTGCTTTTTTCACCGGTGCCTGGCCGTGGCTGCTCATGCCCAACGCGGATACCGAGTTGCTGACCCAACTGCTCGGCGTCTGGGTCAGCCTGCCGCTGGCACTGGGAGCGCTGTTCAGCGTGGTGTTTATGGGTCTGGACCGTCGCTGGCCCCGAACCAGCCGGTACTTTCTGGCCGCCTGCTGGAGCGTCAGCGCACTGGGTATCGCGCTGGTGCTGACAGGCGGCTACCGGCAGGCCATGCCGCTGGTTCAGGGCGCCAGCATGCTGGCCATCGTGCTGCTGATGTTCGCTGCGATTTACCGGAGTTTCAAAGCCGACCGGACGGCTCGCTTCTTCTTGTTTGCTTTCAGCTTTTTCTACGCCGGCGTGATCTGGCGCTACCTGCTCAACATCGGCTGGCTCGAGCCCAGCTTCTGGAACGACAACAGCTACCAGATGGGCGCCTTTATTCACATGGTGGTGATGAGCATCGGGATTTTCGCCAGCTACAACCGGCTGCGGCGCGACAAGCAACTCGCCGAGGCCCGGGTCGAGGCGGAGTCCAGGCAGCGCCAGGAGCAGCGCGAATTCATGGCCATGATGTCGCACGAATTCAGGACGCCGCTGACCATTGTCAGCGCCAGCGTCGAGAACTTGCTCAACGATGCAGCGCTGGGTGAAAAAGCCCTGCACCGCATTCACAAAATCCGTCGCGCCAACGAACGCATGGCCCAGCTGATGGAAAACTACCTGTCCAACGAACGCCTGTTGCTCGACGAAACGAGCAACACACGGGCGCCTTGCGACCTGGCAGAGGTGTGCCGGCTGGTCAAGGACGACCTGGCGGACGCCGAAGGCTGCCCGGTCAGCTTCCTGGCGCCGCCGGCCTTGAGTACACATGGCGACAAAGACCTCATTCGCATTGCCCTGCTCAACCTCGTGACGAATGCGCGCCGACACAACCCGCCCGACAAAACCATTGAAGTCGAGCTCAGGGCGCGTGAGGGCCAGGCCGAAATTTGTGTGCGCGACCAGGGTCCGGGCGTGAGCCCGGACGACATTGAGCACATCTTCAAACGTTTCTTTCGTGGCCGCTCGGCACTGGATCAACCCGGCGCCGGTCTGGGGCTGTACCTGGTCAGGAGCATTGCCCAAAGGCACGACGGCAGCGTCACGGTCGCCAACCGGCCCGAAGGCGGCTGCGAGTTTTGCCTGCGGCTGCCGATCACTTGAGAAAGCTCGGCATAAAACAAATCCGTTTGGGCTGAACTCGTCGGAGTTCTCGGATGACGGCGCCGGGTTCTTCGGCGCAGGCAGCACACGGCCCCGCGCTGCCCCGCAACATTGCTAATCGGGATCTCTTTGATCCCGTTGACGTAGATGCAACTCCCCCGGCGCGCCGCATTGTTTGCCACTGACGGCGCAGTAACTGGCGCCAAACCCCTAAAAAATCATTCGGATTTGATCAAATAGTTAAGCTATCAATCAATTAATTCGATAATATCTTCAGATTTGATCAAATACAAACCAAAACGGACGATGAACCCTCCTAACGCATGACCCGAACCGAGACCATCAAAGACAAGATTCGGCTTGACATCCTCTCCGGAGCGCTGCCGCAGGGGGAAAAGCTGACGCTGAGTTTTTTGTCAAAACGCTATGTGTCCAGCCACATGCCGGTCAGGGAGGCGCTGAGGGCGCTCAATGGCGAGGGATTGGTCACTTTTGAGGCCAATCAGGGGGCCACCATCCGCGCGATCGATGCGAACTTCATCGAAACGATTTTTGAAGTGCGCTGCGCCATCGAGGGGCTGGCGGCGCGCAAGGCGATCAGCCAGATCTCGGAGGCGGACATCGCGCAATTGCAACTGCATCAGCGCGAACTTGAAAAGGCCGCCCTGGCACAGGACGGGCAGGCTGTCTTCAAAAACAACCGCCTGTTTCATGACGTCATTCACAAGGCTTCGGGGCTGTCCTATGTGGGGGAAATCTCGCAGATCCACTCGCCCCTGCTGGGCAGCCTCTGGACCCGTCTGGGCTACGGGGCCGAGCGCCTGCAGGGCGTGATTCTTGACCACCGGCTGATGATTCAGCTGATTGAAGACCGTGACGCCTACTCCCTGGAAGCGATTGCCAGGGCGCATGTGATCAAGACCAAGGTCGCCCTGCTCAAAGCGCTGAAGCAAGGCGACTTGCAAGCCGCTGCAGGCTTGTCGGTGGCCAAGCAAGGGCAGGCATCAAAGCCATAGCCATTCGTTGGACTATTCGTCGGAACAACCTGGAGACACTCAATGCATTTGAATTCATCGGCCTTTTTGCCAGACACCGAGCGCCTGCCCGCGCGTCGAGACTTTCTGATCGCCCTGGGGGCTGGCGCGCTGGCAGGCACGGCGGCCCGGGCGCAGGACTACCCCTCCAAAACAATCCGCATCGTTTCGCCTTTTTCGCCGGGTGCCACCTCTGACCTGATTGCCCGGGCACTGGCCAAGTCGATCAGCACGACCTGGGGCGTTGGCGCGATTGTCGAAAACAAGCCCGGTGGCGGCAGTTCCGTAGGGGCCGACCTAGTGGCCAAGAGTGCGCCTGACGGCCACACCTTGCTGTCAGCTGCCGCGGCTATCGGCGTGATCCCCGCCCTGCTGCCCAAGTTGCCCTACGTGCCCTACAAGGACCTGGTGCCCATCACCGTCATCGGGACCGTGCCCTTCATGATGCTGGTTCATCCCTCGGTCCCGGTCAAGACGGTGCCGGAGTTTGTCGCCTATGCCAAGGCCAATCCCGGCAAGATCAATTTCAGCTCGGGCGGCAACGGCACGATTCCCCACATGGGCGGCGAGTTGCTGAAACTGCGCGCCGGTCTGGACATGGTCCACATTCCCTTCAAGGGCGGCGCTGACTCCATCACGGCGCTGCTTGGCGGCCAGGTACAGATGACCATCGACGGTGGCCCGCACGTGATCGGGCACATCAAGTCAGGCGCGCTACGCATGCTGGGTGTGGCCACACTGCAGCGTCT
This sequence comes from uncultured Burkholderiales bacterium, assembly GCA_903844825.1. Lineage (GTDB taxonomy): Bacteria > Pseudomonadota > Gammaproteobacteria > Burkholderiales > Burkholderiaceae_C > Polaromonas. The sequence continues at coordinate 3,504 of CAIMVC010000455.1, read as the reverse complement.
GCCCGAGTTTCCGACGACGCCGACCATCGCCGAATCGGGTTTTCCGGGCTTTGAGAGCAATGCCTGGCAGTCGCTCTGGGTCACCGGCGGCACACCGGCGCCAGTGGTGAAAAAAATCGCGGAAGACGTGCGTCGCATCTTGCGCACGCCGGAAGTGAGCGAGCAGCTGCGCGGCATGGGCGTGGCCTTGCTGGCCAATTCACCGGAAGAAGCTGAGCAGTTCATTCGGGCTGAAACGACCAAGTGGGCGGCGGTGATCAAGGCTTCCGGCGCCAGGGCTGACTAGGCCATGCAGGCTTTGTCTTTTCGGCAGCTGGGCCGCAGTTCGCTGCACTTGCATCCCTTGAGTTTTGGCGCCAGCCGACTGGTGGGGCTGTCGGCGGCAGACGCCGCAGCAACGGTCCACACAGCGCTTGAGGCGGGCATGAATCATCTGGATACAGCACCGTTTTACGGCTTCGGTCAGAGCGAGCTGCTCAGCGGTCAGGCCCTGGCCGGTGCCGCGCATCCTTTTTATCTCTCCAGCAAAGTGGGCCGGCTGGTTCGTCAGGACAGCAGCGGCACGCCGTGCACCCAATTTGACTACTCCTACGATGGCGCCCAGAGGTCGCTGGCAGAAAGCCTAGCCCGGCTCGGGCGGGACCGCATCGACATGGCCATCCTGCACGATGTCAGCCAGCGCTGGCATGGCGACCACACTGACCAGGTCTTTGACCAGGCGCTCAAGGGCGCCTTCAAGGCCATGCAGGAGTGGCGCGCCGCGGGTCTGGTCAAGGCCCTGGGCATCGGCATCAATGACTGCGCCATTTCCCTGCGGGCGCTGGCCGAGGCAGACTTTGACTTTCTGATGCTCGCCGGCCGCACAACCTTACTCGACCAGCAGGGCTTTGATCAGGTGTTGCCGCAATGCCAGGCCCGGGGCATTGGCGTGATCGTTGCTGCGCCTTTCAACTCGGGGATTCTGGCCACGGGCGCTGTCCCGGGCGCCCTGTTTTTCTCGCAGCCGGCGGCCGACAACATCCTTGAAAAAACACGGCAACTTGAAAAAGTCTGCCAGCAGCACGGCGTGCCACTGCGAGCCGCCGCCCTGCAACTGCCGCTCAGGCATTCGGCGGTGACGTCGGTGCTGGCCGGCTACAAGAGCCCGCAGGAAGTGCTGGAAAACCTTCAGCTTGCCACGCTCGCCCTGCCCGACGAGTTTTGGCCGGCCCTGGTCAGCGCCGGTTTGATCACGCCGGCCAGCGTGGCCTGCCAGAGCCGTGTTTGAGCAACGTATGAACAAGCAGGACCCGATGACCCTGATCGCCGCCATTGATGCCCATGTGTTTCACGTCTCCGCAAAGACCAACTGGGTGTTCATCTCGGTTCGGGACAATGGAGGCCGGCTCGGCTGGGGCGAGGCCTCGCTCAACGGGTGGGAGCCTTTGCTGGTGGCCGCCACACGCCATCTGGCCCCAGACTGGATCGGCCTGAGCCTGGCGCAGGCGGCCACGCAATTGCGCGTCTCGCCCCGGCTGCCCGGCGGCCTGGTTGCCAATGCCGTGATCAGCGCCGTGGCCCAGGGCGTTGCCAGCCTGCAGGTCATGCAGCAGCACTGCAGACCTTCCGACGTGCTGGGCCCCCGGCAGCGCGACGCGGTGCGGCTGTACGCGAACATCAACCGGGCCACGCGAGAGCGAACACCCGAGGGCTTTGCGAGAACCGCTCTGCGGGCGCGTGAACAGGGGTTTTCGGCTTTCAAGGCAGCACCGTTTGACGGCCTGACGCCCGGCAGTTGCGCCAGCGCAGAGGGGATGCAAAAGATTCACCACGGCGTGGATGTCATGGCCGCGCTGCGTGACGCGCTTGGCCCCGAGGCCTTGCTGATGGTGGATTGCCATTGGCGCTTCGATGAAGCTGCCGCCCTGTACGCGCTCAAACTTTTGCACGGCCTTGACCTGCACTGGCTGGAGTGTCCGATTGCCGAGTCCCACAGCTACTGGCCAGCGACCCGGCGGATTCGAGCGGCCGCCAACGCGCAGGGCGTGCTACTGGCTGCGGCTGAAAGCCAGGTCGGTGTCGAAGCCTTCCAGAACCTGTTCGACGAAGGGCTCTATGACGTCGTCATGCCTGACGTCAAGTACTGTGGCGGCCCCTGGGAGATGCTTCGTATCGCCCAGCGCGCTGCCGACAGCGGTGTTCAGTTCTCACCCCACAACCCGTCTGGCCCGGTCTGCACCTGGCACAGTCTGCAAGTGGCAGCCGCGGCCCCAGGCTGCAGCCTGCTGGAGCTGCAGTTTGGCGAGAGTGACTTTTATGACACGTTGCAAGACGGCGCCTGGCTGCAGGCCAGCAGCGGGGAGTTGCCGGCCCCCGACCACCCCGGGCAGGTGCTGGGCTTGCGTGCCGAGCTCCTGGCAGCGCACCCCTACCAGCCCGTTCCCCCCGGCATGGAGACCGTGCTCAACCGCTAAGCCCGCACTCTGAAACCGCCACCCTTCACAGCGTGACCGGTGCCAGGTTGTCGGCACCCGGCGCGCCGAAGGCCTGGGCTTTGAGGGCGCTGAGCTGGTCGCGCACACGAGCGGCTTTTTCGAACTCCAGGTTTTTGGCGTGCTCGATCATCAGCTTTTCCAGCCGCTTGATTTCCTTGGCCACGTCTTTTTCGCTCATGTCCTCGACCATGGCTTTTTGCAACTCGAGCTTGGCCGCTTCTTTGCCCGACTTTTCGCTGTAGACGCCGTCGATCAAGTCCTTGATGCGCTTGACCACGCTGCGTGGGGTGATGTTGTTGGCCAGGTTGAAAGCGATTTGCTTGTTGCGCCGGCGCTCGGTCTCGTCCATGGCTTTTTTCATGGAGTCGGTGATCCGGTCGGCATACAAGATGGCCCGGCCATTGAGGTTACGGGCAGCGCGCCCGATGGTCTGGATCAGGCTGCGCTCGGCGCGCAAAAAGCCTTCCTTGTCGGCGTCCAGAATCGCCACCAGACTGACTTCGGGAATGTCCAGGCCTTCGCGCAGCAGGTTGATCCCCACCAGCACATCGAAGGCGCCCAGCCGCAAATCGCGCAGGATCTCGACCCGCTCGACGGTGTCGACATCGCTGTGCAGATAACGCACCTTGACGCCGTTGTCGGTGAGGTAGTCCGTTAATTGTTCGGCCATGCGCTTGGTCAGCGTGGTGATCAGCACCCGCTCGTTTTTGTCGACCCGGATGCGGATTTCCTGCAGCACGTCGTCGACCTGGTGCGTGGCGGGTCGCACTTCGACCTGCGGGTCGACCAGGCCGGTAGGCCGCACCACCTGTTCAACCACCTGACCGGCATTCTCCTGTTCATAGGCGGCCGGCGTGGCCGAGACAAACACGGCTTGGCGCATCTTGCGTTCGAATTCGGCGAACTTCAGCGGTCGGTTGTCGAGCGCCGAAGGCAGACGAAAGCCATATTCGACCAGCGTCGTCTTGCGCGCCCGGTCGCCGTTATACATGCCGCCGAACTGCCCGATCAGCACATGGCTCTCGTCCAG
>CAIMVC010000454.1 GCA_903844825.1 uncultured Burkholderiales bacterium | reverse complement strand
TTCCTGTCTTTCAGCGACAAATGGATGCCGCTGGAGCAGCAGGTCTACCTGCAGCGCAACTGGGTTTTTGACGAGGCCAGCAAGGCCTATGTGCCGGGTGAGGTGACGGGCTCCAACTCCGAAGGCACCAGCGAGGGCGACATCATGGGCGCCGTAGCGGTGCCCGCGCAGGGCGCCTACAACTTCAGCGGCAATGACGGCTTTAACGGCAACGAAGGCAACGACACGATGCGAGGCGGCGCCGGGGCTGACTGGCTACGCGGTGGTGCTGGCAATGACGTGATCGATGGTGGCGCCAACGGCGTGGACAGCATAGGTAATCCGCAGACCGACAACGCCCAGTACAGCGGCGAATTTGAACGTTATGCCATCACCCGCAATCTCGATGGCAGCGTCACGGTGCGTGACGCTGACAGCGAGGGTGACGGTACCGACACGCTCACGGGCGTGGAGTCCTTGTCGTTTGCTGATCGCTGGATGCGCCTGGAAGTGGAAGTCAACAGCTGGAAAAATCCAGAGGGTCGGCTCCAGAACATCAACATCAACGGCACCTTCCTCGATGATCGGATCGACCAGTCTGCCAGCACCGACGTGGGCGTGATGCGCCAGTTCTGGGGCAACGAGGGCGATGACACCCTGGTCGGCAGCGATGGGGCGGATCAGTTCTGGGGCGGCATGGGCGCCGACGAAATTGATGGACGCGCCAATGGCGTGGACTTCTGGGGCAATCAAGGCTTCGACACCGTGCATTACGACGGCTTGTACAGCCGCTACACCATTGAACGCATCAAGCCAGGTGCGCTGGACGCCAGCAACAAGACCTTCAACGGTCAGTCTTTTGTCATCAACGGCGTGACTTACCTGGTGGATGGAGCCGCCAACGCCATCACGGCTGATGGCCGTGCGGTCAAGGTCACGCTGCTGCGTGTGACGGATTCGCTGGGCGATGACGACGGTGGCAACGGCGTGGACCTGCTGGTGAATGTCGAAAACCTGGCCTTCGGTGACCGCTGGGTGACGCTGGAGGTGGCGCAGTCCTTCGTCGATATCGACGGCGATGGCACGCCCGATGCCGCCAGCTTGCGCGGCACCGATGGTGCCGACACGCTGGTCGCCACGGCCCTCAGCGCCCGCATGGAAGGCGCGGCAGGCAACGACTCGATCACGGGCGGCGTTGGCGACGATATTTTGATTGGTGGGCAGGGCAACGACGTGCTCGATGGCGGTGATGGCCGCGACATTGGCGAGTACAGCCTGTCCCTGAGTAGTTACACGATCACGCAGACCGCCGACGGCTACCAGGTTCAGGTCATCAACAGCAGCACGGGCGATGGCACCGATACCTTGACTCACATGGAAGGCCTGCAGTTCTCGGACGCCTTTGTCAGCCTGAAAGTGGCGATTGACCGGCAGGACCTCGATGGCGATGGCGTCACGGACCTGGTGCGCGTCAGCGGCATTGACGTGGTGGCCAACCAGCTCAAGGCCGTCGATTACCAGCAAGGGCGCGCCAGCCTGGCGGTGCAACTCTCGGGCGGCAGCCGCGACGACGCCTTGACGGGTGGCGACGGCAATGACCGCTTCAGTGGCGGCGCCGGTAACGACTCGATCGACGGTGGTCAGGGGACCGACACCGTTCGCTACGAAGGCAATGCCGCCAGCTACCAATGGGTTCAGGTGAACAGCAGCACCACCTGGACTGTCACCGGACCGTCTGCCGACGGCACCGACACCTTGAGCAACATCGAGCAAATCCGTTTTGCCGACAAACTGGTCACGCTCGGAGCGGTGGCTGAGGTCAAGAGCGTCGAAGTCGACACCGACGGTAACAAGAAGGTCGACCAGAAAATCTGGACCGGCACCGACGGCAACGACAGCATCGTCGGCGCGCAAGACCTGAGCAACGTCATGGACTCGGGCACCGGCCATGATGTGCTCACAGGCGGCAAGCTCGGGGATGTGTTCAAGCCCGGCGCCGGCAACGATACCGTGGACGGCGGCCTGAACCAGGGCCTGGCCGCCGATGGCGGCGCCGCCAAGGACGTGGTCGTGTTCTCGGGTGAGCGCAGCGCTTATGGCCTGCACACCGTGCAGGCCGCGAGCACGAACTTGAGTGGCCAGGTCGATACCGGTGACGTCTTCAGTCTGCAAGTGGGCTCGGCGAATTTCACGGTCACCGGCAGCACCACCGTCAACAGCCTGAAGTCGGTCGCCGAGAGCTTCGAAAGCCAGATCGAAGCCACTACAGGCGGGGTCAGCGGCGCGGCGGTGACGGTTGACGCCAGCAACCCGGCGCTGGTGAAGCTGACGGTCCAGACCAGTGACCTGTACACCTCGCTGATGGCCAGCGTCACGCAGGGCTCGGCCACCGACAAGACGGCCGCTGCCAGCGCCACGCTCTATGACCGATGGGTGGAAGTCAGCACGCCGGCCACTGGCGCGGTCAGTCAAACCGATACCTTGCGCGGCATTGAGGAGCTGATGTTTGCCGACCAGTTCTACAGCCTGAGCCCCAGCCTGACGACCAAGGCCACCTGGGGTGACACGGAGCTGGAGTCGACCACGTACGTCACGGGCACGGCGCTGGCTGATTTGCTGTGGGGCAGCACCAGCCAGGAGTACTTCCGAGGCGGCGCCGGGGCCGACCGCTTCGTGATGGCGGACCAGTCGGGCCGTGACGTGATTGGCGACTTTGACGTGGCCGCAGGCGACAAGGTGGTGTTCTTGCTCGGCGCTGGCGACACCGACGGCTTGAACGGAAGCAGCGTGGACACACCCGCCGAAGTGCTTGCCCGCGCCAGCGCCGAAGGCACGTCGACCCGGATTGACTTGGGCAGCAATTACAGCCTGCTGTTACTGGATGTGGCCCTGTCCTCCCTGAACAGTGCCAGCTTCGAGATTTTGAACAACTACTGACACTGACGCGCGCCTGCCGCTCCCCGTGTGGGGGGGCGGCCACTTTGCATCAAGGGAACTCACCGAACATGGCTTACGAACAAGAATCGCCGCTGTACAACGACAACGGCAACTCCAATAACACGCTGCTCAGCGCCGACGCGCTGACCAGTGGCGTGAA
>CAIMVC010000453.1 GCA_903844825.1 uncultured Burkholderiales bacterium | reverse complement strand
TCCACCATTGTTTAACCCCCTCGGGGTGTCGTTTTAACTACCTGTTTGTGGCTCCATTACGCCGAACATCGGTGGCTCCATTACGGCGGTCAGTGACACCGTCCGGGTCATGCAAAAAAACAGTCTCCAGACGCTTGAACTGGCCGGTCTTGAAGTCCACCGCGTAACGGTTCAAGAACAGCATGAAGTCTGGCGAATTGGCTTTGGAGCCGGCGCCGTTGTCCGTCAGCAACCAGTAGCTTCCGTCGGCCATGCGTTTGATCCCCGAATGGCCCTGAACGGGCTGGCCTTTGAAGGGCAGAAAAACGCCTGTAGGGCGCCCCGCCGAAAGCCCCTCAACACTGGCGAGCTTGCCCACTCGCACGCCCGTGGTGAATTTCCCGCTGACACGCAGATCATCCGGAGCGTCCTTGGGCGCGGCGATAAATGTCTGCGCAGGAAGAACCGCATGACCGGCCAACGTGGCGGGAAAGGCCACCTGCGCTGACACCACCACGGGCGCAACAGCCAGGCCCACCAGCGCCCAGGCACTCAACACGCAATTTGAACGAAGCATCAAGAAATTCCTTTGTAAAAATCGTGGTGTTTGAAAAAGTCAAAACCAACGAACCTATTTTTCTCGACTGGTTTGACAAGGCCATGTCAGTAGCGTGTCGTTCACATGACAAGGTAGGTCAACCATCCCTCCACAAAGGAACGCAAACGGATGGAGAGCGACGCCGCGCGCGCTCAGAACAGAGGCGGTGCAATGTGGTTAAAGTAGGACCAATGCAACGCAAACCAATCAATCGCCGCACTCATCGCGGACTCGTCGCCGCCTTTTTTTTACTGCTCCTTTCGGGCGGGACAAGCTTCCCGGCAAGGGCTGCGCAAGGTGAGTCGGGCACCTTGTTCACCGTGCAAGCTCAGAGCGGTCGCGCGGTGGTGCGCTGGCTCACCGAAGCAGCGACCTGTCCTTCCATCGTGTGGGACGACAACACGACCGAAGCCATGACACTGCGCTCGGCACCCGCCATCGTGCCGGCGCGCCAGGCCAATGCGCAAAGCGACAACAAAGCAGCCGTCTTCACGCTCCGGGCCTGCGAGGCAGCATGGCACGAGGGTGCCCGCACTGCGCATATCAATGGGCAGTCTGTGCCCGCACCGCACAAGAGGGTTCAGCGCATGGTCATCCTCGCGGACACGGGCTGCCGGCTGAAGTCTTCAGATGCTGCGTTTCAGTCATGCAACGACGTCAGCCAGTGGCCCTTTGCCAGGATCGCAGAAAGCGCGGCAGCCAAAAAGCCGGACCTGGTCCTCCATATCGGAGACATCCATTACCGCGAGAGCCCGTGCCCGGCCAACCAGCCAGGCTGCGCCAACAGCCCCTGGGGCTATGGAGATGACGCCTGGCAGGCCGACTTTTTTACGCCGGCGAAAAACCTGCTGGCAGCCGCGCCTTGGGTGTTTGTGCGCGGCAACCATGAGTCCTGCTTTCGCGCAGGCCAGGGCTGGTTCCGATATGTTGACACGCAGCCCTGGCGCATCGAAAGATCCTGCGATGACCCGCGTTTTGATACGCAGGGCGATTACTCCGAGCCCTACGCGATTGACATCGGCGGCGACGAACAACTGGTGATTTTCGACTCATCAAAAACCAGCGGCAGACCTTTGAGCAGCAGTGACCCGGCGTGGGCCATCTACAACCATCAACTGGCACAGGTCGCTGCACTGGTTCGGCAAAAAAAGAACAGCTGGTTCGTCAGTCACCACCCCTTGATCGCGGTGCTGCCGGGCAGGCAGTCGGGGGAGTTCCGGCTCGCGGGCAACCTCGGCCTTCAGTCTGTTTTTGAAAAAACTTACCCGGAGCAACTGCTACCCGATGGCGTGCGCCTGGCGCTGCATGGCCACGTGCACTTGTTTGAATCCATCAGCTTCAAAGGCGCGCACCCGGCCTCGATCATCCTGGGCAACTCGGGTTCGGCTAATGAAGGCACAGCTCCACAGAGCGTAGCCGCAGGCACCGTGTTACGCCCGACCAGCATCGTCGAAGACTACATGGCCAGCGCTGAATACGGCTTTGCCACGCTCGACAGATTGTCGCCAGAATCATCTAGCCAATGGCTGCTCACTGAATACAACGTGGACGGAAAAGCGCTCATCGAATGCCGCATTTCGGGCAATAAAAGCAGCTGCAGGCTGATACCCTAGTCAGCCGAAAACGAGCAACACCAAGGTGGCCTCAAGGCCTGGCTTTGGGCAGACGGACAGCGCTCATTTTCCGTTTTTCAAACCGCTTCAAGCCCAGGTAGGTCAGCAAACCGACCAAGACCGAGCACAGCACAAAAACGCCATAGGCCACGGGCCAGGGCACACCCTGCGTCATCATCGAGAACTCGGACATGCCGCCCATGCCGGCAAGAATATTGATGGGCATGAAAACGACGCTGAAAACCGTCAGCTGGTTGACCCGCTTGTTCTGGTTGATATTGATAAAACCAATGGTGGCATCCATCAGAAAATTGATCTTGTCGAACAAAAATGCGGTGTGACTATTGAGTGAATCAATATTGCGCAAAATTTGTTTGGCGTCGCCGATCTGATCGGACGTCAACAAGCGCCCACGCATCAAAAAATTCAGCGCCCGCTGGGTGTCCAAAATGTTTCCACGGATTCGGCCATTTTGGTCTTCCTCTTCGGCAATATCGGCCAGGGTGACCGCGGCCTGTTCGTCACTGACGGCCTCACTCAAAACCAGGCGACCGACCTGCCCCAAACTGGCGTAGATGTTTTCCAGTGAATCGGCAGAACATTCGACGTCCGCACCATACAAATCCAGCAAGACGTCTATGCAGTCATTGACATAACCCGTCTGGCTCAGGGCGCGTCGGCGCTGAAGGCGAAACACCGGGAGCTCTTCGTTGCGCAGGGAAAAGAGGATCCCACCCCGCAAAATGAACGACACCGGCACCCCCCTGGAGTCCCCCTTTCGGTCATGCAAAAAATTGGAGTGCAGGTGAATGTCGTCGTTCTCGTGAACATAGAACCGCGCGCTGACCTCCAGCTCGGTTTCATTCAGCGGATCGGGCAGGTCAACACCAAAGTGCGCGCCGATGAAGGCTCTTTCGACTTCACTGGTGTGAACCAGGTCAACCCAGATGGGACGAACACCCTCAAGGTCTTTTCGGCAGGCAATCGGTATCTGCTTGAGTCGGCCATCGATCAACTCAAACACATTGACCTGGTTACCAAAAAACTCAGGCGCCAGTCGTTCCTGGCCCAGTTCGCGTCGGCGCGCATCGCTAACGTCCGACAAAACCTCGTTTTTCCGAAGCTCCGAAATTTTGCTCAAGAGCAGGCGAGCGTGCGCCAGTCCCAGTCTGTTTAAAGCCTGCGCCAGTTCGACCGAGCTGGCTGCATCGATGAAATTGAGCAGCTGCGCATCATGCTGTTTTTGCAGCAGGGACTCCACCGCCTGCTGCCTTGGCATCTGCAGCCTGTGAACCATGCCATCGACCAGTTTTTGCTTCTCCAGAAGACTCACCAACTGATCACTCAACATGTCATGGCCCGCGCCTTACGTCAGACTTCAGCACTCAGAACTCGGCATGCAAGCGAACGGCAAGCACGTTAACCGGACCCCGGCTGGCGTTGTAAGCCGGATTCTGAATGCGCTGGTAGTCCCCGGTGACCCACAGACCTTTGCCCATTCCGACGCTGTAAAAGCCTTCCAGAATGCTCTCGGGTCGGTAGCTCAAGCCGCGATCTCCGATAAAAAAGGAGACGCCACCGGCTTCAAGAAACTTGCGTCGGTCGGCCGACAAGCCGTTGCGCATCCAAGCCAGGCCGACATGGTCCGACGCACGCCCCCAAGAAGCGCCGTTGATCAACAGCCCCATAGCCAGGGAATTGTCAACCTCGGTGAAGGCATAAGTCTCGGTTCGTCCGTCTGTTTTCATCGCACGCAGGAAAACGCCCACCCAATCGTTGACAGCCTGCTCCAGATTGATACCCACGCCGTATTTGATTTTCTCGCCATGACGAACCTTGAAAACGGTTTGCGGATCAGCCTCTGGATGGGCCTTGAGGTAGGCCGTCGCATCGTTGAAACTCGCCAATATGGCGCGGTTTCGCCAGGCCAGCACCCTGACCTTGCCCGGTTGCCCCATGACCTCATGACGATGCTCCAGCTCGACCTGGTCGCCGTAGTGTTTGCCCAGGGCGAAATCAACTTGCAGCGCATTGGGCTCGCGCGGACCGGTCATGCGTCCCCAACGTAGCACCCAGTCATCCTGATACCACTCGACGGCGGCGCCCCAACCAAAACCGCGCGCATCGGCAGCGTAATCAAAAGCCGCATAGGTCCAGCTGCCCCAGTTCATGAACTGCGTACGAGGATCCTTGGCGTAGGCGTTGTCATCAAACACATCAAGCGTCGAAAAGTTCCCAACGGTCAGCACCCAGCGGTTCTTGTCAACAGAGCCCGCCATCTGATTGAAGTCCGACTCGACCTTTTCAGCGCCGCCACCCCGGTTCCAGGTCTGGCGCAAGAAGAGACGCTGCACATAGGGCTTGGGATCGGAGCCACCTGCGCGGGTGATCTCGCCGTTGGTAAAGCCACCCAGGCCGACCAGGCTGCCAGAAAAAGGAACGCCTGCGGCTATTTCCGGATTGAAATACAACTCCCCACCGGACCAGACGCGGGCACCCCAGTGCGCGGTCGTCGAGAAGGTGTACATCGTCTCACTGGCCGAACTCAGGCTGTTCGGTCCGGCGCTGGGCGACGAAAATGATCTGTGCTTTTGCCAGTTGTAGGTGCTTTGGTACTTCGCACTGCGCGTTTCCTCATCGCCCGACTGCGCCCGGCACACCGAGGCCGCCAGCAGCGCTGAAAGCGCCAGCCAGAGGCAATAAAACGCGGCCGTTTTTCTCATCGCAAGCCTCGATCAAGCGACTTTCAGCGCGTGAAGCATCCGGATTCGCGACGCGGGAAAGACGATAGAAAAGCGTGAGCCATGACCAAGCTGGCTTTGAATATGCAGCTCAGCGCCGTGGCGCTGGGCCACATGTTTGACGATCGCCAGGCCCAGGCCAGTGCCACCGGTCTCGCGCGACCGGCTGCGATCGACCCGGTAAAAACGCTCGGTCAGTCGCGGCAAGTGTTCGGGCGCAATACCCGGGCCGCTGTCGACCACGGCAAACTCCCCTTGTCCATCGGGCAACACGCGCCAATGAACCTGCACGGTCCCGGGGCTGGGTGTGTAGCGCACGGCGTTGGTCACCAGATTCGACAAGGCACTGTACAGTTCCAGGGGGACACCTGAAATATCGGCATCGCCATCAATCGAAAAAACAATCTTGTGGCCCTGCGTGAACAAATTGGCCGACAGCGCGCGCACCTCTTGCTCACACTGACCCAGCAGCGTGGCGACGCTGATCCACTCGTGGCGCCCAGGCAACGGACTGCCTTCGAGCCGCGACAAGGTCAGAAGATCACTGACCAGGGTCTGCATGCGTTGCGACTGCTGCGCCATCAGCCCGAGGTAACGGCTGCGCTCGGCCTCGGTGAGCTGCAAGGTCTGCAGGGTTTCGACAAAGCCTGCCAGCACCGTCAGCGGCGTTCTGATTTCATGCGAAACGTTGGCCACAAAGTCGCGGCGCATGGCTTCTGCCAATTCGACCGCCGTGATGTCACGCGACAGCAGCAAGCGCCGACCTTCGCCATAAGCATGCACGTGCAGCGACAGCTTGACTGGTCGCGAGGGGGTGCTGGCTCTGCCGGCAATTACCACGTCGCCTGAAAAGTCGCCAGCAGCCAGGTAAGCAGAAAAAGCCGGCTCGCGTACCAAGTTGACGGCGTACTGCTGCAAGTCGCGCTGGGCATCAAAGCCAAAGTGCTGAACGGCCGTCAAATTACACCATTCGATTCGCCCTTGCGCATCAAGCAAGACAACGCCGTTGGGCGAAGCCTGCATGGCTGCCAGGAGCTCGTCCAGGCGGCTCTGGCTGTCCCAGCGGGCCCTGTCGCGCGACCGCAGCAAGCGGCGCATGCGGTCGGCCAAGTCGCCCCACAGGCCGGTGGCCGGCGGCTGCAGGCTTTCAGGGATGGTCGACAGGTCTTGCAGATCAGCTTGCTGCACCGCACGCAGCCAGCGTTGCAGACGAAAGAGCCGGCGGGAGTCGAAGGCCAAAAATAGCAGCCCACCCACCAGCACGCCGAGCAAGGCGCCAGACTGCCCGCCAAACAACCACCCCAGCGCCGCGCCAAGGAGTTGGCAGAGGGGAAATAAAAACCAGCGACCGAGCATGCGTCTTGGCGTCTCAGGCTGGGCGAGCCACACTGGCCGTCAGTCGATACCCGGCACCACGCACGGTTTCGATCATGGAGCCGGCCGCACCCAGACCTTCGCGCAGGCGTTTGACGTGCACGTCGACCGTGCGCTCTTCAATAAACACATGGTCGCCCCACACGCGATCCAGCAAGGTGCTGCGGCTGTGCACGCGCTCGGCATGTTTCATTAGGAAATGCAGCAATTTGAACTCCGTCGGACCGAGCTTGAGCTCGTCTGCGCCATAGCTAACCCGATGCGTCGCCGCATCCAGAGTCAGCTCACCGACCGTCACGCTGTCCTTGACCAACTCGGGGGCACGCCGGCGCAACACCGCACGGATGCGCGCCAGCAACTCCTGGGTCGAAAAAGGTTTGGTGATGTAGTCATCTGCCCCGGCGTCCAACCCGGCCACGCGGTCGGGCTCGTCGCCACGGGCAGTCAGCATCAAAATTGGAATCCCTTTGGTGCGCGGCACCTTGCGCCATTGACGCGCCAGAGCCAAGCCACTTTGACCTGGCAGCATCCAGTCGAGCAAAATCGCATCGGGCAGTACCTCATCCAGGGATTTCTGAGCCGCCACACTGTCGCCGACGATCACCGGGTTGAACCCGCCGTGACGTAAATTCACTGCGATCAACTCGGCAATGGCCGGTTCGTCTTCGACAATCAAAATCCGCGGCAGATGCTTCATGAAAAGCCAACCACTGGCATCATTGAATGACCGATTCGATATGGTCCATCGGGCTGTGGCGAACGTCAGCGCCCTTGACGATGTAGATGATGAACTCAGCAATGTTCTTGGCGTGGTCACCAATGCGCTCGATGGCTTTGGCGACAAACAGCAAATCCAGGCTGGCCGAGATCGTGCGCGGATCTTCCATCATGTAGGTGATGAGTTTGCGCACAAAGCCGTCAAACTCCTGATCGATCTGGTCGTCTTCCTTCAAAATCGACAGCGCTGCCTTGGTGTCAAGACGCGCAAAGGCGTCCAGCGCCTTGCGCAGCAGGGCCGAAGCCAGTTCGGCTTCGACGCGCAGGTCAGACGAGGGCAGCTGCCGAGCGGAGCCGCTTTCAATGATCGACTTGACCATGCGGGCAATTTTTTCAGCCTCGTCGCCGGCCCGCTCTAGGTTGGCCGTGGTCTTGGAAATCGCGATCAACAGGCGCAAGTCGCGGGCCGTAGGTTGGCGCCTGGCAATGATCGACGAGAGCTCCCGATCAATGTCAAGCTCCATGGAATTGACCCGTGATTCGGCTTCAATAACCTGGTTGGCGGACTCGGTGCTGAACTGGGACAACGCGTAAATGGCCATGCGGATCTGTGACTCCACCAGACCGCCAAGTTCCATCACACGCGACGAGACCCCGTTGAGTTCGCTGTCGAACTGCGTTGACAAATGTTTTTCAGGCATGCTCTTTTCTCCTTGATTCGTGAGGTCGACGGCTAAACGTTCAGCCGAAACGGCCCGTGATGTAGTCTTCAGTTTCCTTGCGCTTGGGCTTGAAGAAAACGTCTTCGGTCCCGCCAAACTCCACCAAGTCACCCAGGTACATGTAGGCGGTGTAGTCGCTGCAACGCGCGGCCTGTTGCATATTGTGCGTGACGATCACCACCGTGTAATCGTGCTTGAGTTCGGCGATCAGCTCTTCGACCTTGGCGGTAGAAATCGGATCGAGCGCCGAGCAGGGCTCGTCGAGCAGGAGCACCTCGGGTTTGATCGCAATGCCACGCGCAATGCAAAGACGCTGCTGCTGGCCACCCGACAGACTCGATCCACTTTGCTGGAGCTTGTCCTTGACTTCAGTCCACAAGGCAGCCTTGCGCAAAGCCCATTCAACACGCTCGTCCATATCGGCTGAATTGAGGCTCTCGAAGAGCTTCACGCCAAAGGCGATGTTGTCATAAATCGACATCGGAAACGGCGTTGGTTTTTGAAACACCATACCGACCTTGGCCCGTAGCAGCGCCACGTCGCGCTGGGATTGCAGCAGGTTCTCACCCTCAAACATCACTTCGCCCTGGGCGCGCTGTTCTGGGTACAACTCGTACATGCGATTGAACACACGCAGCAAGGTTGACTTGCCGCAGCCCGAGGGGCCAATGAAGGCAGTGACTTTATGCTCGGGAATTTCCAGGTTGATGTCTTTGAGAGCGTGGAATTTTCCGTAATAGAAATTCAGATTCTTGACGGATATTTTTGACTTTTCAGCCTGTTGAACCGGGGTACGAATAGCGTCCATCTTGATGCCTTGTAACTGTCTTTGAGATTCGAGGTCATTTCAGCGAGGGTAAAAAACCTTCGCGTCAGTCTTTCTTGCGTGTCAGCACGCGCGCCAGAATATTCAGCCCCAGCACCGCCACCGTGATCAGGAACACCCCGGCCCAAGCCAGTTGCTGCCAGTTCTCATAGGGACTCATGGCGAACTTGAAGATCGTGACCGGCAAGCTGGCCATGGGCTGGCTGAGATCAGAGGTGAAAAACTGGTTGCTCAGCGCCGTGAAGAGCAAAGGCGCGGTCTCGCCAGCGATTCGTGCCACGGCCAGCAAGATGCCGGTGACCACACCGGAGCGGGCCGCCTTGAGCGTGATGCTCATGATCACTTTCCACTTGGGTGCACCGAGTGCGTAAGCCGCCTCGCGCAGCCCCGGCGGCACCAGTTGCAGCATGTTTTCGGTAGTGCGAATCACAACCGGAATCACAATCAACGCCAGGGCCATCACCCCAGCCCAACCCGAGAATGATTTGAAGCGCGACACGACCACCGTGTAGACGAACAAGCCGATCACGATAGAGGGAGCCGACAACAAAATATCGTTAACGAAGCGCGTCACCGAAGCCAGCCAGCCCTTGACGTTGTACTCGGCGAGGTAAATGCCAGCCATCACGCCGATCGGTGTACCCACGAAAGTTGCCAGTACCACCATGAGAAAAGAGCCGTAAATGGCGTTGGCAATGCCGCCCGCCTCGTTCGGAGGCGGTGTCATTTCGGTAAAGGTGGCAAGCGCCAGCCCGCCGACGCCCAGCCGCAAGGTTTCCCACAAAATCCAGAACAGCCAGAACAGACCAAAGCTCATGGCCGCCAGCGACAGGACCAGCGCCAGTTGATTGACACGCTTGCGCCGCGCAAATTTCGCCAGTCGGGGATCACTCGTCAACGCGCTCATGACTTGGCTCCTTCGCTTTTGCGCAACTGGGCCAGCAAAATCTTGGACAGCGACAGCACCACAAATGTGATGAAAAAGAGCACCAGCCCCAGGTAAATCAAGGACGCCTGGTGCAAGCCTTCGCCGGCCTCGGCGAACTCGTTGGCCAGGGCCGATGTGATGCTGTTGGCCGCCTGAAAAAGACTCAGCGAGTCGAGCTGATTGAAGTTGCCAATCACGAAGGTCACCGCCATCGTCTCACCGAGCGCACGGCCCAGCCCCAGCATGATGCCGCCCACCACACCGGCCTTGGTGTACGGAAGCACCACCTTGGAGACCACCTCCCAGGTGGTC
>CAIMVC010000452.1 GCA_903844825.1 uncultured Burkholderiales bacterium | reverse complement strand
GGCGTCTTCATGTCGATCAGCAGGAAAGAAATGCCTTCTTGCGGCTTGGCGGCGTTCGGGTCGGTTTTGACCAGCGCAAACATCATTGAGCACCAGTGCGCATACGAGGTCCAGACCTTGTGGCCATTGACCACAAAGTGACGGCCATCGGGCTCCAGCACAGCGGTGGTGCGCACGGCCGCTAGATCGGAGCCTGCGCCCGGCTCTGAAAAGCCCTGCGCCCACCAGGTGTTGCTGTTCAAAATGTCGGGCAGGTATCGCTGCTTTTGCGCTTCGGTGCCAAAGGCCAGCAACACCGGCGCCAGCATCTGGATGCCGCTGGCGATGATGCGCGGCGCGCCGCCCAGCAGGGTTTCTTCGTCAAAAATGTAGCGCTGCACATGGTCCCAGCCGGGGCCGCCATGCTGCACCGGCCAGCCAGGCGTGAGCCAGCCACGCGCTTGCAAAATACGAAACCAGGTGACGTAGTCGGCGTGCTCCAGGCGCAGGCCCAGCGTCACCTTGCGGCGGATCTCGCCGGGCAGATTGGCCTTGACGAAGGCGCGCACTTCGAGGCGGAAGGCCTCTTGTTCGGGTGTGAATTGCAGTTGCATGTCTGGCCTCACTTGAGTGCATGGGCTGGCCGGGCCACTACCAGCGCATCGAGTGCCAGCACGGGCTGCGCCGAGCCTTGCGCATAGGCGACCAGGGGGTTGATGTCGATTTCAAGCAGCTCGGGGTTGGCCCGCATTTGCGCGCCGACCTGAGCCACCACTTTGGCAATCGCCTGCAGGTCGACCGCTGCCGAGCCGCGAATGCCGCGCAAGACCACGGCCGCTTTCAGGCGCGTGAGTTCGACCACGATGTCCTCTTCGGCCATGTCGGCCGGAATCAGGCGCACGTCTTTGAGCGCCTCGATCCAGATGCCGCCCAGACCCACCAGCACCACCGGCCCCCAGTCGGCGTCGCGTTTGGCGCCGACCACCAATTCCAGGCCACGCGGGCCCATGGCTTCGACCAGCGCGCCATCGAGCACCAGCTCGGGGCGGTGGTGTTTCACGCTGGCAAACAGCTGGTCCCAGCCGGCGCGCAAGGCGGCTTCGTCAGCCAGGCCCACCAGCACGCCACCCACATCGCTCTTGTGCGGCAGTTCGCTGGCTTGCGCTTTGAGCACGACCGGAAAACCAATGCGGCGGGCCACCGCCACCGCGTGATCGGCGCTGGAGGCCAGCTCGCCCTGCGGCACCGCCAAGCAGGCCTGGGCCAACCAGGCTTTGCCCTGGTATTCGGCAAAGATGCCGTTGGCCGGCACGGCACCGGGCAGGGGGATGGCTGCGGCCAGAGGCACGCGGCTGGCGCGTTCGGCCCGCTGCAGAGCCTCGCTGTAGTCGGCGATCCGGCGCAAGGCGCGGAGCGCGCGGTCGGCCGAGCGGAAAAAGGGCACGCCGCTGGCCCGGATGGCGTCCAGAAAGAAGGGCTCGATCGGGCCGGCGTCCCCGGTCAGCACCAGCACCGCCGGTTTGCCCGCCCGTGCCAGCGCCGGAACAATATGCTCGGCCTTGTCGCGCTGGGCCACCATTGGGCCCACGGGGATGCACAGCAGCAGGCTGCCGATCGATGCGTCGGCCAGCATCACGTCCACAATCTCGCCGATCAAGCCGGGCTGGCGCACGCCGATGGTGGTGTAGTCCAGCGGGTTTTCGGCCACGGCATAGGCGGGCAGCATGCTTTTTAGCTGGGCGGTGGTGGCCGCCGTCAGGGCCGGTAGCGCCAAGTCGATGTCGTCGGCGAAATCGAGAGCGATGTTCTTGAGTGCGCCCGACCCCGTCATAAAGGCCAGGCCGCCCGATGCAGGGCGCGGGTGTCGAACCAGGATCGCGCTGGCGTCAAACAACTCGTCGAGCGACTCCACCACCACCACCGCCTGCCGCTGCAGCGCGGCGGTGGCGCTGGCGTGGTCGCCAGCCAGCGCGCCCGTGTGCGATTGCGCAGCCTCGCGGGCGCGCTCGCTGCGTCCGGGCATCAGCAACACGATTGGCTTGCCGGCGGCGCGGGCTTGTTCGGCCAGTTGCAAAAAGAGAGCGGGGCGCCGGATCTGTTCAACGTAAACCGTGATCACGCTGACCTGGCTGTCGGCAATGTAGTGCGCCAGCACGTCTTCGATGCTGACCGACACCTCGTTGCCGGTCGAGAAGATGGCGCGCACCGGCAGGCCGCGGCTGACCAGCGCGTCGCGCAGGTTGGCGGCCATGAAGCCGCTTTGCGCCACCACGCCAATGCCCGGCTCGGTCACCATCGGTGGCGCCTCGATCGGCTCGAAGGTCAGGGGCACGCGGTCGGCAAAGTTGGTAAAGCCCATGCAGTTGGGGCCGACCAGCAAGATGCCAGCGGCCTTGGCCGCTGCGGCCAGCGCCTGCTGCTTGGCCACGCCTTCTTCGCCGGCTTCGGCGTAACCCGAGGCAAACAGCACGGCCGCGCGCACCCCGCGTGCGGCCAGGGCGCCAACAGCGTCCAACACGCCACCCTCGGGAATGGCCAGCACGGCCAGGTCGATTCCTTTGGGCAACTGGTCAATCGTGGCCACGCAGTTGCGGCCATTGATCTCGGTGCTGCTGCGGCTGACCAGATGAATCTGTCCCGGGTAGCCAAAGCGCTCCAGGTTGGCCAGCACAAAGCCGCCGAAAGAGCGCGGGTCTGCCGATGCACCAACGATGGCAATGGAGGCGGGCGTGAAGATAAAGCGGATGTCCCGCGGGCTGCTGGCCGGGTGCGCGGTGGGCGAGGTGGAATGCATGCGGATCGGTCTGGTTGAGCTGTTGGGCGCTTGCCCGGGGCTGGGTTTTATTTTTTGCGATTGTGGCATGCAAATAATGGCTTAACAATACACCAGAAGATTTTTACCAGATGACTAGGGTTTGTACTGATCAATGGCGACCTGGGTGGCGGATAGCCACTCAGACGTCGTCGTTCCTCCCCAACCAGGAGGAAAGCTAGGGCGTGGAGCTGGTATTTTCTGCAATCTAAAAAAGTGGCTGATGCCAATTTTCGCTGGGCTTGAAAAATTTATTGAATACCACAGATCATCTGTTGCATAATTTCGGCATGAATTCTTCAAATGACAAGCTGTCGCTGCCGGATGGCGTGGACACCGAAGGCGCCGACGCGGCGCTGGCCGGTGATGATTCGCGCCCTCGCGGCGGCCGGGCCAATGAGATCCGCAACGCCTTGCAGGAAGAAATTGAAAGCGGCAAGTTAGCCCCCGGCGCCACGCTGGACGAGCGGGCACTGGCCGCGCGCTTTCAGGTCTCCCGCACGCCCGTGCGTGAGGCCCTGCAGCAACTCGCCGCGCGCGACCTGGTGCGCATTGCGCCGCGCCAGGGTGTGCGGGTCTCGCGGCTGTCGATCAGCCAGGTGCGCGCCATCATGGAGAGCGTGGGTGAACTCGAGGCCCTGAGCGCCAAGCTGGCGGCGCGGCGGGTCGATGATGCGCTGCGCCGGGAGCTCGACACCGCCATCGACCGCTGCCAGGAAGCAGCGGTGCAGGGCGGCGCGGCCGAATACGCCATGGCCAATACGTTTTTTCACGAGACGATTTACGCGGGCAGCCGCAACCCCTACCTGGCCGAGCTGATTCGTAATGCGCGCCGGCAGATTCAGCGCTACCGCATTCGCGACTTTCATACCAAGTCGCAAATGAGCAAGTCGCTCAAGGAGCATCTGCAAATTGCGCGCGCCATTCAAGAAGGCGACGAGCCCTTGGCAGCGCAGTACATGTTGCTGCACGTGCCCTCGGGCTCGACCGGTTTTTCGGAGTTTCTGGCGCGCATGCCGGCGAGCTTTTTTGAAACCGACGGCGTCGACCAATGAAGCGCTGCGTGCGGCCGGTGCTGCAGTCTTTGCGCTGATCGAGCGAGCCAGCCGTCCTTTTTATCCCTACTTGTTATCCCTATTTTGTGTCCCTCAGACAGGAGTTGTATGGTGTCTTCCTCGCGGTCCATTGAAGTGCCTGGTGTTGCCCACAACGCGCCCATCCCGCTGGGCGCCCGGGTCGGTCCTTTGCTGTGCTCGTCGGGCATTGCCGGCAAGGACGGCGCCACCGGTCAGCTGCCGGCCGATGCCGCCAGCCAGACCCGGCTGGCCTTTGAGAACATGGACAAGCTGCTGGCAGCCGGTGGTGCCACGCTGGCGCATCTGGTCAAGCTGACGGTCTATGTCAAGGACAACAGCCTGCGCGACGCCATCAACACCGAATGGCTGGCCCGCTTTCCCGACCCGCTCGACCGCCCGGCGCGGCACATCGTGGTGCACGAGCTGCAGCACGGCATGTGGCTGCAACTTGAAATCACGGCCTTCGTGGTCTGAGTCCCCCTTCAAACCTTCATTTACTTCCTGAAAGTTGCAGCCATGATCATCGACTCCCACGCCCACATCGTCATGCCCCCCGAGAGCTTTCGCTTCATGGCTGAGCTGGTGGGCGGCCGCGCCAACCCGAACACCTTGCCTAAAATTCCGGATGCCTCCGTGCGTAAAGTCGCCGAAGAGCTGGTCAATAGCATGGACAGCGTGGGCACCGACGTGCAGTTCATCTCGCCGCGGCCGTATTTGCAGATGCACTCGGTCAAGCCCGGCAAGGTGACCGAGTTGTGGTCGCACCACTGCAACGACCTGATCGCCCGCTTTGTCGCCATGTTCCCCGACCGTTTTCGTGGCGTGGCCGGCTTGCCGCAGTACATGGACGAGCCGCTGGCACTGCGCGCCATCCCCGAGCTGCGCCGCTGCGTCAATGAGCTGGGCTTTGTGGGTTGCCTGATCAACCCGGACCCGACCGAAGGCGCCGGCCCCACGCCGCCTGGCCTGGGCGACGCATTCTGGCACCCGCTGTATGAGGCCATGACCGAGCTCGACGTGCCCGGCCTGATTCATTCAGCCGGCAGCTGCAGCGCGCGCGAGTCGTACACGCTCAAGTTCATCAACGAAGAGAGCATTGCCATCATCTCGCTGCTCGGCGCCCGCATCTTTGACCAGTTTCCCAAGCTCAAGATCGTTGTAGCCCATGGCGGCGGTGCCATTCCCTACCAGATGGGGCGCTTTCGTTCCTGGACGGTGCGCAAGGGTGACAAGGAAACCTTTGATGAGCAGCTCAAAAAACTCTACTTCGACACCTGCAACTACAGCCAGGACGCCATCGAGCTGCTGCTCAAGGTGGCGGGCACCGACAACGTGCTGTTTGGCACCGAAAAGCCGGGCACGGGCAGCGCCCGCGACCCGATCAGTGGCCGTGACTACGACGACATGAAGCCGGTGATAGAGGCCATCAGCTGGCTCACCGACGAGCAGCGTGCCAATATTTTCGAATGCAACTGCCGCCGCGTTTACAGCCGCGCCTTTCGCACTGACAGCCAGTGCTGAACGTCTCTTGAAGGAATTGCCATGCCCCTGAGTCGAGAAGACAACGAACTGCTGACCCGCGTTGAGAACGGCGCGCCCATGGGCGAGATGCTGCGTCAGCACTACTGGATGCCGGCGGTTCCGTCGATCAAGCTGGTCGCCGACGGCGCGCCAATGCGCATTCGCCTGCTGGGCAAAAATTACATCGCCTTTCGGGCCACCAACGGCGACGTGGGTGTGCTTGACGAGCAATGCCCGCACCGCAAGGCTTCGCTGGCCCTGGGCCAGAACGAAGACAACGGCATTCGCTGCATCTACCACGGCTGGAAGTTCAGCGTCAAAGGCGAGGTGCTGGAAGCGCCCAACCACACCGGCGACCAGGCGCAGTTTTGCCAGCGTGTCAAAGTCAATCGCTACACCGCGGTCGACCGGGGCGGCATCGTCTGGGTCTGGCTGGGCAGCGGCGACAAGCCGCCCCCGTTCCCGGCGCTGCCTTTCATTGACCTGCCGGTGAGCCAGCGTTCGGTGACCAGCGTGGAAGTGCCGACCAACTGGGTCCAGGCCGTGGAGGCGTCGATGGACTCCTCGCATGTGGGGGTGCTGCACGAATCCACCACGCAGCTCACCTCGGGTCGCGGCAACGAGCGCATGCTCATGACCAAGGCGCTGGCGCCCAAGCTGGAGTTCGAAGACCGCCCCTACGGCTACCGCTACGCCGCCCTGCGCAGCTTGCCCGACGACAAGGTCTACGCCCGCGTCAACAACTTCGTGATGCCGTGGTTTGGCATCATCTGCCCGCCCGACGCCATGGGGCCGACCACGGTTTTCTTTTCGACCCCGGTCGACGACGTCACGCACCGTGCCTGGTTTGTGCACTACAACCCGCATCGGGCCCTGGGCATGACCGTGATGTCGGCCTCGCCCGATGTCTGGAATTTCCCGCCGCTGCCGCCGGGCGACGCCAAGGACAACTGGGGCCAGAACCGCGACATCATGAAGCGCGGTCACAAGACCGGTTTTCCGCAGCACCTGGGCACCGAAGACTTTGCGATGTTCATCAGCCAGGGTCCGATTTACGACCGCACCGACGAGCAGCTGTGCTCGGCCGATGGCGCGGTGATCCGGGTTCGGCAGCTCTTGCTCAAGGCCGCCAAAGAATTCATGGCAGGGCAGACCCCGACGCTGGCCGATCACCCCGATCTGGACTACCCGGGCATTGCCTCGGTGGGGGGCGTTCTGCCCGC
>CAIMVC010000451.1 GCA_903844825.1 uncultured Burkholderiales bacterium | reverse complement strand
TGAGCGGATCGGCCGATTTGGCGAGCGAAGCGAGTAAGAGGCTGACCGCTCAGTCCCCAACCCGGCGCTGCAAACCGCCAAGAACGAAAACAGTTAAATCACCACCGGTTCAGGCTCCAGCCGAATCCCAAACCGCTCGTACACGCTGGTCTGAATGGCCTTAGCCAGGGTCATCACTTCCCCGCCCGTCACGGGGTTCTGCACGCCGCCCTTGTTGATCAGCACCAGCGCCTGCTTGTCGTACACGGCCGCGTTGCCGACCGACTTGCCCTTCCAGCCGCAGGCATCAATCAGCCAGCCGGCAGCGAGTTTGACCGTGCCGTCGGCCAGTTTGTAGTGCACGATTTTGGGTTCGCGGGCGATGATGTCGGCGCACTGCTCGGCCGATACCGTCGGATTTTTAAAGAAACTGCCAGCGTTGCCGATCCGCGCCGGATCGGGCAGCTTGGCACGCCGAATCTCGCAGACCCAGCCAAACAACTGCGCTGGCGTCAATTGCGCCGCCGAGGCACCAGACAGCGTCATCTTGCGCTCTAAGTCGGCATAACCCAGCACAGGCTTCCAGACCTTGGGCAAAGCAAAACGCACGCGGGTGATGACGGCCCGACCCGCCAGCCCGAAGCCTGCCGAACCGTTGCCTAAAGCCTGGCTGGCGTGCTTGAAAACCGAGTCGCGGTAGCCAAAAGCGCACTGCGCGGCGTCGAGCGTGAAGGTCTTGCCGGTGTCCAGATCAAAAGCGTCGAGCGACTCGAACCGGTCCTGCAACTCCACACCGTAGGCACCAATGTTTTGCACCGGTGATGCGCCCACGGTGCCGGGGATCATGGCCAGATTTTCCAGTCCGGGAAAGCCATTTTCCAGCGTCCAGGCCACCAGCTCATGCCAGTCTTCGCCGGCGCCTGACTCCACAATCCAGGCCTTGGGCGTTTGCGCCACAAGACGCTTGCCCATGATCTCGATCTTGAGCACCAGCGGCTTGACGTCACCCGTGATGACGATGTTGCTGCCACCGCCGAGCACGAACTTGGGCGCGTCTCTGAGCGAGGCATCCGCCAGCACCGCCGACAGATCGGACGCCTGCCCCACGCGAACCAGGCGGGCGGCCTTGGCAACAATGCCAAAGGTGTTGTGGGGCTGCAGGGGGACGTTGTTCTCGACTAACATTGAAGGATTGTCGCATTGGCGATTTCAACTGGACCGAAGACATGCCCTCTTTTGACACCGTGCTCGAAGCCGACCTCGTGAAGGTCAAAAATGCCGTGGAAAACTCCGCCAAGGAGATTGGCACCCGCTTTGACTTCAAGGGAACGGCCGCCGCCATCGAGCTCAAGGACAAAGACATCACCCTGATTGGCGACAGCGATTTTCAAATCGACCAGATCAACGACATCCTGCGCAACAAACTGACCAAGGCCGGCGTTGATGTACGCTTTCTGGACATCGGTAAAGTCGAGAAAATCGGCGGCGACAAGGTCAAGCAGGTCACCAAGGTGCGCAATGGCATTGAGAGCGAGCAGGCCAAGAAAATCCAGCAACTCATCAAGGGCAGCAAGATCAAGGTCCAGGCCGCCATTCAGGGTGACGCCGTGCGCGTGACCGGCGCCAAGCGCGACGACCTGCAGGCGGCCATGGCCCTGATCCGGGGCGACATCAGCGACTTTCCGCTGAGTTTCAACAACTTTCGAGATTGAAGCTCACGTAAAACCCGGCGCCTGCGCGCCAGGCCTGGCGATGCGGCCAAACCAGCGAAAGGCCAGCACTCAGCCTTTAGCCTTGGCGCCGATCTTGGACTCTTTGCCCTGCAGCAAGTTGCTGATGTTGCCGCGGTGGCGCCATACCAGCAAAGCACCCATCACCACCAGCATCGTCAGCACCGATTTGTCGAGGTACCAGGCAAGGCGGTCGGCCATGAGGTAGTACACCGGGGCCGCCACCGCCGCCATCAGCGCCGACAAGGACGAGTAGCGCGTCACATAAGCCACCAGCAGCCAGGTCAGCAGCACTGCCAGTCCCAGCGCCCAGTGCACGCCGAACAGCACGCCCGCCGCAGTCGCCACCCCCTTGCCGCCCTGAAACCTGAAAAATACAGGGTA
The DNA here is from genome assembly GCA_903844825.1 of uncultured Burkholderiales bacterium. Classification (GTDB taxonomy): domain Bacteria; phylum Pseudomonadota; class Gammaproteobacteria; order Burkholderiales; family Burkholderiaceae_C; genus Polaromonas. The sequence continues at coordinate 8,466 of CAIMVC010000451.1, read as the reverse complement.
CAAGTGACCCAAAAAAGCCGCCAGTCCGACGGCGGCCAGCGTCGAATCGCCCAGCCCGTAGTCCTTGCCAAACCACTGCACCAGCGCCATCGGCAGCCAGCCCTTGAGGGCATCGAGCAGCAAGGTGATCACTGCGGCGGCCTTGTTGCCCGAGCGCAGCACGTTGGTGGCGCCCGGGTTCTTGCTGCCGTAACTGCGCGGATCGTTCAAACCCATGAACTTGCTGACGATGACGGCAAAGGACAGTGAGCCCATCAAATAGGCTGCCAAAACAGCCAGCACGAAATAAGCGTAGGGAAATGCATTGGACAAGGGCAGACTCCGGTGTCGGTAAATAGTGTCTTAAGACCTGTAAGTGGCGCCTCGCACGGTCGGCGTATCCACCAACTGAGCGCCCACCCGCGGGTCCCAGCCCCTCAGGTGACGGTGCCACCGCCGTCGATCGCGATTGTAGGCAGGGCCAGCAGGCAGCCACGCCCGCCTCGGCCGACGCGCTCAAGGACCGCTGGCCAGCCGGGCGGCACGAGAATCCGGCCCGCTTGTCACAGGCGCCCCTCCTGCGGCTGCCGACGGTCACAACTTGTTCTTCCCGCACTTGCACCGCTCCTGGCCGCACCGATCGGTACAGCTCGGCGCTGGCACTGCGGCGCTGGCGGGATCGAGCAGGTAGAGTACGCCACCATGATGACCGTTTCTTCCTTGACTGCAGGTGACCAGAGTCACGCGGACGTTCTTCTGATCGACGATTCCGTGGCCGATTTGCGCCTGCTCATGGACATGATGAAGCTGCGCGACCTGAACGTCAGTGTGGCCCTGGACGGCGAACGCGGTTACCAGCAAGCGGTGCTGCTGCGGCCCGGCCTGGTCTTGCTGGATGTGCGCATGCCGGGTCTTGACGGCATTGCCACCTGCCGGCGGCTGAAATCGCACGCAGCCACACGCGCCATCCCGGTGATTTTTTTGACGGCCGCCAACGACCTGGCGGAGCGACTCGAAGGTTTTGCCGCGGGGGCGGTCGACTACATTGCCAAGCCCTTTGAGGTGCAAGAAGTCCTGGCCCGGGTCGGGGTGCACGGCTGGTGGTGCTAGCGCAGAAGGTGATGCGCGAGACCATTACCACGCCCCCGGGTCTGGAGCGACTGGCACGGCTGGTGGGCACCAACCGACGCCGCTTAAACGATGCCTTTCAGGCCTTGTGCGGTCAGCCCGTCTTTGGCTGGTTGCGTGAAGAGCGGCTGCGCCAGGCCAACCAGCTGGTCGGTCAAAGCCTGATGCCTTTCTCGCAGATCAGCGAATCCATGGGTTACTCCACGCCCGCGAATTTTTCCTAGGCCTTTCGCCTGCGCTACGGCACGTCCCCCAGCGAGATGCGGGCACGTTTGCAGGGCGTACTGGAAGACGGCAAGGAGGCCGGCGCCTCGCGGTCTGTTTGATGCGGTGTCAGACCTTGCTGTGTCTTAAGGCCAGACTCAAGAAGCGCTTGCCCAAGCGCTGGCAGCTCGGCACAGGCCTGTGGCTGTGGTGCCTGGCGATGCCCTTGTGGGCCGCCGCGCCGGCGCCGCCGGGCGATGTGGTCATCGTCTAGTCCTGGTGCGCCGTTGCCCCGCAAACCACCATTAAAAAGGTGGCGGCGGGTGCCTGTGAGTGGCAGCCCATGGATGAGCCCGCCATCACGCGCGGTCAGGACCTGCGCGCATTCTGGACCAGACTGGACACACGCAACGACTCAGCGCAGCCATGCGAGCGCTGGCTCGAGAAGGCCGACACCCTCGGTCACGCGCTCGGCGAACAGCCCATGCTCGGGCTGCTGCGCCTGCAGGCTCAAGGCCCAGTCGCGGATGGCGGTGACCTGACCTAATTCGACTTGGCGAAGCTCAGCATTACAATCGTCCACAAGTGTTAACAAGGGTGTCCAGGACTCCGATTACCACAAGGAATTTCCGGCGATTTCTTCGCCGGCAAGAGTTTTCAAGGCCTCAACTCAAGGACGTGCACATGAACTTTAGTGCCATTCGACTGACCCAGCAATGCAGCAAAATTGCACAATCGTTGACAGCGGGTCTGCTTCTGACTTTGGCCTTTGCCGCTCCGGCATCGGCTCAAAACGCAGCACCCCCCAAGAATCTGACCTACCCCCAGGGTTGGACCGAATGCGCCAAAGAAGGCGGTTGGTGCAATTTTCTGGGCGCCATTCGCGACGTTGCCTTTGGCGCGCAGGGTCAGTATGTCTACATGCTGGCCCTGCCAGACAACCAGCTTTGCAGCAATGGCGCCTTCTGGGGCGACGACCCGGCCCCCGGCAAGAGCAAGAGCTGCTGGGTCTCCAACAGCAAATCGCGCCTGGCAACAGCCGGGCTCTGCACGGTAGAAGGCGGCACTTGCACGGTCCCGGGCAGCGGCACAGTCTGGTACGGCGGTGGCGGCCAGTACCTGCCCAAAATGATTTCGGCCGCTGCCGGGCAGAGCACCTCGGTGGGCTGCAACAACTCGAACTTTGGCGGCGATCCTGCTCCCGGCAAAACCAAATACTGCCTCTTGACCCCCTGATGTCGGCCGGCGCGTTGCGCCGAGTTGATCCCGCCGCGCGACCGGCCTTGGCCGGTTTCGCCCAACCCTCTTTTATTTGGAGCATCCATGCAAATTAATTTGATCTCCTGGGCCAGCCTGTCCAAACGCCTGGTGCTAGCCAGCGCCCTCATGGTCCTGACCTGGTTCACAGGCCTGGCGCAAGCGCAGACCCCGCCCAACAGCCTGTATGTCTACGGCTGTGCAGAGGGCACCCGGTGCTACATCGGCCCCTATTTCAAAGACGTCATATTCGGCGTGACCGGCCGCAACTTTCACAAGCGTGCAGCTGTGTCTGACGTGATCGATTGCAACCAGGACAACTTTGGCGGTGACCCGGTGCGCAAGACGGCCAAGCATTGCTTCATCTCGGTTGCCGAGTCCACGCGTGTGGGTTGCGCCATCGAAGGGCAGACCTGCGTGCTCAATGGCAAGCAAAGCGTGATGTATGGCGTTGCTGGCCGTTACGTGTTTGCCGAAAAAAGCGGCTCTTTCACCTGTAACAAAGGCTCTTTCGGCGGCAGCGATCCCTACCACGATCGTCAGAAGGCCTGTTTCATCGGCGCACCTCAATAAATTACTTTCTCGCCATCCCACTGCGCCGGATTGTTTCTCGAACCCCAGTCTGGGCCGCCTAGCGGCCACAGGCAGCCAGGAACCGACATCATGAAAATATCTTTGACATCCTTGCGTCCCAGCGGCGCCTTGTTGGCCCCTTCTTTGCTCGCGGCGGCCATGGTGGCCACGCTAGTGCCGGCCGATGCACAGGCCAAATGCTCGATCGGCTGCGCCTTCCGCCACGTCTCCAAACCGATCAAGGCTGCGGGCGACAAAGGCATTAATTTCGCCTCTGCCCAAGGCAAGACCCTGGCTTCCATGACTGTCGACGAGTTCAATACCGTCAAGTCGGGCACCAACCAAGTGATCAACGAAAGCGCTGCGGGCCTGGAGTCCGGCTACAACGCGGGCATCAATGCCATGGCCAGCTTCATGGATGACTACCTGATGCGCCAGTTGCGCAACAACGCGACCAGTTTTTTAAACAACAACCAGGCCGCCATCACCAAGGTCAACGTCTCAGCCGACAAGCTCTCAGACCAAGCCCGCGCCGCCCTCAAGCGGCTGTCCAAAGTGCTCCCCTCCAAGCAAGTCACAGCAGGGGCCATGGCCGACATGCAGCTCATCGCCAAGGAAATGGGCTTTAACGAGCTGTTTTCATCGGTAGCCAATTCCTCCTGGGGCATTGGTATCAACGGTGACGCGGGTGCAGGCCTCGCCGGAGCCAACAGCGGTCTGGCCCTGGTGCTGGACGTGCGGCCTGACAAAAACGGCAACCTCAATGGCGCCATCGTGACCTCGGTGGGCGGCTCGGTCGGCATCGACCTGGGCGTCAGCGGCTCGATTTCGATTTTTTGGCAGCCGGGTCTGGCGCAAGAAAGCACAGGGCTGGGCATCGGCTTTGGCATGTCGCTCGAGTCTGCCGCTGGCGGCGGCGGGATTGGTTGGTCCTGGCCTATCTCGGTTAACCCCAACGACTACGCCAGCGTGATGAACTACGTCAAGAGCCGTGTCTCGACCATGGTGCCGGGTTTCACGGTATCCGTGGATATTCCGGGTGCAGTGGTCACCGAGTTCAAGGGCAGCTATGACTTGAACGTCGGCTGGTCGCAAGTCGTGGCCAAGTTCACGATCGACCCCGGCAATATCTGCCAATTCGTCACCAGCTCGGTCAACGGTCTGACGCAGACCAAGGTGGCTTCGGGCAGCAGCTGCCCTGGCGCTTCGAGCGATTCGAAGTAAACACGATGGGCAAAAACGCGCTGCTCAGCCCGGGCCGCAGGTCGTATGACGGTCCGGCCTGAACGCCCCGCGCGAATTGGGGTGCCCGGGACATGAGCCTGGCGACATCACCGAAAACCGTGTTGAGGACCGGCCGTCAAGGCTGGTCCTTTGTACCTTGTAAGGCCTGTTAATTTTTGAGCTGAAATTGCGTTACTTAACTGGCTTTTGTCCCATACCCCCTGTGCCCCGATCCGTGCTGGTCTGGACCCGGATTTCCTACGTCAGCGCACTGCTGCTGGCTGTGCCCAGCCTTCAGGCGCAGCCCCTGCCCTCGGCCTCGACCATCTTGCGCCAGCAAGAGTCGGCCACTCCCATCCCCGTGCCGCAGCGGCTGCCGGCACCGGCCGTTGAGCTCGAACGTCCCCGCAGCCCGGTGGTGGCCGGCGGCCCCAGCATTCGTTTGCGCAGTGTCCGCGTCACTGGCGCCGAAGGCATGGCAGATCAAGCCCAGTGGACCGAGCTGGTGCAGCCGCTGGTGGGCCAGATGGTCAGCGCTGGCGAGCTACTGGCCCTGGCCGACCGCATTGGCACTTTGCTCAAGGCCCGGGGCTGGCTGCTGGCGCAGGCTTTCCTGCCGCCGCAGGACGTGACCGGCGGCGACATCGAAATTCGCATCATGGCCGGCGCTCTGGACGGCGGCGTGGATGGCGTGGTGGTGACCGGCGCGCAGCGCGTGAGCGCCGAGCGACTGCGCCGCACCGTGACCGCCGGCATGGACCCGCAGTTGTCCCGGCTCAATGCCCGACAGCTCGAAGAAGGCCTTTTGCGCGCGGCCGAGCTGGCCGGCGTGTCGGCCACCGCATCGCTCGAACGCGGTGCGCAGTCCGGCACCTCGCGCCTGACGGTCGAGGCCATCGAAGCACCTTTTGCTGGCGGCGGCGTCACGCTGGACAACTTTGGCGGGCCGGCAACAGGCGTGAACCGGCTCACCAGCTTGCTGGCCCTGAACAGCCCGCTGGGACTCGGCGATTCGCTGGCCCTGAACCTGGTCAAGAGCTCGGGCATCGAGATGTTGACGACCCAGCTTGGCCTGCCCCTGGGCTACTCGGGGCTCAAATTGGGCGGCTCGATCACGGCGCTGCGCTACCGTGTCGGCGGCGATCTGGCTGATCTGGGCCTGCAAGGACGGGCGCAGATGATGGGCCTGAACCTCAGCTATCCCTTGCTGCTGAGCCAAAACCAAAAACTGCGCGTCAGGCTTGGCGCCGACCACAAAGCGTTTGTTGATACCGCCCTGGGCGAGCACATCGGCGACAAGACGGCCTCGGTGCTGTCTGCGGGTATCTCGGGCCAGAGTAACGACATGCTCGGGGACGGCGGCATGAGCGACTGGTCGCTCGGCTTGGACAGTGGCCGCATAGACCTGTCGCGGCTGGCCAGTACCTACGAGGCCGACCAGGCCGGCGCCCGCGCGCATGGCGCTTTTCACAAATGGCTGTTTTCGTATACGCGGCTGCAGGCCCTGGGCTCGGCCTGGACGGCGCAGATGTCAGTCAATGGCCAGCTGGCGGGCAAGAACCTGGAGTCGTCCGAGCGGTTTTCGCTGGGCGGCAACAGCGGCATACGCGCTTATCCCGGCGGCGAAGCGGCCGGTGACAGCGGCATGGTCGCCAGCCTGACCATACGCCACGGCATGGCCTGGCCGTCGGCTTCGCACCGGCTGGAGTGGTCCGGCTTTTATGACTGGGGGCGCATTCAGCGCTTTTACTCGGGCGACCAGCCGGTAGACAGTGTCACCGGTCTGAACCGCTACAACCTCAGGGGTGCAGGGCTGGGCCTGAGCCTGGCCCGGGCCGGGTCTTACCGCGTCGGTCTGATCTGGGCGCACGCCTTGGGCAGCAACCCGGGCCGCAGCCTCACGGGAGCCAACAGCGACGGCAAGGCCAACCAAAACCGTCTGCTGCTCTCGGTCAGCGTGGACCTTTGAACGCACCCAAGTTTCCAGCATGAACCACACCTACCGGCTGGTCTGGAACGCGCACAGTAGCAGCCCCGTCGCGGTGCCTGAGACGGCCAGCGGGCGCGGCAAGCGCAGTGGCCGGCGTCGGGCCCGGGGCCTGGCCGCAGCGCTACTTTTGCAAGGCCTGGCGCTGGCAGCCCATGCGCAGCTGGCCTTGCCGGCCACGCAGTTGCCGGGCCAGGCGCAGCTCGGGGCCGGCACCGCCGTCATTGAGCGGGCAGCGGCCACGCTGATTGTCAAACAAGCGTCTGACAAAGCGGTGCTGAACTGGAGCAGCTTTGACATTGGTCGCGACGCCAGCGTCACCTTTGTGCAGCCCGCCGCCTCCAGCGTGACGCTCAACCGGGTGCAAGGCGGCGTGGCCAGCCAGATCGACGGGCGTATGTCGGCCAATGGTCAGGTCTTCCTGATTAATCCGTCGGGCGTGGTCTTTGGCCCGAGCGCCCAGGTCAACGTGGGCGCCCTGCTGGCCAGTTCGCTGGACCTGGCCAATGATGATTTTTTAGCTGGCCGCGTGCGCCTGTCGGGCCCCTCGACGGCGGGTGCCGTGCTCAACCAGGGCAAACTGCAGGCCGACGGCGGCGTGATCGCCCTCATCGCGCCCCAGGTCCGCAACACCGGCACGCTGCAGGCTGACCGTGGCAGCGTGGCCCTGGCAGCCGGTGAGAAGGTGAGCCTGGACTTCTCCGGCAACGGTCTGCTGAAAGTGCAGGTCGAGCAAGGCGCACTGAACGCGCTGGTGGAAAACAAAGGCCTGATCCGCGCCGACGGTGGCTCCGTGCTGATGACCGCGCGCGGCGCCAACGCCCTGCTGTCCACCGTCGTGAACAACGAAGGTGTGGTGCGCGCACACACCTTGGAGGAGCGCGAGGGCCGCATCCTGCTGCTGGGCGACATGGCCCAGGGCGACGTGCAAGTGGCCGGAACGCTGGACGCTTCAGCGCCCCTCGGCGGCAAAGGCGGCTTCATTGAAACCTCGGCAGCCCGGGTGACGATCGCTGCCAACGCCAAGGTCACCACACAGGCGGCGTCCGGGGAGTCGGGCACCTGGCTGATCGACCCGGTCGACTTCAACATCGCCGCCAGCGCTGGCAACACCACTGGCGCCCAACTCAGCGCCAGCTTGGAAACCGGCAACGTCACGATCCTCAACACCAGCGGCAACAGTGGCACGGCGGGCGACATCAACGTGCAAGACGCCGTCAGCTGGAGCGCCGCCAACAAGCTCACGCTGGACGCGCAAGGCAGCGTCAATGTCGCGGCCAGCATCACGGCCTTAGCCGGCAGCCTGGACGTCAATGCGGCCGGTGGCGGCCTGGCGGGCGCGGGCGCCATCAGCCTGAGCGGCGCAGGCCAGGCACTGACGGTCAACCAGGGCGGCAACAGCACCTACAGCGGTATCTTCAGCGGCGCGGCCGCGCTGATCAAAACGGGCGCGGGCACCTTGACCCTGAGCGGAGCCAGTACCTACAGCGGCGGCACCAGCGTCAACGCAGGCATGCTCAAAGCGGGCCTGTCGTCCACCGGCGCGGTCACTAACGGCCCCCTGGGCACGGGCAGCGTCAGCGTGAACAGCGGGGCGGCGCTGGACCTGAACGGTCAAAGCCTGGGCAATGCCCTGAGCCTGGCCGGCACCGGTGTTGCCGACAGCGGCGCGCTGCTCAACAGCAGCGCCAGCTCGGTCAGCGCCAGCGGCGCCATCACACTGGCTGACAACGCCACGGTGAACGTATCGGGCACTGGCGACCTGATGCTGGACGGCGTGGTGGGCGGTAACTTCGCGCTGAGCATCAACAGCAGCGGCAGCGGCCTGGTCGGGCTCACAGCCAGCAACACCTATTCAGGCGGCACCTTCCTGACGGCAGGCACGCTGGGCGTGTACGCCAACACCGCGCTGGGCAGCGCAGCGCTGACCATCGGCAACGCCTCGCTCAAACTCGGCCGCGGCGTGACCCAGCTCGGCAACGCCATCACGCTCAATGGCGCGGCCTCGCTGTCCCTTGATAGCCAGGTGGACTACCTGGTCGTCGGCGGCGGCGGCGCTGGCGGCGCCAGTGGCGGCGGTGGCGCTGGTGGCCTGCTGGCCGGCACCAGCAGCC
>CAIMVC010000450.1 GCA_903844825.1 uncultured Burkholderiales bacterium | reverse complement strand
GAGAAGGTGCCGCCGGTCATGTCTTCCATGCCCAGTTTGCCGTCCCGCGCCTTGGCGCCGAACTCGGCGATTTTCTTTTCGATATCGGCAAAGCTCATCTGGTCGGCGTTGCGCAGGATGGGCACCACCAGTCCCCGTGGTGAGCCCACGGCAATGCCGATGTCGAAGTAGCCGTGGTAGACGATGTCATTGCCGTCGACCGAGGCGTTGTGGACCGGGAATTTTTTCAGCGCATGCACCGCCGCCTTGACAAAAAAGCTCATGAAGCCGAGCTTGATGCCATGCTCCTTCTCGAACTTGTCCTGAAACTTCTTGCGCATCTCCATGACCGGTGCCATGTTGATTTCGTTGAAGGTGGTCAAGATGGCGTTGGTCGATTGCGACTGCAGCAAACGCTCGGCCACACGGGCGCGCAGGCGGGTCATGGGGACGCGCTGCTCGGGACGCTCGCCCAGGCTGACAGGCGCCTTGACCGCGACCTGGGGCAGGGTGCTCGTCGGCGCGCCGGTCGGAATGACGACGGCCGTGGACTTGACGCCACCGGCTACGGCCGACAACACATCACCTTTGGTGACGCGGCCGTCTTTGCCGGTGCCAGCCACCGAGCCGGCCGCCAGGCTGTTGTCAGCCATCAGTTTGGCAGCCGCTGGCATGGCCACGCCCGCCATGCTGGTGGACGCAGGCGCCGCCGCGGCGGGGGCCGACGCCGTGGCCGCCACTGGCGCCGCAGCCGCCGGCGCAGCAGCGCCTACCTTGCCTTCGGTATCAATGCGGGCAATCAACTGCTCGGCAGTGACGGTGCCGCCATCGGCGACCAGAATTTCGGACAGCACGCCAGCGGCGGGAGCAGGCACTTCGAGAACGACCTTGTCGGTCTCGATTTCGATCAGGATTTCGTCCATAGCGACGGAATCACCGGCTTTTTTCTTCCATTGCAGCATGGTTGCTTCGGCAACGGACTCTGACAACTGGGGCACTTTGACTTCAACGATAGCCATCTTTATCTTTCGCAAATTGATTCTGAATGAGGAGCTGCCGACCTTATTTGGTCAACACAAAACCCTTGAGCTTGCCGAAGGCGCCTTCGACCAGGGCTTTTTGCTGCTCCTGGTGCAGGTGCGAATAACCCACCGCTGGTGAAGCGGAGGCAGCGCGGCCCGAGTAGCCGAGCTTTTGCCCGCTGCTCATGTTCTCGTGAATGTAGTGCTGCACAAAGAACCAGGCGCCCTGGTTTTGCGGCTCGTCCTGCGTCCACACCAGGTCAACGGCATTGGGGTACTTCTTGAGCTCGGCGGCAAAGGCCTTGTGCGGGAAGGGGTAGAGTTGCTCGACACGCAGGATCGCCACGTCGTCGGCGCCGGTTTCTTCGCGCTTTTTGACCAAGTCATAGTAGACCTTCCCCGAGCAAGCCAGGATGCGCTTGACCTTCTCGGCCTTGAGCGTCTTGCTCTCGGGAATCACGGTCTGGAAGCTGCCTTTGGTGAACTCGGACACGGGCGAAGTCGCATCCTTGTTGCGCAGCAGCGACTTGGGCGTGAAGATAATCAGCGGCTTGCGCAGGTCACGCACCATCTGGCGACGCAGCACGTGAAAGATCTGGCTGGCCGTGGTGGGCTGCACGATCTGCATGTTGGTGTCCG
>CAIMVC010000449.1 GCA_903844825.1 uncultured Burkholderiales bacterium | reverse complement strand
AGTCTTCGTCGATGATGACAATGGGAAAGCGAAATTTCATGGTGTGCAAAGGCTTGCTGGCCGCTGATGAACAGCAGCCAGCGAATTGAAAAGAGCGAAGTGTACGGAAATAATGTGTCAGCCCTGCAGGCGGCGCCGTAATTGGTGCAAGTATTTGCCCCAGAATACGACTCGTGGCAAGGCCTGCCGAGTCCTGACTGACTCTTCGTGCCAGGCAGTCCAAGCGAAGACCCAAGGAGAACGATCAAGGTATGACAGACGCAACACTGTGGTGGCTCCTGGCTGGTGGCATGGTCATCGCCGAGCTGCTCACCGGCACTTTTTTCCTGCTGATGATCAGCCTGGGGATGGTCGCTGCCGCATTGGCCGCGCAGGCTGGCGCCGGCCTGACGCTGCAATTGCTGGTGGCAGCAATAACCGGTGGCGGGGCCGTGCTCGGCTGCTACCTGTTCAAGAAGAGGCGCAGTGCGGCTCGCCCTCGACTGGACCAGGCCGACATGAGTGGGAGTCTGGACATTGGCGAGACTGTCATCATTGAGGCTTGGAACCCGGACGGCACGGCCAGCGTCAAATACCGCGGCGCCAACTGGACCGCCATTCACCGTCCCGAGCAAGCACCATCAACGGGTCCGCACCGCGTCGCGGACTTGATTGGCACGCGACTGCTGGTCGAAAAAATCGGCTGACGCCTGTCATCACGGCCCGAACCTGACGACCCCGCGCTACTAGTATTCTTAACCCGAAAGCACTTATGGAAATTTCCGTCGTCATTCTCATCATTGCGGTCCTGTTTATCAGCCGCTCCGTCAAAGTCGTTCCCCAGCAAAACGCCTGGGTGGTGGAGCGTCTGGGCAAGTACCATGGCGCGCTGACGGCCGGGCTGAACTTTGTGGTGCCCTTCATCGACCAGATCGCCTACAAACACAGCCTCAAAGAGATCCCGCTGGACGTTCCGAGCCAGGTTTGCATCACCAAAGACAACACGCAGTTGCAAGTTGACGGCATCTTGTACTTTCAGGTCACTGACCCCATGCGCGCCAGTTACGGTTCGTCGAACTACATCGTCGCCGTGACGCAATTGGCGCAAACCTCGCTGCGCAGCGTGATCGGCAAACTCGAACTCGACAAAACCTTTGAAGAGCGCGACATCATCAATGCCCAGGTGGTCGCCGCGATTGACGAAGCAGCGCTGAACTGGGGCGTGAAGGTTTTGCGCTACGAGATCAAGGACCTCACGCCACCCAAGGAAATCCTGCACGCCATGCAGTCACAGATCACCGCCGAACGCGAAAAACGCGCCTTGATCGCCGCATCAGAAGGTCGCCGCCAGGAGCAAATCAACATTGCGACGGGCGAGCGCGAAGCCTTCATTGCACGATCCGAAGGCGAAAAATTAGCCGCCATCAACAACGCCCAGGGCGAAGCCGCAGCCATTACCGCCGTGGCCGAAGCCAACGCCCAGGCCATCGAGCGGGTCGCCCACGCCATTTTGCAGCCCGGTGGCGACATGGCCGTGCAGCTCAAGGTGGCCGAAAAAGCGGTGGAAGCCTATTCACGGGTCGCCAAGGATTCCAGCGCCACACTCATCGTGCCGAGCAACATGACAGAAGTCGCCAGCCTCATCAGTTCAGCCATGAAGATGGTGCAAGCCAACAAGAGCTAAGGATACGGCCATGCCCACCCTCAACGTCCTCGGCACCCCCCTGATGCCCTGCTCCTATGACCCGCTGACCGGCTACTTCCGGGACGGTTGCTGCGAAACCGATGAGAGCGACAGCGGCTCTCACCTGATCTGCGCTCGCATGACGCCTGAATTTTTGGCCTTTTCCGTGGCGCAGGGCAATGACCTGGTGACGCCGCGACCGGAATGGCGTTTTGCCGGCCTCAAGGCTGGTGCCCGATGGTGCCTGTGCGCCATTCGCTGGCGCCAAGCCCTGCTGGCCGGTCTGGCTCCTCCTGTAATTTTGGAATGCACCCACCAGCGCGCCACTGAATT
>CAIMVC010000448.1 GCA_903844825.1 uncultured Burkholderiales bacterium | reverse complement strand
TGGCGCAGCCTGGTAGCGCACTTGCATGGGGTGCAAGGGGTCGAAGGTTCGAATCCTTTCACACCGACCAAGAGACAGTACAAAGGCCTTCAAGGAGCGATTCTTGAAGGCCTTTTTCAGTAAGCCACCGATTGATGTCCTTGCCACATGCCTCTGGCGAGCCAGTCACGGCTACGATCCATCTAGCTCTCGGTTAAACCTGGCAGCAACCCAAGCATCTGGTCACAGGACAAAGCGCTGTCGCTGCGCAAGCGGTGCCTGCGCCTCGCCACGTTCACCCCAACAAGTCGTGCAACGTGCGCGCCACCACTTTGGTGGCTCGGCGCAGGTCTTCCAGGGCCAGGCGCTCGTCCGCGCGCTTGGCGTGGCTCTCCAGCACGGTGCGGGGGCCGGCGCCGTAGATCACGCCGGGAATGCCGCGTTCCACGTACAGGCGCACGTCGGTGTACAGGGGCGTGCCGACGGCGGGGATGGGTTCGCCAAAGATGGCCTGGCCGTGCTTTTGGATGGCGCTGACCAGAACCTGGTTGCCGGGCAGGGGCTTCATGGCGTGGGCCAGCAACATGCGGCGTACGTCGACCTGCACGTTTTTGCCGCCGCGCGGCGGGTTGAAGCTGGCAGCGGCTTGTGCAATGACACTGCGAATGCTGGCCTCGACTTCGTTGGGATTTTCCTCGGGAATCATGCGGCGGTCGAGTTTGAAGACGACTTTGCCGGGGACCACGTTGGTGTTGGTGCCGCCGCTGATCTGACCCACGTTCAAATACGGATGGGTGATGCCCTCGACCCCTGAGCTCACTTTTTTGTAGTCGGCGTTGAGCGCATGCAGGGCGCTCAAGATGTGCACAGCCGCTTGCAGGGCGTCGGTGCCGCTGTCGGGAATGGCCGCGTGCGCCATTTCGCCTTGCACCGTCACTTCCAGTTGCAGGCAACCGTTGTGCGCGGTGACCACCTGGTAGCTAAAGCCGGCGGCGATCATGAGGTCTGGCTTGGTGTGGCCGTTCCGCAGAAGCCAACCCGGGCCGACCTCGCCGCCGAATTCCTCATCATAGGTAAAGTGCAGCTCGACTGCGCCCTTGAGCGGCGCTTTCAATGATTCGAGCGCCCGCACGGCGAAGGTGAAGGAGGCAAAGTCGCCCTTGCTGACGGCGGTGGCGCGGCCGAACATGTGACCGTTTTCGATCTCGCCGCCGTAGGGGTCATGCGTCCAGCCCTCGCCTGGTGGCACCACGTCGCCATGCGCGTTCAGCGCAATGGTTTTGCCGGGGCCGTAGTCGCGCCGCACGATCAGGTTGGTGATGGACTGCAGGCCTGCAGCCTTGACTTCATCGTCTGGAACAGGGAAGGCACGGGCCTGCATGCCGAAGGCTTTGAGCAGTTCGGCCGTTCGCTCGGCATGCGGTGCGTTGTTGCCCGGCGGGGTGTCGGTGGGCACACGCACGAGCTGCTGCAAGAAGCTGACTTCTTCGTCAAAGTGCTGGTCAATCCAGGCGTCGAGTTGTTCGTAGGCAGTGGGCATGAAAAAGTTCTCTTCGTTATTGGGCGATTGGCGCTTGCCTTGATGGCATTTGATGGGTGCGTTGGTGGCTTTGTATCAGCGTTGTATGGGCGTGTTATTGGCAGTTGGTCAGCAAATGCATGAAGGCTTCAACCGCCAGCTGCATGTCGTCGCTGTTGCTGGACTCCAGCGGGTTGTGGCTGATGCCGGAGTTTTGCCCGCGCACGAACAGCATGGCCTGGGGCATGATTTCATGGAGTTTCATGGCGTCATGACCGGCGCCGCTGGGCATGCGGTGCAGGGGCACACCCAGGGCTTGCACCGCAGCTTCCCAGCGGGCCTGCCAGAGAGCATCACTCGGCGCTGCGGCGGCGCGCATGGTTTCTTGCACACGGTGCTGCACGCCGCGGCGCTCGCAGATGCGCTTGAGTTCAGCCAGGATATCGGCTGCCAGCGCGTCCCGCTGCGCGTTGCTTGGAGCCCGCATGTCCAGCGAAAAAAGGCAGCGTCCCGGCACCACGTTGACCGAGCCGTTGGGCACGTTCAACTGGCCGACGGTGGCGACCGAATCGCCGTCCTGACGGGCGCGCTTCTCGGCGTAAAGCGCCAGTTCGCAAACCGCCAGGGCGGCATCGGCGCGCCGGTCCATGGGGGTGGTGCCAGCGTGGCAGGCCGTGCCCAGCACTTCACACGCGAGCCGCACGCTGCCGTTGATGGAGCTGACGATGCCCAGTGCCAAATTGAGTTCATTGAGCACCGGACCCTGCTCGATATGCACTTCCACGAAACCCATGTAGTCGGCGCTTTGGCGCTTGAGGGCCGGAATGTCTTGCGGGTTCAGGCCGGCATGGACCATGGCCTCGCGCATGCTGATGCCGTCGGCATCGCGCTGTTCCAGCCACTCGGGTTTGAAGTCGCCGATCAGCGCCCCCGACCCCAGAAAAGTAGCCTTGTAGCGTTGACCTTCTTCTTCGGCAAAAGCGACCACTTCCAGGTCAAACGGCAGGCGCTTGCCCTGGCTGTGAAGTTCGCGCACGCAGGCCATGGGCACAAAAATCCCCAGGCGGCCGTCGTACTTGCCGCCGTTGCGGACCGTGTCGTAGTGCGAGCCGGTCATCAGTGTTCTGGCGGCCCGTGCGTGTGGCAAGGGCGCTGCCTTGTAGCGGGCCACTACATTGCCCACGGCGTCGATGTTGACTTCGTCAAAGCCGCAGGTTTGCATGGTGCCCGCGATGAAGCGTGCGCAGGCGCGGTGGGCGTCGGTCAGATAGGTCACCGTGAGCTGCCCTTGCTCGGCATAGCCCGGATCGCTGTACTGCGCCAGCGCTTCTTGCCAGTCCCAGACCAGGTTGCCCAGCGCCGGTACGACGCCGAACTTGTCACCCAACCGGATCTCGGCGATGCGGTTGATGTGGCGCAGGCACTCGGCGCGTTCAAAGTCGGGGTGGCCGTCCAGCCGGCGCGCGAAGGTGGCGATGATCTCCTGCTTGTTCAGGCCCAGGCCCTGCGGGCCGCGCACGGCCAAGATGAAGGGAAAACCAAACTTGGCGTTGTAGTCGCGGTTGAGCTGCTGCAGGCGCGCAAACTCCTCGGGCGTGCAGTCGGTCAGTCCGGCCTTACCCTGCTCGTTGCTGGATTCGGCGGTCAGGCTTTTGCTGACCATGGCCTTGCCGGCGAGCTCCGGGTGAGCGCAAATGAGCCGCAGTTGGTCAGCCCGCGTCGCTTGGGCAAGCACGTCCGCCAGTGCCTGCTTGAGGTGTGGCAACGAGCGAAAGGGCCGCTGCGCCAGGGCGCGTTCGGCGACCCAGGGGGAATGCTCGTAGAGGCCGTCGAGCATGGCCAAGGCGTCGGCAGCCGAGGCGGCATTGAGTTGGTCCAGCGTGATCGGCATCACAGGTCTCCGTGCGGGTTGTAAGGGTGGGTGTGTTGCCAGTGGCGGGCGATGTCCAGCCGGCTACAGACCCAGACGCGGTCGTGCTTTTCAATGTGGTCTAAAAAGCGTTGCAGGGCCAGCATGCGGCCTGGCCGGCCCAGCAGGCGGCAGTGCATGCCGACGCTCAGCATCTTGGGCTGGTTCAGGCCGTTCGGATCGCCCTCGGCGTACAACAGGTCGAAGCTGTCACGCAGGTAGGTGAAGAAATCGTCACCCTGCGAAAAGCCCTGCGGCAGGCCAAAGCGCATGTCGTTGGTGTCCATCGTGTAGGGCACCACCAGACGCGGCACCACGCTGGCATCGGTGCGCTCGACCTTCATCCAAAAAGGCAGCTCGTCGCCGTAGTAGTCGCTGTCGTAAGCCAGCCGGCCATCGTCAGCCACCAGGCGCCGGGTGCGTGGGCTGTCGCGGCCGGTGTACCAGCCCAGAGGCCGTGTGCCGGTCAGCTGTTCAATGGCGTCCAGGCCCAGGCGCATATGCTCACGCTCGACTGCCTCGTCGATGCCTTGGTAGTTGATCCAGCGCCAGCCGTGGCAGGCGATTTCGTGGCCCAGCTCGACAAAGGCGGCAGTTAGTTCGGGATGACGCTGCAGCGCCATGCCGACGCCAAAAATGGTCAGTGGCAGCCGGCGTTTTTCGAACTCCCGCAGCAGGCGCCAGACGCCCACGCGCGAGCCGTACTCGTAGATGCCTTCCATGCTCAGGTGGCGCTCGGGAAAGCTCGGTGGGTTGAACATTTCAGAGAGAAATTGCTCAGAGCCAGCGTCGCCATGCAGCACAGCGTTCTCGCCGCCTTCTTCATAGTTCAGCACAAACTGCACGGCAATGCGGGCCTGGCCCGGCCATTGGGCGTGCGGCGGGTTGCGGCCGTAGCCGATCAGGTCGCGAGGGTAAGCTGCGGTGGAGTCGTAGGTCATGAAAGCGCCATTGAAATATCGTTGGTGGGAAGCTTGCGGTCAAAGGTCAGGGTTTGTTCGACATGCAGCAGATGCTCGTTCATCAGTTGCACTGCCTTTTCCGCGTCCCGGGCGGCCAGGGCTTTGATGATGTTGGTGTGCTCTTCGTGTGAATGTTCGGCGGCGCTGGCTGACTGGTACATCAGCGTGATGAGGGCGCAGCGCGAGATCAGCTCGCCCAGAATCTGCGCCAAAACCTCATTGCCCGTGAGCTCGGCCATGCGCACATGAAAGTCACCCAGTAGTTCGGTTCGGCTGGCGACATCGGCGCTGTCGACAGCGGCTTTCTCGCGGGCAACATGTTCCTTCAGGGCCTTCAGGCGCGCCGGCGTGGACTCGCGCACAAAGGCGCGCGTCATCTCGGCCTCCAGCATGCGCCGTACGGCAAACACCTGCCTGGCCTCGTCTACCGAAGGCGCCGCCACAAAGGCGCCGCGCGCGGGCTCGAGCCTGATCAGGCGATTTTGCGAGAGCTGAAACAGTGCCTGCCTGACCAGCGTGCGCGACACCCCAAAATGGTCTGCCAGCTTTTGCTCCGCCAGCTTGGTACCGGGGTGCAGACGATGTTCGACGATGGCCTTGGTGAGTGCGTCGACAATGGTCGATGTAGATGTCGAGGTGATGATCGGATCCATGCCCCTATGATACCGGAACTTCAAATTTTGTATACACTTTTGGTAAACCGAATTTTCGGCCTGTGCGAAACTCGCCAACGTAGCTTCGTAGCATTCATTACTTTTTGGAAAGATGGTTATGGGATTAAGCACTCACGTACTGGACACCATGCACGGCAGCCCTGCAGCGGGCATGGCCGTATCGCTTTACACCACTGCGGGCGAGCAAGCCGTGCTGGTCAAAAGCTTCACCCTCAATCAGGATGGCCGCAATCCGGACGGCCTGTTGTATGACAACGCCAACCTGAAAACCGGCACCTATCGCCTGGTGTTTGACGTATCGGGCT
This sequence comes from uncultured Burkholderiales bacterium, assembly GCA_903844825.1. Taxonomy (GTDB): domain Bacteria; phylum Pseudomonadota; class Gammaproteobacteria; order Burkholderiales; family Burkholderiaceae_C; genus Polaromonas. The sequence goes on along the minus strand of CAIMVC010000448.1, from coordinate 11,021 downwards.
ACTTCAAGTCACGCGGCGTGAGCCTGCCCGAGCCCAACTTTCTCAACAAGGTCAGTCTGGATTTTGGGGTGGCCGACGCCAGCGCTCACTACCATGTGCCGCTGTTGGTCAGCCCCTGGAGTTATTCGACATATCGGGGAAGTTAAGCCACTGACCAGGCTCGAAAAGAGCCCATACCCTTGATGACGATTCGGCGGGCGATGCCTTCTGGCGAATCGGCAGCCGTATTTTTGAGCTAAAAATATTTAAAATATGCTTTTGATAGGCTAATTTGAATTATTTGACAGTACTGCGCCTGTCAATACTGATGAAAAAAATGATTTCCCCTTTTTTTCGGCCACAATAAATTTCGAAGTCGGTTGTGTTTGCGTCGTATTCAACTTAGGAGCTAGGCATGCGTACTGAGGTTATCAAAGGTCTTTTGGCTTTGTCTGCGGTTGGTTTTTTCGGCTCTCAAGCGCTGGCCGCCGACAAGGTCAAGATTGGATTTGTGAGTACCTTGTCGGGCCCCTCGGCGGCTTTGGGGGTCGATATCCGTGACGCCTTCATGCTGGCTGTCAAACTCAACGGCGGCAAACTCGGCGGACTCGAAGCCGACGTCATGATCTCTGACGACCAGTTCAAGCCAGACGTGGGCAAACAACTGTTTGAACGCTACGTCAAACGCGACAAGGTTGATTTTCTGACCGGCGTGGTGTTTTCAAACATCATGCTTGCCGGCCTGCCGGAGGCCATTGACAGCAAGACCTTCTACCTGAGCCCCAATGCCGCGCCGTCACCGATTGCCGGCAAGCAGTGCAGCCCTTATTTCTTCGCTGTTTCCTGGCCTAATGACGCCTATCACGAGGCGGCGGGTCAGTACGCCACGACCATGGGGGTCAAGACCGCCTACCTGCTGGCGCCCAACTACCAGGCCGGCAAGGATTCTCTGGAAGGCTTCAAGCGTTTCTACAAGGGCAAGGTTGCCGCAGAGGTCTACACCAAGCTCGGTCAACTCGACTATTCGGCTGAGCTTGCCGAAATTCGCGCCGCCAAGCCGGAAGTTGTCTACACCTTCCTGCCGGGCGGCATGGGCACGAACTTCATCAAGCAGTTCATGGCTGCCGGATTGTCCAAGCAAATCAAACTCCTGCAGCCTGGATTCGGCGCTGACCAGGACGTCATTCGCGGCGTGGGTGCGGACATGCTGGGCGTCTTCGATACGGCCCACTGGGGTATGGACTTGCCCAACGAGGCCAACAAGAAGTTCGTCGCCGAATTCGAAAAGGAATATAAGCGCCTGCCGACGCTGTACGCAGCCCAGGGTTATGACACGGCCCTGTTGATTGACGCTGCCGTGCGCGGCGTCGGCGGTAAGCTCGACGACAAGGAAGCGCTGCGCAAGCAGCTCAAGGCGGCCAAGTTCGCTTCGGTGCGAGGCGATTTCCGCTTCAACACCAACCATTACCCCATCCAAAATTACTACCTGCGTGAGATCCAGAAGGACAGCCAGGGGCGCCTGGTGAACCGCATCATCGGCCAGCCGGTATTGGCCAACCATGCCGACGCCTACGTGCAAGACTGTCCCATGAAGTAAGGGACCTGCCCCCTTCATGACTGGTATTTTGGTTCTGGAGCAGGCCCTCAACGGCCTGCAGTTTGGTTTGATGCTGTTCCTGCTGGCCTCTGGGCTGACGCTGGTGTTCGGCATCATGGACATGATCAACTTGGCCCACGGGGCGCTCTACATGGTGGGCGCCTTTCTGGCGGCCTGGTTGGTCGGCCTGACGCAGTCCTTTTTGTTGGGCGTGGTGCTGGCCGTGCTGCTCACGGCTCTGGTGGGCATGTTGCTCGAAGCCTTGCTGCTTCGAACGCTCTATGAGCGCGACCATCTGTCGCAGGTGCTGGCCACCTTTGCGCTGATACTCATCATCAATGAGTCGGTACGCATGATCTGGGGCTCGGACTTGCCTTTGTCAACGCCGCCTTCGCTGTCGGGTCCGGTCGAGTTGTTACCGGGGCTCTTCTACCCGAGTTACCGTCTGGTCATCATTGCCGTGGGGCTGGTGCTGGCCCTGTTTTTATACCTGGCTGTCACCCGCACACGGGTGGGCGCCTGGGTCCGGGCCGGCGCTTCCAATCGCGACATGGCCATGGCCATGGGCATCAACATCAGGCAGTTGTTCACGGCTGTCTTTGGCGTGGGTGCGGCGCTGTGCGCCGTCGCTGGTGCCATGCTGGGCCCGCTGCTGGCGGTGCAGGTCGGCATGGGGGAGAACATCCTGATCCTGGCTTTTGTGGTGATCGTCATTGGCGGCATTGGCTCGGTCTGGGGTGCTTTTGTCGGCGCCTTGCTGGTGGGCTTTGTTGACACGCTGGGACGCACCTTGCTGCCGCATTTGTTTCGTGAAATTTTCTCGCCCCAGTGGGCTAGCGCGGCCGGTCCGGCGGTGGCTTCGATCTCGGTGTATGTGCTGATGGCCGTGGTGCTGTTTGTGCGGCCACAGGGACTTTTTTCGGGACGCAGCTAATGGCACCGAACCCGATCTCCAGCCAACCCGAAGCTGCCCGCTGGCGCTGGCTGCTGCTGTTGGTTGCGGCGCTGGCGCTGCCCTTTGTGCTACAGGTTTTCGGGCTGGGTTTTTACACCAGCGTGGCCAGCCGCATGATGATCTATGGCATCGCCGCTTGCAGCCTGAACCTGCTGCTGGGCTATGGCGGACTGGTGTCTTTCGGTCATGCTGCCTTCGTCGGCGTGGGGGCTTACGCGGTGGCGATCCTGATCACCGAAGGCCAGACCAACGGCTGGCTCGGCTTTGGCGCGGCCATTGGCCTGTCGGCGCTGGTGGCTGCGCTCATTGGCGCTGTGTCGCTGCGTACCCGCGGGGTCTACTTCATCATGATCACGCTGGCCTTTGCGCAGATGATTTACTACCTCGTGAATTCCGTCAAAGCCTACGGTGGTGACGAGGGCCTGAACATTCGCCAGCGCTCGAACTTCGGCCTGGGTCTGGACCTGAAAAACGACACCACGTTTTATTTCTTTGTGCTGCTCATGCTGGTGCTCTGCCTGGTGCTGATTTCGCGCATCATGCATTCGCGTTTTGGCCGTGTCGTGCTGGCGCTGCGCGACGACGATGTGCGCGTCGAGTCCATCGGCTTTCCCGCCTACCGCTACAAGCTGGCGCTGTTTGTGATGGCTGGCGCCATGGGCGGGTTGTCAGGTGCGCTGATGGTCAATCACCAAAACTACGTCAGCCCTAATTTGATGCACTGGACCCAGTCCGGCATGTTGATGGTGATGGTGATTTTGGGCGGGGTCGGCTCGCTGGCGGGGGGACTGTGGGGCGCCTTGTTGCTGCTCACGCTCGAAGACGTGATTGCCGACTACACCTTGCACTGGCAGTTTTACGTCGGCTGGTTTTTGCTGGCGGTGGTGCTGCTGGCGCCGCGCGGTCTGAACGGCTTGTTTGAACGCCGCAAGCTGGCGGCCAAGCCGACGGGAGGCGGCGCATGAACGGCGCAGCTTTGCTCGAGGTGCGTGATCTGGTCAAGACCTATGGTGCGCTGCGGGCCACTGACCGCGTCAACCTGACGGTCATGCCCGGCGAGATTCACGCGCTCATTGGCCCCAACGGCGCAGGCAAGACCACGCTGGTTGCACAGCTCTCCGGTCATGTCGTGTCGGACAGCGGCCAGATTCTGTTGGCCGGCCGCGATATCACGGCCATGCCCGTGCACGAGCGGGTGCGTAGCGGCCTGGCCAGGTCGTTTCAGCTCACGCGCCTGTTCAAGTCATTTTCTGTGCTCGACAACATCGCCTTGTCGGTTCAGGCCCGCTCCGGCAACAGTTTTTCGTTCTGGCGTCCGGTGCGCGATGACCAGGCCTTGGTTGAGCAGGCCATGCGCATCTTGCAGGATCTGGGGCTGTCGGAGCGCGCCCATGACCTGGCCAGTGAACTCTCGCACGGCGAGCAGCGCATTTTGGAGTTGGGTCTGGCGGTGGCCACCGGCGCCCGCTTGCTGTTGCTCGATGAGCCCATGGCTGGCACCGGTCCGCAGGAGTCCGAGCGCATCGTGCATCTGATCGGGCAACTCAGAAAGACGGTTTCCATTTTGTTGATCGAGCACGATATGGACGCGGTCTTTTTATTGGCCGACCGCATTTCGGTGTTGGTCAATGGCGTGGTGATCGCCACCGGCGCGCCGCAGGCTATTCGCCGCCATCCGGAGGTCATCGCGGCCTACCTGGGCGAGGAGTCGACGTGACACAAGCCCTCCTGGAAGTGACCGACTTGCGCGCCGCCTATGGCGAGAGCCAGGTGCTGTTTGGCCTGAACCTGAGTCTGGGGTCCGGGGAGTTCATGGGATTACTCGGACGCAACGGCATGGGCAAGACCACGCTGATTCGCAGCATTCTGGGCCTGAAATCGGTGCGCGGTGGGCAAGTGCGCTTTGACGGCAAAGACATCACCAGTTTGCGCGCAGACCAGATCGCCCGGCTGGGCCTGGCCGTGGTGCCCGAGGGGCGCCAGATTTTCCCCAACCTGTCGGTTCAAGAGCACCTCACGGCCTTTGTCGATCAGCGCCATGCCAGTTCCCAGCCGTGGACACCCGCCAGAGTCTTTGAGCTGTTTCCCCGCCTGGCCGAGCGCAAGAGCAACATGGGCATGCAACTGTCTGGCGGCGAGCAGCAAATGCTGGCCATTGGCCGGGCGCTGGTGACCAACCCGCGGCTGCTGATTCTCGATGAAGCCACCGAAGGTCTGGCGCCACTGATCCGGGAGGAAATCTGGCGCTGCCTGTCCCACCTGCGGCAAGCTGGCCAGACCCTGATCGTCGTCGACAAATACGTCAACCGCTTGGTGGATCTGGGTGACCACCACGTGATCCTGGAGCGCGGGCAGGTCGCCTGGACGGGCAGCTCGGCGTCCTTGCTCGAGCAGCGGCATTTGTGGACCCGCTACCTGGGTGTCTAGGGCACAGGCTCAGGCGCCTGGCCCGGCGCCTGAGCGCCCGCCAAATACCTTAGAAATGTTCTTGAGCGCAGGTCTTGATGATCTGCATCAGGCGCTTGCCTGACGGGCTCACCGAGCCCTTGCGCCGACGTGTCATGCCCATGATGCGCGCCCACTGCGCGCCCGGCACGGGCAAAGCCTTGAGCTGACCCGCCAGTGCCTCCCAGTAAATCAGCTCGCGCGGGATGAAGGTCAGTGCGTCGCTTTGCATCACCAGCGATTTCATCAGCACGGTGGACGTAGTTTCGATCTGCGCCGCAGGCGGCGTCATGTCCTGACTCAGAAAAAAATCGTCAAAGGCCAGGCGCTCGAGTTCGCGCTCGCGCGGCAGTATCCAGGGGTACTGGCCGAGCATGGCGGGCGTGATGGCAGGGCGGCCGTCCAATGGGTGACCGCTACGCGCCACGACCGACGCTGAATCGGTGCACAGCTGCTCGTGCGTGAGTTCCGGGTCGCTGGCACGGGCCGGTACCGAAGACAGCGCAAAGTCAATGTCACCCTGCTTGACCCAGGGCATGAGTGCCTCGTTCAAACCATACAAGACGGTGACCTTGATCTCCGGGTGCGCCAGACCCAGCTTTTGCAGCGCTAGCGGCAGCAAGCGGTTGGCCTCGGTCGGCCCGCAGCCCATCACCACGTGGCCGCGCTGGGCACCTTTGAGGGCTTCAATTTCGCCGATGGCGTGGCGCATCTCGGCCTCCATCACCTGCCCGTGCTGCAGCAGTGCCTGTCCGAACGGCGTGGGCGACACACCGAAACGCCCGCGCTCGAGCAGCCGTACGCCCAGCGATTTCTCAAGCGCCTTGATGCTCTTGGACAGGGCCGGCTGCGAGATATCCAGCGCCACGGCCGCCTCGGTCAGGTTGCCATGGCGGGCGGCACTGAGGAAAAATTGCACTTTTCGGTAATCCATAACCCATGGTAATGTAAACAGCATGGTTGGTTGTAGGTGACAGACCTGGCCTTTGCTAACGTGACGCTTTCGTTTTGCCTTTCACATCACTAGGAGCCGACATGCCTGCCATCGACCTTTCGCAACTGGTGCAACCGGACCGCGTTCACCGCACGGTCTACACCGACCAGCAACTCTTTGATCTGGAGATGACGCACATCTTCGAAAAAGCCTGGGTCTATTGCGGCCACGAGTCGCAGGTCAAGGAAACGGGCGACTACTTCACCATGCAAATTGGCCGCCAGCCCATGGTCATGGTGCGCGATCAAGACGGCTCGGTGCGCGTGCTCTACAACCGCTGCCCGCACCGTGGTGTCGAGCTGTGCGGCAACCAAAGTGGCAACACCGGCAACGGCTTTGTCTGCTCATACCATGCCTGGAGTTTTCATCTCAATGGCAAGGTACGCGCGATTCCGCTGGTCAAAGGCTACGACGGCACACGCCTGCATACCGACGACAAGGACTGCAGCATGGTGCCGGCCGCCCGCGTCGACAGCTACCGCGGCTTTGTCTTTGCCAGCCTGTCGCCGACCGGCCCGAGCCTGGTTGAGTTTTTGGGCGAGGCCAAAATCGCCTTTGACGACATGTGCGACCGCTCGCCCCTGGGTGAAGTCGAGGCCGTGCCGGTCTGTCACCGCGTGGTGCAGCACTCGAACTGGAAGTTCTTTATGGAAAACCAGCTCGACGCCTTGCACCCGTCGGTCACGCACCAGTCCACCGGCGTGTCGGCCACGCGGGTCGAAAAGCGCATCAAGGAAGAAAAGGGTGCCGCGCCCCTGTTCTTTCATTACCTGTCGACCTTCTCGTCGAGTTTCGCGCAGTGGGACTCGGTGCAGACCGTCAACTTCCCGAATGGTCACGGCATCCTCAAGGCCTACATGGGCCTGCGCCCGACCGACCCGGATACGGTCGAATATGAAGCCTTGATCAAGAAAGCCTATGGCGAGGAAAAGGGTGAGGAATATCTTGCGCGCAGCATTCACCACGTGCTGATCTACCCCTACTTGTCGGTGCAGTCACCGCTGCAGCAAATTCGCGTGTTGCGACCGGTGGCCCCCAACAAGACGGTCTCGGAGATCTGGCATTTCCGCCTCAAAGGAGCGCCCGAGGCCATGTATCAGCGTGCGCTGTGGTACTTCAACCTGGTCAACTCGCCATCGACCATGATCAATGCCGACGACCTGGAGAACTGGAGCAAGGCGCAGCTCGGGCTTGAATCCAAAGGTGGCGACTGGGTCAGCTTTCACCGCAACTATGGCGGCGACACCGAAAAAGACGGCGTGCTGTATTCCAACAACGGCACCTCGGAAGTGGTGATGCGCAATCAGTTTAAAGCTTGGGAGTCCTACATCCGGGCCGCGATTTCAGTAACCCCAGCGGCTTGATCAGGAGCGCACAAAATGAACCAAGATATCGTTAAAAAAGCCCTGGACTCGGGCGTGGTGATTGAGGGCGTTCAGTCCATGACCGGCGCCGAATCGATCGCGCCCGATCACATGGGCCGTGGTCGCCGGCCTGCACGTGGCTATGTGCCGCAAGCCGTTACCGTCGACGCGGCGCTGCTGCGCGAAGTCGAAGTCCTGCTGTATCGCCAGGCCGCCTTGCTCGACGCGAGGGACTGGCTCGAGTGGAGCGAGCTCTTCAGCGATGACGGCGTTTACTGGATGCCCTCGACCCCCGACCAGACCGATTGGCGGCGCGAGCCCTCAATTTTTGCCGAGGACCAGTCGCTCATGGAAGTGCGTCGCGGCCGTCTGCAGCACCCCAACGCCTGGTCGCAGGCGGCGCAGTGGGGCACCAACCACCTGGTGGGCAACATCGTTATCGAGGCGGCAAGTGCCGACGCGTTGGAAGTGTATTCACGCTTTCAAATGATGGAACTGCGCCGCGACACGGTGCGTCACTTCGGCGGCAGCTACCGGCACTCGCTGGTGAAGGTCCAGGGCCAGTGGAAGATTCGCTTGCAGCGGGTCGACATGACCAACGCCCAGGCCGCCTATGACTACGTGATCCAGGCCTGGGTTTAGGTTTAGGCGCCCCGCCGGTGGGCCGCGGTCCGCTGGGTCCGCCTCGAGGCTAACAGGCCGGGAGGCGCGGTTTTTTTGCCAGACGATCAGTCTGCCGTGCCCAGGGCTCTGACGGGGTAGAGCTTGGCCATGACGGCGAACAGTACCGCGCCGCCCAACAAGGAGGTTGCGGCCAGCTCGAGCGCCAGCTTGAAACCTTCGGCCGGACTCGGCGTGTGCTGCAACAGCAGCGCCACCAGAGCCGGCCCCAGCACTTGCCCCAGGCCGAAGGTGGCGGTGAGCACGCCGATATAGCTGGCGGCCGTGGCCGGTTTCAGCCGCCTGACTTCTTGCATCGAGAAAAAGGTCAGCGCCGTGAAGGGCAGTCCCAGCAGCAGACTGCCCAGCGCAAAGCCGAACAGGCTCGGCAACCACAGGCTGATCGCTATCCCCGTGGCCTGCACCAGGTAGCAGGCGACCAGCAGCCAGCGCCTGTCGCCGTCGGTCTTGAGCCGGGAGGCCAGCAAGGCGCCGCTGGCCACACCCAGGCCGAAGGTCGGCCAAAACAGATCCAGCCAGGGTGAGCCCGGCAGGGCGGCCCGGGCGATGACCGGCAAAAATGTGGCGGTGATGATGTAGCCAAACCCGGCAATGCCATAGCCCAGCGCCAGCAAGGGCATCTCCGCCGGGCTTTGTGGCGCGGCTGCGGGCAAGTCTGCCGAGGTGGCGCTGCCCAGCGCGTGCAGGCGTTCGACACCGCTGCTGCTGGCGCGAAGCACGCGCCAGACCAGCCCGGTCAGGCCAAAGGCCAGAGCGCCCATCACCGCCCAGGCGCTGGCGGCCGACCAGCCCAGCCAGACCATGCCGCTGGCCAGCAAGCCACTGATCACGATGCCAACGCCCGGCCCGGCGTAGATCACGCCACCCAGGGCGGGTTGGCCCAGCCGAGCCAGTTGCGACAAACACCAGCCCGAGGTGAACACCAACACCAGCGCGCTGGCCAGGCCGGCGGCAAAGCGCAGCAGCGGCCAGGTGGCGCTCCAGGGCGTGCTCATGGCCAGCGTTAGCACAGCGGTCGCCAGCAGACCGACCCGGATCAGCGACGCATAGCGCAGCGCCGGTGGTGTGCCCAGTCGGGCCCAGCGCGCCCATAGCCAGGGCTGCAGTGCGCAAGCCACGGCCCCCAGCATGTAACCGAGGTAGTTGGCGCTGGCCAGCCAGCTTGCCGCCGGCAGGTCGACGCTGCCTTCGGCCAGCATCATGGGCAGCAAGGGCGTTAACGCAAAGCGTCCCAGCCCCATGGCCACGGACAGGCAGGCCAGCCCGGTGATCGCAATCAGCCAGGCGGGGAGGTTAGCGCTGGGTGTGCCTGCCGGCGCCGTACTCGCCGCCTGGCGCTGACGCTTAGTCAAAGGTTTCAAACGTCTGGTCCAGTCGTGCCATCAGGTCGCGTCGGGTGCCGGTCTCCAGGAAACTGGCCTCGAAGCTGTTGCGTGCCAGCACGTAGGCCGCTTCGGCGTCCAAGTTCAGGGCAGAAAAAGTCTGCACGAAGTTGTCGTTCAGGTAGCCGCCAAAGTAGGCTGGATCGTCCGAGTTGAGGGTTACCACCACGCCGGCGTCCAGCAGGGTTGGCAGGCGGTGGCTGGCCAGATCGGGGTAGACGCAAAGCTTGAGGTTGGACAGCGGACAGACCGTCAGCGCGATGCGGCCCTGCGCCAGCCGCTGCAGCAAGGCCGCATCATGCACCGCTTGCACGCCGTGGTCGATACGTTCGACATGCAGCACGTCCAGCGCCGTCCAGATGTAGGCGGGTGGGCCTTCTTCGCCGGCATGCGCCACCAGATGAAAGCCCAGCGCCTTGCAGCGGGCAAAGACCTTGGCAAACTTTTCGGGCGGGTTGCCCACTTCGCCTGAGTCCAGGCCGATGCCGATGATCTTGTCCTGAAAGGGCAGCGCCTGCTCCAGAGTCTCAAAAGCTTCCTGCTCGCTCAGGTGGCGCAAAAAGCACATGATCAGCGCGGCTGTCAGGCCCAGCTCGACAAAGGCGTCGACGCAGGCCCGGTGCAGCCCGTTGATCACTGTGGCCATGCCCACGCCGCGCGCGGTATGGGTCTGCGGGTCAAAAAACAGCTCGACATGAACCACGTTGTCGGCGGCAGCCCGGACGAAATAGGCCTTGGCCATATCGTAGAAGTCCTGCTCGGTTTGCAGCACCCCGGCGCCAGCGTAGTAAATATCCAGAAAACTCTGCAAGTTGCCAAAGGCATAGGCTCGCCGCAGGCTGTCAACGTCGGCATAAGGCAGGTTCAGGCCGTTGCGCCTGGCCATGGCAAAGATCAGCTCGGGCTCGAGCGAGCCTTCAATGTGGATGTGCAGCTCGGCCTTGGGCATGCGGCGCAGCAGCTCCGGCAGGCGCTGGGGTGAAATCGGTCTGAATCGGGTCATGGCAAAAGAATAAGCGACGAATGGGCGCCGGCCAAAAAAAAGCTGCCCGAAGGCAGCTTTTCATGAGCCACGAAGGACCAGGTCTCGGGGCAGGTCTTATTTGTTGCCCGGGACCTTGCCTTCGACGCCCTTGACATAGGACTTCAGACCGCCGAGGAACTTGTCATCGGCCACCGTGTCCTTGGCGATCAGGACCTTGCCGGTGTTGTCCATGATCGGACCCTTCCAGATCGCAAAGCTGCCGTCTTTGAGGCCGGCCTTGATTTCATCCACGCGCTTTTTGGTCTCGTCTGGCACGTCAGCAGCGATGGACACCATGTCAATGGCGCCTTCTTTGACGCCCCACCAGGCCTGGCCCGTGCTCCACTTGCCTTCGAGGGCTTCGCCGACGGCTTTGATGTAGTAAGGGCCCCAGTTGATGATGGCCGAACCGAGGTGGGCTTTGGGGCCGTAAGCGGTCATGTCCGAATCCCAACCGCAGGCGCGCTTGCCCATTTTTTCAGCAGTCTGCAGCACGGCCGACGAGTCGGTGTTTTGGAACAGAACGTCAGCGCCGCCATTGATCAGTGCGGTAGCCGCTTCGGTTTCCTTGGGGGGGTTGAACCATTCGTTGACCCACAC
>CAIMVC010000447.1 GCA_903844825.1 uncultured Burkholderiales bacterium | reverse complement strand
TGCAGCGCGAAGGGCTGCTGCGCCACGACGCCTACAACCGCACTTTTCAGCTGGGTTTTCGGCTGCTGCAACTCGCGCATGAGGTCTGGAGCGACTTTGACCTGCGCCTGGCCGCACAAGATGAACTGGTCGCATTGCGCGACAGCCTGGGCGAGTCGGTGCAACTGGTGGTGCTCAGCGGCCGGCAACTGGTGATTGCGGCCAGCGAAGTAGCCGCCCGCCACGCGCCTGCCGATGACCGGCTGGATCTGCGCGTGGGGGCGCGTCTGGAAATTGTCAGCACGGCGGCGGGCAAGGCGATTGCGGCGCACCTGGGTCCGGCACAACTGGCGGCCTTGCTGGGCGACATTGGCGCCGAACTGCAAAGCGAGCTGGACTTGGTGCGGGCCCGTGGCTACGCGATTGGCGAGCGGGTGGCTGGCGCGGCGCAGCCGACCGGACCGGCGGGCCCGGTGGCCCGGCCCGCGGCCTCGGTGGCCGTCCCCATTCTTGACTTTTCCGGGGAGCCGATCGGTGCGGTGGCCGTCACGCTTGGCGCCGATGTGCCCGATGGCGCGCAAATTCACGGCCTGTCGGCGCCGTTGATGAAAGCCGCGCGCGGCATTTCCCACAGTGCAGCCGGTGAGGCCATGTCTCTAGGTACGCAATCGCCGCCCAGCTCCGAGGCCGATCTGCCCTGGCGCTGCGTCAGCGCGGCCCGCGCCTTGCTCGGCGAAGGCCCTATCTGGTCACCCCGGGACAACGCGCTGTACTGGGTGGACATCCTCACGCCGGCCCTGCATTGCTATCGCGCGGGCGACGAGTCGAGCACCGAGATGGCGCTCGGTGCCATGGCCAGCGTGGCCATTCCCAAGGCCACCGGCGGCTTGCTGCTGGCCACTCCCGGCGGCCTGATGACCCTCGATGCCGGCGACAAGCGCCTGACGCTGCTGTGCCACCCCGAGGCCGATCGACGCGGCAACCGCTACAACGACGGCAAGTGCGACCGGCGCGGGCGCCTGTGGATCTCGTCGATGGATATGGGCACGGCGGCCAACCGGGGCCAGTTGTTCAGGGTCGACGCCGACGGCAGCTGGCGCCGCATGGACTCGGGCTTTACCGTGCCCAACGGACTGGGCTGGAGCCCTGACAACACGCGCATGTATTTCACCGACACCTACCGCCGCACCATTTATGTCTACGACTTTGACTTGCGTGCCGGCACCATCGCCAATCGGCGCCCCCTGATCACTTTCAACGAAGCCGACGGCAAGCCCGACGGCCTGACGGTGGACGCGCAGGGCTGCCTGTGGGTGGCCGCCTGGGACGCCTGGCATATCGCGCAGTTTTCTCCGGACGGCCGGCCCCTGCAGCGCATCCGCGTGCCCGTGGCCAGACCGACCAGTTGCTGTTTTGGCGGCGCCAGCCTGGAGACCTTGTTCGTGACCTCGGCCTCGGTTCGCCTGAGCGCACAGGAGTTGGCGGCAGCGCCTTTGTCGGGGTCGCTGTTCGCGCTGAACATTCCGGGCGTGCGTGGGCTGCCGGAAGCGACTTTTGCTGGTTGATTTGTAGCTTGATTGGCTGCTTGAATGGTCGCTTGATCAGTCGCTTGATTCGTGGCTCAAGTTTTGGACCGCTCCCTCGCGGCAGGCCCCACGCCCGCTCAGACGATGGCGCCTTGCTGCACCAGAAGGCGGCGCACCTCGGGTGTGTCGCTGGCGCCAGTGTCGGCCAGCAGCGCGGCCGAGACGCCGGCGGCCTGGCCGGTGGCAAAGCCGGTCCCCATGACACGCACCGAGCCGTAGGCTTGCGGGTCGCTGCCGATGACCCGGCCACCCAGGCGCAGGTTGCTTGTCCCCAGGGCCTGGACTGCGCCATGGGGAATGTCGAAAAAGCCTTCGCCGCCAATGTTGATAAACCGGGCTCGGCCGGGTGCTTCGTGAATTTCCATCGGCCAGCTGCCGCGGGCAATGCCGTCGTTGCTGCGCTGCCCGCTGCCCGCCGCCTGACTGGTGACGTCGTGGTGTGAGCGTGGTCGGCGCGTCTCGCGAATGCCCAGTTGCGGTCCGGTGGCCGTGATGTGCGCCCGCTCGTAGCCCGGCACCTGCCGCAGCAGTCGCACAAAGTCCCAGGCGCTTTGCCGCGCGCTGACTTCGGCCCGGCTCAGGTCAGCGGCGGTGATGCCATCGGTGGCGATATCAACCGCCATGGACCAGAAGTTGCCAGCGGCCGGCAGTTCCATCAGCACGCCGCCGTCGGCGCGGGAAATTTGGGCGCTGGCGCTCTGGTTGTGCTCGGCGATCAGTCGCCGTAGCAAGTCGCGGTCGAGCACGGCGTTGGGGCCGATGCCGTCGAGCCGGATCGGCAGCGACGCGGGCTGCAGTTGCGCGCCCGGCCCGCCGGGCTGCGACATCGGCACGCCCGCCAGCGTGGCCAGGGTGGCTTCGCCGCTGGCGTCAACGAAGGCTGTGGCCGTGATCTTGCGAAGGCCCCGGTGATCGGCCACGGTGATGCTCTGGATCTGCTCGCCGTGTCGTTCCACGCCGGCGAGCAAGGTGTGCAGCTGAAGATGAACGCCGGCCTGAGTGAGCAGCCGGTCAAACACCAGTTTGGCAGCCTCGGGGTCGATCATCACGATCAGGTTGCCGCTGCGCGAGCGCACCGGGCGCGTGTCAAAACCCAGCGCCTGCATGCCTTGCAGCAGCTCCCAGCCGACGCCGCCTACGCAGGGCGTCCGAGCCTCGGACGCGGTGGCGATAAAAAATCCGCAGTAAGACAG
>CAIMVC010000446.1 GCA_903844825.1 uncultured Burkholderiales bacterium | reverse complement strand
GTCCAGTCAGCCGAGCTGCTGGGCATCGCCGAGCGCGCTCTGGCGCTGACCGGCGACTACCTGCGAACGCGCGAACAGTTTGGCAAGCCGATTGGCAGTTTCCAGGCCTTGCAGCACCGTCTGGTGGACGGGCTGATTCAGGTCGAACTCGCCGCCGCCTGCCTGCTTGAAACCCTGGCCACCGTGTCGGCACCGGCCGTCAGCGCCAGCCGCTGGGCCCTGGCGGCGAGCCGGCTCAAAGCCCGCTGCGCCTACGCCGCCTGCGAGGTGACGCGCATGGCCATTCAGTTGCACGGCGCCATCGGCACCACCAACGAATACGACATTGGCCTGTACTTCAAGCGGGCCATGACCCTGTCCAGCCGGCTCGGCAACCCGGACAGCCACCGGCGCCGCTTTGCCAGATTGAGTCGGGACCACGCTGAGGCGGGGCATAGCGCCGTGGCCGTGGGTGCCTACACAGGATTGGCGCCTGAAACCGACTGGGAGGCCATGCCAGAGCGCGACTTCAGGCAGCTGGTGCGGGCTTTTTTTGCGCAGCATTACCCCGAACACAGGCGCTACCGGCCTTATCGCCAGACCTGGGCCGAGTCCAGGGACTGGTACCTGTGCCTGTCGCGCTGCGGCTGGTTGGCGCCGGCCTGGCCACGGGAATTTGGCGGCATGGGTTTGCCGCCCGACAAGCTCATTGCCTACATTGAAGAAAGCGAAGCCTGGGGCGTGGCACGCTGCCCCGATCAGGGGTTGGTGATGGTCGGGCCCATTTTGATGCGCTTTGGCACACCCGATCAGCGCGCCCGCTTCCTGCCCAAAATACTGGCCGGCGAACACGTCTGGACGCAAGGCTATTCGGAGCCCAACGCCGGCTCGGACCTGGCGGCGGTGCGCACGCAGGCCGTCCTGGACGGCGATCATTTCGTCGTCAACGGCCAAAAAACCTGGACCACCTGGGGCATGGACGGCACCCACATGTTCATGCTGGTGCGCACCGACAAGAGCGTCAAGAAACAGGCCGGCATCAGCTTCTTGCTGGTCGACCTCGCAACGCCCGGCATCACGCGCCGGCCGATTCGCAACATCGCCGCAGAAAGCGAGTTTTGCGAGGTGTTTTTTGACGATGTCCGCGTGCCCAAAGACAACCTGGTCGGTGAGCTCAACCAGGGCTGGACCGTGGCCAAGGCCTTGCTGGGGTTTGAGCGTCTGTTCACCGGCAGCCCGAAACATTCGCAGCACACATTGCATCAGGTCGAAAAGCTCGCCGCGCAGCGCGGCCTGATGAACGAGCCGGCTTTCGTGGCCCGCTTGACAGCCCTGCAGCTCGACACGGCCGACTTGGGCGCGGCTTATAACGGCTTTGCGGCCATGGCCAAGCGCGGCGAAGCGATTCCGCCCACCATTTCGATCCTCAAGATCTGGTCGACCGAGACCTATGAGCGACTGGCCTTGTTGCTGATCGAAGCGGCCGATGAATACGGCGGCATGCGCGAGCATTGCCACAACGAGGAGATCGACCTGCATGTTGTGGCGCCCTTGTTCAATGCGCTGGGCGCCAAGATATTTGCCGGCAGCAACGAAATTCAGCGCAACATCCTGGCCAAGGCGGTGCTGGACCTGCCGGGCTGAGCGAAGGCTGGGCGCCAACTTGGCGCCGGCGGCGCATGATGCGCTTAGCCCCACCCCTGATGCCCTTTCAACCCGACAAACTCCTATGACCACCCGCATTGCCATCCTCGACGACTACCAGGGGCGCGCCCTCGATCTGGCCGACTGGGCCTTGCTCAAAAACTGCGAACTGGTGCCCTTCACCATGCCGGCCGCTGACGAAGCCGAGCTGCTGGCCCGACTGCGCGACTTTGACGTGGTCGTGGCCATGCGCGAGCGCACCCGGCTGGGCCGCTCGGTGCTGGCGCAACTGCCACGCCTCAAGCTCATCGCCTGCACCGGCCTGCGTAACAACGCCATTGACCGCAGCGCCTGCGCGGACCTGGGCATTGTGGCCAGCGGTGCAGCGGGCGGACGCAACGGTCTGGCAACCACCGCCGAGACCGCCTGGGCCTTGCTGCTGGCCTTGAGCAAGCGCGTGGTCGAGTCGCACCAGCACCTGCAAGAAGGCCGCTGGCAGGCTCAGCTGGCGCAGCCCCTGGTCGGGCGCACGCTGGGCCTGATCGGTCTGGGCAATATCGGCGGCCAGATGGCGCGTATCGGGCAGGCCTTTGGCATGGACGTGATCGCCTGGAGCGCCAACCTGAGCGACGAGCGCGCACAAGCCGCTGGGGTGCGGCGCGTCAGCCAGCAGGTCTTGCTCGAATCAGCTGATGTGGTGTCACTGCATCTGGCTCTGGCGGACAGCACCCGCGGTACTCTGGGAGAGCGCGAGCTGGCTTTGATGAAACCGTCGGCGATCCTGATCAACACCGCACGGGCCGAGTTGGTCGACGAGCCGGCCTTGCGCCAGGCACTGACGCACAATCACATCGCCGGGGCCGGTCTGGACGTGTTCTGGCAAGAGCCACTGCCGCACGGGCACTGGCTGCTGGCGCTGGACAACGTCGTGCTGACGCCGCATCTGGGCTATGTCACCGAAGAAAATCTGCGCTCTTTTTACGCCAACGTGCTCAAGAACATTCAACGCTGGCTGGCCGGCGAGGCGCCCACGCCACTGGCTGCCTGAAACGGGCCTGCGCCGTAGCCGCTCGTCACGCGGGCACCTGCCGCCCAAGTCCGAACGCGGCGAAAAGGCCATCGCCCCCCGGGGCTCAGCCGTAAAGCGCTGCCGGGTTGCCGACCAATATTTGCTGGGCCAAGGCCTCGCTGTCGGTCCAGCGCCTGAAGGTATTGAGCAACGCCAGCGCACCGGGCACCGGCTCAACACGCAGATGCGGCCAGTCGCTGCCCCACAGCAAACGCTGCGGATGGGCCGCCAGCAGGCAGCGGTGAAAAGGCAGGCCCAAGTCAAAGTCGGCGGCCTGCAGCAAATTGCGGTAGGCGCACAGCTTGACCCAGGCCTTGCCACTTTCGACCAGCCCGAGCAGGCAGCGAAAGCCCGGATCGTCAACCCCGGCGGCCAGGTCAAAGCCCCCCATGTGGTCAATCACCACCGGACACGGCAGCGCACGCAGCTGCGCGGCCAGGTCGGGCAAGACCTTGCAATCGGTCCAGAGCTCGGCGTGCAGTCCGGCTGCCGCCAGCGCGGGCGCCAGGGTCAGCAAATCTTCAAACGAGGCACTGCCGGCAAAATTGCTGCCCGCGCCACTGCGGCAGCTAAAGCGCAAGGCGCGAACGCCGCGCTCGCGCAAGCCCTGCAACGACGCCATCTGGCCCGCACGGCTGACCAGCACACCGCGCAGGCGGGGCTGGGCCGCCAGGGTCTGCAGCAACAGACTGTGGTCATCCCCGTAGGCGCTGGGATGCACGAGAACACCATGGTCCAGGCCCAGCCGCTC
>CAIMVC010000445.1 GCA_903844825.1 uncultured Burkholderiales bacterium | reverse complement strand
CATCCGGCGCACTGAATGGGATCCCCGGCGACAACGAGATGGAAGTCGTGAAGGTGCGCGAGCTGTGGCTCGATGGCCCTCGCGGAACTTGCAGCCGCTACGTGGTGTCCAGCGGCAACGTGATCATCGAGGATCGTGACCTGAGCGATGTGGAGACGTACTGCCCCATCGGGTTTGCGCGGTTCATGGACAATGGCACGTTCCACGGAGCAGGCCTGTTTGACCTGATGTTCGGCATCGTTCGCGAGATGGAACGGTTGCTCAAGAGCCTGTTCAACAACATCCGCGACATTGACAAGTACGGCGTGCTGGTCATGCCGCAGGGCACGATCAACGAACGTGCGGTGCTGCGTGACATCGGTAAGGGCCTGCGGTACATGAGCTACAGCCGCGATGCGCTGCTGGGCGATGACTTCAAGCCGATGGTCATCCAGCCGTACAACGCCGGCGACGTGCCCGGCAAGGTCGCGCAGTTTGCGAAGGGCATCGTAGATAGCCTGAGCCCGGTGCAGGATCTGCTGGCGGAGAAGGGTCGCGTGGACAGCGCAAGCGGTCTGCAGTTCCTCGACGAGCAGATCAGCAAGGCGATGACGAACCCCACCAGCGGTGTGCAGGCGGCGTTTGGCGGCATGTACAAGAGCCTTGTGCAGAAGGCCACGAAGGAAATGCTTGTCAGTGACCGGGCACTGCCGGTCAACAAGTTGACGCTGGACCTGGCTGGTGCGGTGATTGACCCTGAACAGGGCACGGTCAGCTTCAAGAAGAACCCAATCCCGAACTTCAGCCAGATCAGCTTCACGGTCAAGGACACGAGTCCGCGCAGTGAAGTAGTGCGAAAGCAGGAGGCAATGGGCTTGCTGCAGGCAAAGGTCACGGACCCCGAAGCGCTCAAGTTGTTTGCGCTCAAGGAGGGTCTGGACTTTGCTATGTGGATGGAAGAGGAAAAGAGCGCGTACGAGAGCATCATCCGCAACACGCTGCTGCTGTACGGGGACGGCCAGCAGACCCAGCAGATCGTGGTGACTCCGCACACGGCACGACCCGATCTGCAGCTCAGGGTGCTGAGCGCATTCATGTCTAACCCGATCATGTCCTTGGCAAGTCCTGCGGTGCAGGATGCGTTCAAGGCTTACCGTGAGTCCCTGATCTCGTTCATGGGACAGTCCCTACCCGCAATGGTCCCGAACCCAGACGACGTCGCACTCGTCAACCCCGGCATGATGCAGGGGGGGCCAGGGCCCGGAGCACAACCACCTCAAGGAGCGATGAATGGCTGACGAAAACAACGATGCGCTGGACATGGATACCGAACTGGAACTGGAAGACGGTACGGTCGTAAAGTTGGGCGAACTGATGCAGCAGGCCCAGCAGGTCCGGCAGCTTGAAAGCCGCGTTCAGGATCTGACTCGGTTCCAACAGAACGCCACCAAGCTGATGCGCGGCGAAAACCCGGATGCGCAAGCAGCGTACGAGGTGCTGCGCGGGGCTGGTTTCAGTGATGAAGAAGCCCGCCAGTACGCACAGGAGTACGTGGACGGGGAACAGGGTGGTGGAGATCAGGAGGCTGACGTGAGCGACGACGAGCAGATTGAGCGGATGCTGAAGCAGACCACCAGGGCGGCAGAAGAGCGGGCCGAGGCTGCGCTGCGGGAAACGCGGGATATGCGCCTGCGGATGCTTAAGGCTGAAATGGACAAGAACGTGGTTTCGGCCATTGACCGCAACCCAGAAATCGTTAGGATGTTGGAAACGCTCGACAAGACCCGTGGCCGCGAACACGCGGCGGGTGCCTGGCGAGCTCTGCAGGAACAGGTCCGCGAGGCCACTCTCAAGAACCTCTACTCCCGGCGTGATGCCGAGGGTGGACGGTTCAGCGAGGACTGGGTTGCGGACGAGGCAGCGAAGGCTGCTAAGTCGATTGCAGGAAATTATCGCACGGTAATCGGCGACATCGACGGCCTCGGCCGGTCGCCGGAAACAGAGGGCGAGCTCGAGTTCTTGAAGACGAAGCCAGAGGTCAAGGCTCCCGAATTCCAAAAGGGCATGGACCGAGGCATGGTCGACAAGAACATCCGAGACTTCAACGTGGACGCGCTTTCCCGCGCAGCTGCTGACACTGCGGCTGGTGGGGAAACGAAGGTCTGATTCATCGCCTTTAACCGGTCTGTGACCGGAGACAAATCCCGTGCCAACTACCTATGCACCCACTTACTCTCT
>CAIMVC010000444.1 GCA_903844825.1 uncultured Burkholderiales bacterium | reverse complement strand
ACCCTGGCCGACACCACGAAGGACGCCCTGCCGGGTCGGGCCACACGAGCGCCAATCACCCGGTCACCGCCCTCCTGCGTGATGAGCTCGACCACGCTGGCACAGGTGTAGACCGTGATGTTGCCGCTGCCCACCAGTTCGCTGCGGTGCTGCTCATAAAAAACCTTGCTCGGACTGAACTGAAACAAGCCAGTCTCCAGCCCGCATCCGCTCAGCGGCAGGCGCTGCGCGTGCTCGCTCTCCCACGGTCCCGGCTCGTACGAAAAGGGACCGGCCTGACACAGCTGCTGTGCGCGCTCGTAGTAAGGCATCAGGTACTGACGGCTGAACGGCCAGCCGCTGTGCGGCATCCAGTCGCGCGGCTCGAAGTCGATGGCATCAAAAATCGCGTGCCGTAGCCCGATGATGTTGTCGCCTAAGTCCACATTCCAGACGTTGGCATTGCCGCCAAACTGGCGCCGATTGACCTCCACCGAGGGCTTGATGTCACCGAAAGTGGGGCCATCGGCCAGCATTTGCAGCTCAGCGTCCGGCTCGAAGTCGCCGCTTTCGAGCAGGGCCACCTGAAGGTGATGGCCGAGGAATTCACGCGCCAGACCGATCCCCGCAGGCCCCGCCCCAATGATGCAGACGTCGGTATGCACCTCTTGCAACGGTAGTATGCGGGCATCAATGTGCATGGTGCAGGGGTCCTGGTTGGTCGGTCGAGAACACAACTTTAGGCAAGCGCCGGGGCCACACCAGTGAGCCAGCGCCGCCGCTGCCTGTAGGCCGGTGACCAGAACGTGCGCGAAGCCTGGCAGCGCTTATCGATTTGAGCTGCGTTCATCGTAATTTGTCACAATGAGTGACAATCAGGTTCCGACGCTAGCGCGTCCATACCAGCAGCTGCCGAAAGCCAGATTGCTACTTTAGTTTTGAACCTACGTCCTATTTCGTTACCGGCGATCCAGAGCAACATGTTGACTATTTCGCCCCGCAAACAGGGAAAGTTCATCCAGACCGGGCTGCTGGCCTGCTGGGCCTTCGCCGGGGCCGCGTGTGCTACCGAAGACTTCAAGCTCCGCTTCCCCTTGGCGGGCAGCCTGGGCGGGGAAATCGCGGCACCGCTGGACAAAGCGGGCTGGTATGCCAGCACGGTGATGACGTCCGCGCGGCTCTACAAGCTCAACGACAACGAAGGTCGGGCGCGAGTTGAGACCACGACCACCACTGTGACGGCACACCCCGTCACGAAAGCGCCACTGCCCGCACCGGTAAGCTACACCGCCGCGACCGCCATCGGCTTTTCGCAAACCCAGACCCAAGCCAACCTTTTGTTGGCTTACCTCAGCGAGCCGGACTACGGCGGCGGGCGTCTTTCCATCGCCTTGAACCTTCCTTACACACCAAAGCTGGAGCGACACGTCAGTTTGTCAGGCGCAACACCCACGGCCACGGGCATCAGCCCGGGCGCCAATGGCGCCATCCAAACCCTCTTGAACGCCGGCTATCAAAGTGCACAGGACAGCCGCTCCAGCGCGACCAGCGGCACGACCGACGGTCTGGGCGATGCCGAGTTCGCGGGCGCCTGGGTCTACCGGCACGGGCCGACGCGATGGGTCGCGGGGCTCACACTGGCGACGCCGACTGGCAAACACGACAAATCCGGAACGACGCTGGACATTGGCGCGGGAAATTTCTACACCCTGCGCACGGCTCTGGCCGTGTCCTACCACGCGGCGTCAAGCTGGACCGTTGGCGCCAAAGCTTCGCTGGGCTTTAGTTCGCGCAACAAGGATACCGAGGTTCGCAGCGGTAACTTCGCGGCGCTGGACCTCGCTGCCGTCTACCCGACGCCGATCGGCGTGCTGGGACCCCACCTGGTGCATGTGCGGCAGTACCAGTCGGACAGCGTCGACAGCTTTGGCCGCTTTCGAAGCACCAGCGCCGGCGCGATCCTGAGCATCCCCATCAAGAGCCTGGGCGCCGGTGTGAATCTGTCTTACGCCAGGACCATTGACGCCAGGAACGCGTTTTCAGGCGCCAGCTTGCAAGCGCGTCTGAGCAAGGCTTTTTAAGGCGTCGGTGGGCGCCGTTCGAGCCACCCGTCATCCTGAATGGTCGATGAGCAACTGCGCCGAGCCGCGTTCGACCAGGCTCGCGCGCAGCAGTTCGGCCTGCACCGGCAGGTCGGCATCGTCCACCTGGGCGCGCAGCATGCTGGCAGCCAGATTGGCCATGGCCTCAAAGGGCTGACTCACCGTTGTCAGTAAATAGGCAGGTCGGCGGCCGGCCGGTATGTCGTCAAAACCCACCACCGAAATATCACGCGGGACCTTGAGCATCAGGGCAAAACGGACGGCATCGAGCACGCCTAGCGCCATGGCATCGTTGACACAAAAAACCACCTCGGGTTGCCTAAGTGGATCACTCAGGGGCGCGCCCGAAAATAATTTGAGCGCGGCAGCATGGCCCGATTCGTAGTCATAGTCGCCCTCGACCTGAACGATATCGCTGATGCCCAGCGCCTGGAGGCGGCGCAAAAAACCGTCCACGCGCAGGACGGACACCGGCGCGTCCTGCGGACCACTGACGATGGCAAAGCGCCGGTGGCCGGCGGCGACCAGGCGCGATGCCAGCAGGCTGGCCGCGCTGGCGTGGTCACAGGCCACCACGCTGGCGTTCGGGCTGCTGGTTTGCCGGTTGAACAGCACCAGCGGTCGCTCCCGCAAATGCGCCTGAGCCAGGTCGTCGGGCGACAAGCTGATGCATGAAATCACGCCGTCCACGCCAAAGGCCATGGCCTCGGCCAGCGCCTTTGCGCCGCCGCTTTCCACCTCTGACGAAAACAGCAGGGGCTGAAAGCCGTGTCGCAACAAGGCCCGGATGATGAAAAAAAGAACGTCGGGTGCATCGCGCTGTGTCGCCTCGGTCAGCAGCAAGCCTGCCAGCCCCGAGCGCTTGGTGATCAGACTGCGCGCAATGGCGTTCGGCGCGTAGCCCAAGACCCTGGCCGACGCCAGTACCTTGGCCCGGGTGGCCGGCGCAATTGGCGAGGCTGTCTGAAAAGCACGCGAAACCACCGCCTGCGACACGCCGGCGTGAATGGCCACGTCATACGACGTGGGAGAACGCATTTTGCGCCTCATGATGAAATCGAATTCATAGTAGGGTTTACCCATTTATCTATTGGAGAAATGCCAAACTCCATGTTCAATGCAAGTCGAACTTCAGTCCATTTTTTGAATTAAATTCAATTGTAGGAGCCCATGATGAAACGTAGAAATATTCTTCAAGTCACTGCCGCCGGCGTAGGCGCCGGCATGGCGCCATGGGCCTTCGCACAGAGCCCGTCGAACATCGGCACGCTCAAACCGGGCAAGCCCTACGCCGGTGTCGAGCTGAACCTGCTAACGGTGGTGGCGCCCCAGTTCAAGGCGCACGAAGCGCGCCTGGCAGAGTTCGAGGCGCTCACCGGCATCAAGGTCAAGTACCAGTACGTGCCGTTTGCCAGCACCCGCGAAAAACTGACGGCCGAACTGGTGGGCGAAAGTGCCCAGTACGACGTTCTCAGCGCCATGGATGTCTGGGGGCCGTCGCTGTACAACCTGTTTGAGCCGCTCAACCCGATGCTGGCCGAGAAAAAAATCGAGATGGAGTCTCGCTACCCCTACGCCCACCTGCGCGCGGCGCGCGACGGCATGGGCGCGGGCAAAAACATCCTGGGCTTTCCGCTGCGCGGCCATGTACAGCTGATGTTTTACCGCAAGGACATTTTTGAAAAGCTCAATCTGAAAGTGCCCGCCACCTGGGACCAGATGAACGACGCTGGCAAGGTGATCCAAAGCAAGACCGACCTGTCCGGTGTGGCCATGTACTACGGCAAGACGGGCGGGCAGAACCTGATGATCTGGTTCAACTACCTGTGGGGCATGGGCGGCGATCTGCTGGACGACAAGGGCCAGCCGATGTTCAACAACGCAGCGGGTGTTGCGGCAACACAGGCCTACATGGATGTGCTGCTCAAACACAAGACGGCCCCCGCAGCCAGCGCGTCCTTCAACGAAACAGACGCCGTCAACTCCGTGGCGCAGGGCAAGTCCGCCATGGTGCCGGTCTGGTGGTGGCGCTATGCCAGCCTGGTCGACCCCAAAACGTCGACCCTCAAGCCCGAGCAGGTCGGCTTTGCGCCCCTGCCCAGCATGCCGGGCAAGGACAACACCACCTACACCAACACCTGGTTCTACGGCATCAATAAGAACTCCAAAAAGAAGGCGGCAGCCATGGAGTTCCTGACCTGGCTGTCCAACCCCGAGATCGAACGGGGCGTGCTGCTGGACAAGACCCTGAACGAGGTCGTGGCCATGCAAAACAAAAACCTGCTCGACGCCGAGGTGAATGCCCGCTTTAACGGCATGCATGCCTTTGCCGCGCAAGCCCTCAAGGGCGCCAAGGGCACGCCGCTGTTCGCCCAATGGCCGCAGGTCAGCGACATCCTCGAGGCCAGCATCAGCGAGCTGGCCAGTGGCCAAAAGCAGGTCAAGCCGGTTCTGGACGACGCGGCGGCCAAAGCCCGCAGAGCCATGCGCGGCTAAGCCAGCCCAGAGCCCTGGTGAAACGCCTGCCCGTCCACTGGTTGCTGTTGGCGCCTGCGCTGCTCTTTGTGGCAGCCATGGCGCTGTTTCCGCTCGGCTACTCGTTGATCCTGAGCTTTCGGGAATGGAAGCTCGCCAGGCGAAACACACCTGGCGACTTCGTCGGCTGGTCAAATTACTGGAACTTGCTCACCGATGACCCGGAATTTCTGGAATCGGTTCAGGTCACCACCGTCTTCATCACGGCCGATGTCTTGCTGACCCTGGCCATCGCGCTGGGGGGCGCCTTGCTGCTGCACCGCAGCGGACGCCTGAACTCGCTGGCGCGCACCATGCTGATCCTGCCCTTCGTGATGAGCCCAGCACTGATCGGCATTTCCTTTCGGTTTTTTCTCAATGCCGAATACGGCGTGGTGCATCACCTGATCGGCTTGCTGCTGCCCTCACTCAAGGACACCGTCTGGCTGGCCAGCCCCGCCTTGTCGATGGCCGCCATCGTGGCCTCCGACGTCTGGCACTGGGCGCCCTATATGACCCTGGTCATGCTCGGCGGACTCGCCTCGATTCCCCAGGAGACCCAGGAGGCTGCGCGCATTGACGGCGCCTCGAGCTGGGCAGTTTTTCGCGACATCACCTGGCCGCAACTTCTGCCCGTGGTCAGCGTCATCCTGGTGCTCAAGACGGTGTTTGCGCTCAAGGCCTTTGACACCATCTACACCCTGACCAACGGCGGCCCGGGCAACGCCACCAAGACGCTGGCCTATTTTGTCTACGAGCAGGGGTTCAGCTACTACAACATGGGCTACGCGGCCGCAGCCGCCTACCTGCTGACGGCAGCACTGCTGGTGCTGGCCGGCTTTTATCTGCGGCTGATTTTTGCCAAGGGCAGGTGACAACATGACTACCCCGCAGCACGCCAAGGCACAGCCGGCGCCGCAGTACAAGGTGGCAGGCTACAAGCCATCGGTCAATGACATGGCCGCCGACTGGCTGCATCAGATGCTGATTTTTTTGGGCATTGCCGCCATCGCCCTGCCGATTGCCTGGATCGCCATCACCGCCTTCAAGCTGCCGCGCGATGTCTACACCCTGGACGCGGCCCTGATTTTCAAACCCACCCTCGAGAACCTGCGCACCGTCTTCGAACACCCGTGGAATCTGGGCGCCAAGATCATCAACAGCCTGGCTGTTGCTGGCGGCACGGTGCTGCTGGCCATCCCCATGGCCACCTTAGCGGCATACGCATTTTCACGCTTCGAATTTCGCTTCAAGAAATTGATTTTTTTGACTGTGCTGGCATCGCAATTCATCCCCGCCGCGGTGGTGGTGTTGCCCTACTTCCTGATGTTCAAGCAGTTCGGTCTGCTCGACACGCGAACAGCGCTGGTGCTGGTGAACATGTCCATCGTACTGCCTTACGCGGTCTGGATGATGAAAGGCTTTATTGATGCCGTGCCGCTGGAGATCGAAGAGTCGGCCATGGTGGACGGCGCCTCGCGCGCCCGCGTGATCGGCGAAATCGTGGTGCCTGCCGCCCTGCCCGGCATCATCACCGCCGCCGTCTTCAGCTTCACGCTGACCTGGAACGAGTTTTTATTTGCACTGATCATCAGCAAGCAAGATGCCCTGACGCTGCCGATTGGACTGATCGGCTTTCGCACCGAGCGCGGCGACCTCTGGGAGCTGATGGCCGCCGGCGGGATATTGATCACCGCCCCGATGTTCCTTATCTCACTGCTAGTCCAAAAGCAGTTCATTCAAAGTCTCACCGCAGGCTCTGTGCGCTGAGGCGGCACAACACTCCTCATGACACAAATTTCTTTGCGCGGACTGCACAAAAACTTCGGTAACACCAGCGTTGTCAAAGACCTTCACCTGGACATTGCGTCCCGGGAATTTCTGGTCCTGCTGGGCCCTTCAGGTTGCGGAAAAACCACCACCATGCGCATGGTCGCTGGCCTGGAACAAGCCACTTACGGTGACATTGCTTTCAATGGAAAGCGCATCAACGAGGTACCCACTCAGCAGCGCGACGTCGCCATGGTGTTTCAAAACTATGGCCTTTACCCGCACATGACGGTGGCGCAGAACATAGGCTATCCGCTCAAATTGCGCGGCCTGTCCAGACCAGACATTGAAGCGGCGGTCGCACGCGCCGCCGCCCGGGTCGAACTGCAGGACTATCTGCACAGGCGCCCGCGCGAACTCTCGGGCGGCCAGCGTCAGCGGGTGGCGCTGGCGCGCAGCATCGTGCGCACGCCGAAGGTGTTCCTGATGGATGAGCCCTTGAGCAATCTGGACGCCAAGCTGCGCGTGGCCATGCGCGCCGAGATCAAGCACCTGGCGCACGAACTCGAAGTCACCACCATCTACGTCACCCACGATCAGGTCGAGGCCATGACCCTGGCCAACCGCGTGGCGATCATGAAAGATGGCGTCATTTTGCAGCTCGCCACGCCCGAGGAAATCTACAACAACCCGGTCAACACCTACGTCGCTGGCTTCATCGGCAGCCCGGCCATGAACCTCATCGACGTTGTGGCCGAAGGCTCCGTACTCAAAACCGACAGCGGTGCCCGCCTGCAGTTGCAGGCGCCGCGCCCTGGTGCGCTGACGCTGGGCATACGCGCCGAAGACATGCAACTGACCCAGGCCTCGGACGCCCACCTGCTGGCCGACATCTACGCTTTCGAGCTGCTCGGCGACGCCACCATGGTGACCCTCAAGCTCGGCAGCACTCTGGTGGCCATCAAGGGTGACAAGCAACTGCGGCTGAAATTCGGTGACCGCGTCGGCGTGCACTTTGATACCCAGCGCCTCTACTGGTTTGACCACGTCAGCGGCCTGCGCCTTGACGCAACGAATGGGTCTTGAATGACCCATCAGCGCCCCTGTGTTGTGATGATCCCGGGCACCCTCTGCGACGGTCGGGTCTTTGCGCGGCAGCAGCGCCAGCTGCGCGGCCTGGCCGATATCCGCTGCATCGACCTGCATGGCATGCAACCCGGCCGCAAGCACGAAGGGGTCACGGCCTGGGTCCGGCAACTGCTCAGGACGCTTCCCGATAAATTCTCGCTGGTCGGTTTCTCATTGGGCGGTATCTGCGCGCTGGAGATATTGCGCTCCGCACCCGAGCGCGTCGAGCGCCTGGCCATGGTCGCCAGCAACGCGCAAGCCGCCAGCCGCAAGGGGCAGCGCAACAGCCGCCGCCTGGGCAAACTCTGGAAACGCCATGACGCTGGCGCTGGGGCCATCGTGCAGGGTAATTTGCCGCGCTACTTTCACCACCCCAGCGATCGCCGCCGGCATGCCAGCTTGATTCTGGACATGGCCCGCCGCACCCCAACGCCGGCCGCGCTGGCGCAATTTGCCTGGGCCGGCAGCCGGCCCGAGGGGCTCAGCGTCCTGTCAGATTTCAAGGGCCCGGTGCTGCTGGTCAGCGGCGCCAAGGACCGCCTGTGCCCGCGCCCCTGGCAACAGGCGATGGCTCGAGCCTGCCCGCACGCGCGCTGGCTTGACCTTGAGCGCACGGGCCACTTTGTTTCGCTGGAGGCCTCAAGCGCCTTGAGCGAGTCACTCAAGCAGTGGCTTGACGCCTGATATTTTTAAAGCAGACCTATCCCTGTCGGAGATAAAAAATGTTGATCGAAGAACACATCCTGGCGCGACGCATTCCCTTTAGCAGCCTGCGCTACACCACCGAAGCCTTTATTGATTACTGCATTCCCGAGTGCGCGCCCAAGTACAACTACGCACTCATAGGCGCTGGTGTTTCGCAAAATCCGAAGCAGCCGGTCAGTCTGCGGGAAAAACATGGTTTTCAGGTGGGGGGCGTCTCCATGCCGCACGGCAAGACCAACCCGGCCCACATGCATTTCACGGCCGAGGTGTTCATGTGCTTCAAGGGTGATTGGCGCATGCAATGGGGCTTTAACCCTGGGCATGAAACCGCGGATATCGGCGAAGGTGACGTGCTGACGGTGCCGCCCTGGATTTACCGGGGATTCACCAATATCGGCGTTGACGATGGTTTCATGTTCACGGCTTTGGGCGGTGACACCACGGGCGGTATTTTGTGGGGCCCCAGCACGCTGGAGGCGGCCCGCCAGCAAGGCGTTCACCTGACGCAGGACTACCGAATCATTGACGAAAATGCCGGCCAGGTGTGGGACGACAGCTGCCAGCGGCTAGAACCCATGACGCCTGCGGAAATTGCCAAGCTGCGCGTCTGGTCGAAAGAAGACATGGCCAAGCGCGTCGTGCGCTTTGCCGATCTGGACTGGTCGAGCCAAGCACTGCTTGACGCCGCCCTGCCCGGCTGCGGCGCCGAAATGGCACCCGTGCTGGGCCTGGGCATGAGTCAGGCGCGCGACCACCTGGCACCGGTCAACAATGCGCACGGCTTTTCAATTGAATGGCTGCGCATTCCCGCAGGGGGGCGTGTGTCGGCGCACCGGCTGGCGCACAAGCAGGTGTTGATTGCCTACCAGGGCAGCCTGGCTATTGATATCGACCCGACAGCGCAGGAAGCACCCGCGCAAGCCGCTGACGCGAGCACCACCGTGACGATCCAGGGCGGCGCCAGCGGCTGGGACAGCTACGCCATGCCCGCCGATTGCTGGCGCAGCCTGCGCAACACCGGCGACGCGCCGGCGGTGCTGCTGCTCATCACCGCCGGCGATGGCCGCAAACACATCAGCTGGTCGCCAGAGGTGCTGGCTGCGGCGCAGACGCAAGGGCTGACCCTCGACGCCAACGGCTACGTCGGGCCGGCATACTTCATCCATCGGGCTCAGCCCTGAGCCCTTTAAAAAAATAGAAAGCCCTTCCATGCTCAACCACATTCGCCCCCTGGACACCCGACTGCCCGAGATGCTGCGCAGCGCTGCGCGTTTGCGCGGGATTTTCAATGGACTGCCTTCGCCGGCCATCGTCGAGATGTGCGCTTATGCGGGCTTTGACCTCATCGTGATTGACAACGAGCACGGCAGTGCCGGGCTGGAAACCACCGAGAACATGCTCCGCGCTGCACGCGCCAGCAACTTGCCCTGTGTGGTGCGCTGTCTGCCGCAGGACATTGCGCGCACGCTGGACATTGGCGCGAGTGGCGTGAAAATCCCCATGGTCAATACGGCGGCCCAGGCCGCTGCGCTGGTGCAGCAAGTCAAGTACCCGCTGCCCGGCGGACGCGGGGGCTCGCGTGGCTCGGCGTTTTCGAGCCGCGCGGCCGGCTATGGTGCCTTCGGCGGGCCCGAGCACACGGCGCGCAGCAACGAAGGCATTGCCCTGATCGTCATGATCGAAACGCCGGAAGGCGTCGCCAACGCCGCAGCCATTGCGGCCGTTCCCGGGGTCGACGCCGTGTTTGTCGGACCCAACGATCTGGCGCACAGCATGGGCTGCGAAAACCGCTGGGACGAGCCTGTCGTGCAGTCCGCCATTGAGCAGGTGTTGCGTGCGGTCAGTGCCACCGGCACCTGCGCCGGCATCCTGGCCCTGACGGCAGCTGACGAAGAAAAGTACGCGGCCTGGGGCGCACGCTATTTCGCCCGGGTTGCCACTGGCATCATCACCAAGGCACTGAAAGAGGCCGCACAAGGCGTGCCGGTCAAGCTGGGTTACTGACCGACCACCCCACTCCCCGTCGCTGCAAGGCCCGTGCGCGGGGTGCCTGACCTCGCAGGGCCGACTATTTGTCGAGCTTCAGGCCCGCCAGCGCCTGCAGGCGCTTGAGGCCCTTGGGGCGGGACACGCCGAACATGCCCACACGTGTGAGCGCCGGCAGCGTGCTCAATGCAGTCACATCGCGCACGGCTTCGCACCAGTCGATGCTGACCTCCTGCAGCGACGCATGTGCCGCCAGCCCCGACAGATCAACAAGCGCCTTGCAGCTGCGCAGCTCGAGCTTTTCGAGCTTGGCGAGCGCGGCCACAAACCCGACCTCGGTCATGCCCGGTGCGCCGTGCAGGGACAGCGTGCGCAACTCCCCGAGCAGACCCAGCGGCGCATAAGACACGGTCTGTGCCAGCTCGCCATACAGCGTCAGCGACGTCAGCCGCGTCAGAGCGGACAGGGGCGTGAGCTCGCGCACGCCGTCGCCGCGCAAATCCAGCTCCAGGGTCTGCAAAAATGCCAGTGCCTGCAGCGGCTCCAGGTCCTGCAGTTGCATGCAGTCAAACGCGCGCAAGGTGGTCAATGCCGAACAGGCCGACAGCGGCTCAAGCGAGACCACCCGACAGCGGCTCAGGCTCACGCTGGTCAGCGACGGCGCCCCGCGCAGCCCGCTCAGCGCCAGCGGACCGTCACCGTCGATCACGACTTCCTTGAGTGCCGGCATGGTCGCTGGCAGATCCACATCGCTCAGGCCGAGCACACAGGACAGCTCAAGGCGCTCGAGTGCCGCCAGCGCGCCGGCGGGGGCCAGCGACGCAATGCCCTCGTTATTGCGAATTTCCAGCACGCGCAGCTGCTTCAGGCCAGCCAGCGGTGACAAGTCGGCCACCCGGTCGCACTGCGCCATCGTCAGCTCTTGCAGCGAGCTCAGTGCGGCCAGCGGTGCCAGCGACTCAAGCGCCGGACAATCGCTGAGCTTCAAACGGGTCAGCGCCGTGCAGGCAGCCAGTCCTGTGAGATCGGACAGGGTCCTTGACCCCAGATGCAGGCTGGCCAGCCGCGGCGCCTGCAGGCCCGTCAGCGCGCTCAGCCCCGGTGGTTGCGATCCGGCTGTCACCACAGCAGGGACGCTAAAGAAATGGGCTCGGTCCTCAACGATGCTCAAGGCCTGCAAGGCGGGCAAGGCATCGAGCCATTGCAGGTCGGCAAGAGAACAAGCGGGCGCCAGCTTGATGTCCAGACTCTCGAGTGCATCAAAGCCATGAGCGGGCACCGCTTGGGCCAGCGCCAGCGACAGCGAGCGCAGACTGCAGCGAATGAGGGCGCCGCGCGAGCCCTCAGGTGCAATCGACAGCTGATGCAGCAGCAGCGCATCGAATACGGGCTGCGTCGCGGCAGAGCCATAAAGACGCTGGCTGCGAATAAGCCCGCCACGTCCGTCGATGCCGCACTGCTCGAACAGCGCGTCAAAGGGCTCGGCGCTTTGCACCATCAGCTCCAGCGCCTGGCTCAGGTTGTCGGGGTCTTGGCTGTCTATGAGTTTGAAGACCGCCGCCAGGACGCCCTGGAACGGACGGGCACGGGCATGCAATGGAGCGAGTGTCATGGTCAAGCCTTCACGTAACGCACGATGGCGTCGCAAATCGACTCGCGACGCGAACGTCGGTTGTCTTCGAGGGCGGGGTCGTAATGGTGAACCGCCTGGTAGGTGTGGCGCGAGGCCACGTTGTAGCTGCACAGCCCGATGAAGTTGATGAAGACGTTGATTGGCACCACGTCCGAGCGCATGCTGCCATCGGCCTGGCCTCGGGCCAGAATCTCCTCAATCACCGCTAGGCTGGCGCGATTGAGCTCAGCAACGCTCGCCGACTGACCCAGAAACGGGGCACCGCGCAGGCTTTCCTGCAAGTTCAAGCGAACGAAATCAGGGTGCTTGTTAAAGCCGTCAAAAGCGCTGCCTACATAGGTCGACAAAGCCAGCAGGGGCGCCAGGTGGGCCAGATCGGCCGGTCTTTCATTCTCGCGCACCAGGCGGTTGGCGTACTCCAGCACCTCAATGTACAAACGCTCCTTGCTACCGAAGTGGTAGTAAATCATGCGTTTGCTGGTGTGGGTCTTGGCCGTGATCGACTCGATACGGGTGCCCTCAAAGCCAAAACTGGCGAACTCGGACAAGGCCGCTTTCAGGATGTCCTGCTTGACCTGGTCCAGCGCCATGGTGATGGCCGATCAGGCCTGCAGTTGCGAGCGCAAGTCCTCGCACAGCTGATTGGCTGCCGCTTCACACACGCTGGAAATCGCGGTGTAGCTGAAAAACCCGTGGTTCAGGTTGCCATACTCCCGAAACAGCACGGGCACGCCGGCCGCTCGCAGCGCGGCGATGTAGGCCAGGTTGTCCTGGTAGAGAAAGTCGTATACGCCCACGCCAAAGATGACCGGCGCCACGCCCGCCAGTGTGGCTGCCATCAGCGGCGAGGCGCGCGGGTCCAGGGCGAGCACGCTGGCCTGATCGCCCAGGTAAGCGCGCTCCGGCTCGCTCATATTCCGGCCCAGATGGGTCGCCGGGTAAAGAAGCAGTTGCGCCTTGAGGGCGATGCCGGCGTCACGGCAATACAGGGCAGCGGCAGCTGCGAGGTTGCCGCCAGCACTGTCACCGCCTAGGGCCAGCGGCTTGCCCGCGCCACCCAGGCTCGCCAGGTTCGCGTGCGCCCAGTCCACGGCCGCTGTGGTGTCGTCGTAAGCGGCAGGAAACGGGTGTTCAGGCGCCAGCCGGTAGGCCACATTGAGCACCACCACGCCAGCGTGGTTGGCCAGCCGAATGGCGTGCGCTTCATGCGAGTCCAGGTCACCCACGACCCAGCCGCCGCCGTGCAAATACACCAACGTGCCGATGGGCTCGCCTTCGAGCGGGCGAACAATGCGCACCTCGATCTCGCCACCCGAGCCAGGGATGCTGCGGCTTTCGATCACCCCCTGCGCCAGTTTGGGCTTGGGGTAGAGCAAGGCGCGGATGTTGCGTGCCCGCTCACGGCTGACAGGGCCGTCACCGCCGTCATACAGGCCGGGAATGCCGGACTCTTTCCAGCGTCGCTCAATGTCGACGATGACAGGGTCCAGGGGGGCGGGGGCGGATGTTGCGGTCATGGATGAAGGATAAGCGGTAAAGGATAAAGGGTCGGCAAGTGTGCAGAAATCAAACTGCAAGAGGCGCGACGAAGACGGATCTTCGTCGCGATCTGGTGCCGCGCTCGGGTGCCACGGCCCTGGCTTACTTGGCCGGTGCGAAGTCGATCAAATCGATCACCACCGACTGGCCGATGCGGGGCGCCTTGACGCTGTTGGAGACAAAGTACACCGTGTGGCTGGCGACCACCGGCGCGAACCAGGCGATCTCAGCCACGTGCGCATACACCTTGCGCCAGGCCGCATCGGCCTTGTCCAGCGGCAGCAGCGACGCCTCGGCGATCAGTTTGGTCAGCGTGGCGTCTTCGGAGCCATGGAAGTTCAGACTGCCTTTGGGGTCCAGCGTCTGAAAACGCGCCAGCGTTGGCACGCCGGAGTTGCTGTTGAAGACCAGTGCGCCAATCTTCTTGGAGCGAGCCATGTTGTTCATGACACCAAAGTTCTGGATCTCCTCGGTCACCACGCGGATACCGACTTTCTTGAGCTGTCCGGCAATCGCCATGCTCAAAAAGCGGCTCAGGGTGTTGTTGACGTACTGCAGCTTGAGCTCAAAACCGTTGGGGTAGCCGGCCTCTGCCAGCAAGGCCTTGGCCTTGACCGGATCGTAGGGGTAGCGCTTTTCGATGGCCGGGTCATAGCCCATGAAGCCCTTGCTCTGCATCTGCACCGTGGGGTCGGCCATCTTGCCGAACAGCGCGTTGGAGATCAACTTGCGGTCCAGCGCGTAGTTGATGGCCTGGCGCACACGCAGGTCTTTGAGTTCGGGCTGGAACACGCCCTCACGGTCGCTCAGCACGATACCGGTCCACTGCACCGGGTCGGACACGATGCGCAGGTCGGCCGGCAGATTCGCCGAGTTGGCCTGACCGGTCAAAGGGTCGCTGACCAGCACCTTGAGCTGGCCAGATTTCAGGGCCTGGATGCCCGAGTTCTGGTCTTCAAACACCTGGACGATGACCTTGTCCCACTTGACTCGGCTCTTGTCGTAGTAGTGCTCGTTGGGCACGTAGGTGTAGCTCTTGCCGCTGATGGTGGCGGCCGTGTCGAGCTTGTAGGGGCCGGCGCCAAACGTGGCATTGCCCAGTTGCTCGGGCTTTTCAAGCGCCTTGGGGCTGATGATGTTGCCGCTGTTGAAGTAGGCGTCAAACAGCGACAGCAAGCCCGGTTGCGGCTGCGAGAGCTTGACCTTGAACTTGTACTTGTCGAGCACCTCGATACCCGTCATGCTGGCCAGGTTGGCCGAGAACGGGCCTTTTTTGCTGATGAAAAATTCAACCGATTTTTTAACCGCTTCGGCTGTGACCGGCTCGCCGTCGCTGAACTTGGCGTTCTGGCGCAAGGTAAACGTCGCTTCCTTGCTGTCAGCAGAAATCTCCCAGGCGGTGGCCAGGGCAGCCGCAAACTTGCCGTCGGCCTGGGTGCGGATCAGCGGCTCGTAGGCGGGCGACAGGTGCACGCCGGCACGGCCATTACCGCTGAGCGTTGGGTCCATGGTGAAAGGCGCAAAAGGCATGCCGACGCTGAGCACCTTGGCGTTTTGGGCCAGCACGGCAGTGCTGCCCAGCATGCCCACGCTCAGCGCACAGGCGCCCAGCAAACTGCTGCTCAGCACCGAGCGGCGCGAGGCAGTGGACTTGAATGACTTGTTCATGGAGTCTCCTTAATGGGGTGTTGTGATGAAACGAAAAACGTTGAAAAAATCGGTTCAGCCCGCCGCAGCCAGTGCCTGCCGCGCGAGATCGAACTGCGCCCGGCGCGCGCGCTGCAGCAGTGGGTCGGGCACCGGCGCGGCCGCCAGCAGCGCGCGGGTGTAGGGATGCTGCGGCTGCTCGTGCACCTGCGCAGCCAGGCCCTGCTCGACGATGTCACCCCGGTACAGCACCACGGTACGGTGCGAGACGTGGCGCACCACGGTCAGGTCGTGCGAAATAAAAAGCATCGCCAGGCCCATGCTGTGCTGCAACTCTTTGAGCAAATTGAGCACCTGCGCCTGCACCGACAAGTCCAACGCGCTGACCGGCTCGTCGCAGACGATCAGGCGCGGCTTGGCGATCACGGCCCGCGCAATCGCGATACGCTGGCGCTGACCACCCGAGAACTGACCGGGATAGCGACCAGCGGTGTCGCTGGGCATACCCACGCGCTGCAGCACCTCGGCAATGCGCTGCGCGATGTCCTGCCGCGACAAGCGCTTGTCGTTGAGCAGCGGCTCGGCCAGGGTGTCGCCGATGGTGCGCGCCGGATTGAGCGAGCCATAAGGGTCCTGAAATACCACCTGGATATCACGGCCCAGGGTGCGACGGCGCGCACGGCTCAGGCGGGTGATGTCTTCACCGTCAAACACCACACGGCCGGCGCTGGCCTCGGTCATGCCCAGAATCACCCTGCCCAGGGTGGTTTTGCCCGAGCCGGACTCGCCCACCAGGCCCACGGTTTCGCCGGGATGAATCTCCAGACTGACGCCCTTGAGAGCCTGAAAAACCTTGCCCTTGCCCTGCGGGAAATCGACCCGCAGGTCTTGCACTTGCAACAGCGGCGTGCTCATGCGGCGCATCCCTGCGTGTCCAGGCACGAGCAGCGCAGACGCCAGGAACGCCGCGCCGGCTGCGAGCGTGTGGGGCCGCCATGGTCCACCAACTGGCTCATACGGCTCCTATCAGGCTGGTGAGTTTGTCGTCCACCGTCGGCAAGACGTCGCCCGGCCTGGCGCTGTGCGGATTGGCCGCCAGCAAGGCCCGGGTGTAGGGATGCTGCGGGCGGTGAAACAAATCAACCACGCTGGCCGACTCAAGCACCTGACCGTGGCGCAGCACCATGGCGCGGTCGCATATGTCGGCTACCACGCCCCAGTCATGTGTGACCAGCACCACCGCCATCTGGCGCGACTGGCTCAGGCTGCGCAGCAGCGCCAGGATCTCGGCCTGCACCGTCACATCGAGCGCGGTGGTGGGCTCATCGGCCAGCAAGATCCGAGGCTCGCTGGCCAGCGCCCTGGCAATGCCCACGCGCTGCGCCATGCCGCCCGAAATCTGATGCGGGTAGCGGCGCGCCACCTCGTCGGGGTTCGGGATCTTGACTTGTTCGAGCAAGGCGATCACCTTGGCCTGCACCTGCGCAGGCACCAGCGTGCCCTGCAGACGAATGACTTCGGCCAACTGATAGCCCACGGTAAAGCAAGGGTCCAGCGCCGCCATGGGCTCCTGAAAGATCATGCCCACCGTGCTGCCACGCCATTGCGCCAGACGCTTTTCATCGCTCAGGTCAAGCACTTCGCCATCGACCACGGCGCAACCCGCCACGGCTTGTACCCCCGGCGGCAACAAGCCCAGCAGGGACAGGCTGGTCAGCGTCTTGCCACTGCCCGACTCGCCCACGATACCCAGCGTTTCACCCGGCCTGAGATCAAAACTCACCCCTTTGACCAGCAAGCGCTGCTGCTCGCCAGCACCCGTGGCAATCGTCACATTGCGCATGGACAGGGCACTGCCGTCAGGAATGTCTGGCGGCATCACCGACACGCGCACGGCCCCCTGCTGGCGAACCGCAGGGCGTGACCAGGACTCGGTGGACGCATCGCGCAAACTGTCGCCCAGCAAGCCAAAAGACAGCACCGTCAGGGCCACGGCACCGCCCGAGGGCACCAGCAGCCAGGCAAAGTCATTGAGACTGGCTGAAGCCTCGGAGATCATGCTGCCCCAGGTCGGCGCGGGCGGCGCCACACCCAGACCCAAAAAACTGATACCGGTCTGCACGATCACGGCAATCGCGGCAAACAAAGACAGTTGCACAATCACCGGCCCGGCAATGCGAGGCAGCACATGGCGCCAGATGATGTGCGCATCACTCAGGCCTGAAATGCGCGCCGCCGCGATGTAGAGCTCCTCGCGCACCGCCAGCGTGACGCTGCGCAGCACGCGCGAAACGCCGCCCGAACCCAGCACGCCCAGCGTCACCATGGCCGGCAGCATGGCCTGACCAAACACCGTCAGCACCGCCAGCAGGATCAAGATGTTGGGCAGCGACTGCACCAGGCCCACGTACTGCTGCACCCAGCGATCCCAGCGGCCGCCAAAATAACCCGCGCTCACGCCCAGGCTCAGACCCAGCACGGCCGCCACGACCACCGCCTCGACCACGCCGGCCATGGTGATGCCAATGCCATGCACCACGCGGCTGAGCACGTCACGCCCCAAGGCATCGGTGCCCAGCCAATGTTCGGCGTTGGGCCACTGCTTGACGGCCAGCAGGTCCAACTCCAGCGGGTCGATCAAACCCATGAAAGGCGCGCCCACAGCCGCTACCAGCAAGACCAGCAGCCAGGCCAGTGCCAGCAGCGCCAGTGGTCGGCCAAGCAAGCGGCGCAGATAGCCCGCCGGCCTAACCGCGGCGCCGGCACTGCCCGCAGGCGTAGGCACAGCTGCGGCGCTCATGACAGCCTGACCTTCGGATTGAGCCAGCCATAGCTCAGATCGACCAGCAAATTAATCGCAATGGTCATCAAGGTGAAGTACAGCGTCACCCCCTGCAGCAGCAAGATGTCCTTGTTTTGCGCCGCGCTGACGGCCAGGCTGCCCAGACCCGGCAACACAAACACGCGCTCGACAAACACCGTGCCGCTGATGGCGCCAATCATCACCAGGCCCAACACCGTGACCACCGGCAAGGCGGCGTTACGCAGCGCGTGGCGCCAGACCACGCTGCGCTCGGGCAGGCCGCTGGCGCGCAAAGCACGAATGAAGTCACGCCCCATCACGTCGTTCATGGCGTCGCGGGTTTGCTTGGCGATGCTGGTGATTGAATACATGGCCACCGAAAAAATCGGCAGCACCAGACTGCGCGCCCACTCGCCCGGGCTCTCGCTGAACATGGTGTAACCCGTCGCCGGCAACCAGCGCAGCGTGACGGCAAAAATCGAAATCAGCACCAGCGCCAGCCAGAACGAGGGAAAGATCAGCCCGATCAAGGAGAAGGCATCAATCGCACGCCCGACCCAGCCGCCCCGCAAGGCACTGGCCACACCCAGCAGCAGCCCCAGGCTCAGGCACACCACCAGCACGCCAGCCATGATGGACACCGACACGCCTAGGCGCGCATTGAGCAGCGACACCACGCTTTCCTGCGTGAAAAAAGACACCCCCAGGTTGCCCTGCAAGGCCTGCCACAACCAGGCCAGGTACTGCATCACCAGAGGACGGTCCAGCCCGAGTTCGAGGCGCAAGGCCTCGTACTGCTCACGGGTGCCGTCCGCGCCC
The DNA here is from genome assembly GCA_903844825.1 of uncultured Burkholderiales bacterium. Classification (GTDB taxonomy): domain Bacteria; phylum Pseudomonadota; class Gammaproteobacteria; order Burkholderiales; family Burkholderiaceae_C; genus Polaromonas. The sequence goes on along the minus strand of CAIMVC010000444.1, from coordinate 3,244 downwards.
AGGATGGTCGACGCCAAGTCGCCCGGCGCCAGGCTGTTAAGCACAAACGTCAGCAGGGTCACCACCACCACCAGCGGCACCGACATCAGCAGCCGCTGAAGAACAACTTTGAACACCGAGATTCCTTGAAATTCGAACGAGTGTACGTTTTGGTACACACGAATTTTAAGTAGCGGCGGCTCACGACAAAGCTCGGTATTTACCCTTGATGCACTGGCAGGCAGGAGACCGCTAGCAAGCCGATTCGCGCGCATGCGTGCTGACCATGGCAGTGGTTGCTGGCAGGGCGCGAGTGCCTGCCTGGCGTTAACGCCCTATTTCATTTGACTTCTGAAGCCGACATCGGCGCAAGCCACAGCGGATTTTTTGCGCTGAATCAGCTGGACCAGCCCACTACTGCCGGCAGTGCCGCAGACGGTCCCAAAGGCTGAATAAACGGCCCATGAATGCCTTAATCGGTCAGCAACTCCCAAGCATTGCCGCTTTGTGCCAGCGCTACGGCGTGACGCACCTGGCGTTGTTTGGCTCGGCGGCGTCCGCCGAGTTCAACCCTGAATCAAGCGACTTTGACTTTCTGATTGAACTCGACCCAAACAGCCAAGGGTCACCCGCCAAGCGTTGGATTGATCTGGCTGAAGCGCTTGAGAAATTATTGGGGCGGCACGTCGACCTGATGAACCGGCGCTAAATCCGTAACGCCTATTTTGCGCAGGCCGTGAATGCTAGCCGGACCGTAGTCTATGACCGACAAGACACCCAAGCTGCTGGTTGACGCACTAGACGCGATCGGATCTGCGAAGGATTTCGTAGATGGCTGCACATTGGCAAACTACGCTGAGGACAAGATGCGCCGATCATGCCCCACCATGACGCGCCGAGATCGCCTTGAGCTTGTACAGCACTACGCGCAAGACTAATCAGCCCCCGCATCAACTACCCGGCGTCCAGTCCGCAAAGCTGCGCCCCTGGCTGACCAGTCGCTCCAGCAGGGGCGCTGGTTTCCACCAAAAGCCGTCTTTTTCTTCAAAGCGTTTGATATCGGCCAGCACCTGGTCCAGCCCGATCTTGTCGGCGTAGTACATCGGGCCGCCGTGCTGCGCAGGAAAACCGTAGCCGGTGAGGTAGGTGATGTCGATGTCGCCGGGGCGCAGGGCGATGCCCTGCTCGAGCAACTTGGCGCCTTCGTTGATCATGCTGTAGAGGCAGCGTTTGAGTATGTCCTCTGGCGTAAACGTCTGCCGCTCCAGGCCCATGCGGGCTGACTCCTGCACGATGAAGGCTTCCAGCTCGGGGTCGCGCTGGGGGCTGCGGTCACCCTTGTCGTAGCGGTACCAGCCCTTGCCCGACTTTTGTCCGAAACGCCCCAGCTCACACAGCTTCATGATGAGGTCGTTCCAGCGCCTGTCGGTAGGCCGGGTCGCCATCTGCGCTTTGCGGGTCTGGTAGCCCACGTCATTGCCAGCCATGTCGTGCACCGCAAAAATGCCCATGGCGTAACCAAAGCCGGTCAGCGCCTGGTCGACCTCGTGCGGCAGCGCGCCGTCTTCCACCAGGAAATGGGCTTCGCGGGTGTAGTTGCGAAACAGCGCATTGCCAATAAAGCCCGGGTAGATGCGCGCCAACACCGCAATTTTTCCCATGCGCCGGCCCAGGTCCATCAAGGTGGCGATCACGTCGGGCGCGGTCTTGGCGGCGCGCACCACTTCGAGCAGCTTCATCACATGGGCCGGGCTGAAAAAGTGCGCGCCCACCACGTCCTGCGGCCGCTGGGTGACGGCCGCAATCTGGTCCACATCCAGGCCGGAGGTGTTGGTCGCCAAAATCGCGCCTGGCTTGGCCAGGGTATCGAGCTGGCGAAAGATGTCCTGCTTCAGCCCCATGTCCTCGAACACGGCCTCGATGATGAGGTCGGCGTCGCGCACATCCGCCAGGCTCACCGAGCCCGAGATGAAAGACAGGCGCTGATCCATGTCCGCTTGTGAGAGCCGTCCGCGCGAAACGCTGCTGGCGTAGTTGTCGTGCACCCGCTGCTGGCCACGGGCCAGGCCCTCGGCGCTGGCGTCGATGAGCTTGACCGCCATGCCGATCTGGGCCAACGCCATGGCAATGCCGCCGCCCATGGTGCCGGCGCCGATCACCGCCACCTGGCGGATCGGGCGCAGGGGCGTATCGGCGGGAATGTCTGGGATGTCGGCAGCTTGCGCGGCAGCGCGCTTGGCGTGGTCAAGGGCCTGCTGCTTGGCGTCGCCTGCGGGTGTAGCCACAGAGGTAGTGCTGGTATTTTGTTGAGCGCTCATAGCTTGAAGAGGATGAGGTTTTATTTGGAAGGCGACTGCAAAGGTTTGGCCTTGCCTTCGACGAATTCACGCAGGCGTTGCTCGACTTCGGGCGGACGCGCCATGGCGGAGTTGAGCTGCTCGACAAACAGGCCGTCGTCGTGCGACATGTCCTGAATACGCGGCAGCACGTTGACGATCTTCCAGTTGGTCTCGATGGTGTTTTGCGCAATTCGCAGCGCCAGTGCCTTGGCTTTGGCCAGCGCCCCGCCAGCCGGCTCGACATAGCGCACCAGGTGCTCGGTCAGGCCTTCGGCGGCGTTGAGCAGGCGGCCGGTGAGCATCATGTCCATCATGACCGTGGTGCCGACCACGCGCTGAATGCGAACGGTGCCGCCACCGCCGACAAAAATGCCTCGCTGGCCTTCGGGCAGACCAAACAGCGCCGTCTCGTCACACACGCGCAGATGCGCGGCCGTGGCCAATTCGAGACCGCCACCCACCACCGCGCCGTGCAGCGCCGCCACAAAGGGAATAGGGCCGCGGGCGATCTGGTCAAACACTTCATGCCAGTTGTGACGGCGGCGCTTGCGGGGCGGCACGATTTTCCCGGTCGCCCGGGCCAGCGCTTCGGCCAGGTCCAGGCCTGCGCAAAAATTGCTGCCATGACCAAAGAGCAGGCCCACGCTGGCCTCGTCATGGGCACGCCATACCGCCGCACGCAACTCGACGATGAGGGCGTCATTGATGGCGTTGCGCTTGTCCGGCCGGTTCAGGCCGATCAGCGCCACATTGCCGTCGAGTTCATAGCTCACCAGGGGTTCGGACATGTTGTTCTCTTTTTAAAAATACGAAATAGAAAAATGAAAGGGATGAAAGGGATGAAAGCGATGAACTACAAGTCGAGCACCAAACGCGGCGACTTGGCCCCGGAGCAGCAAATCATGAGGCGGTCGTTGCGGGCTTTT
>CAIMVC010000443.1 GCA_903844825.1 uncultured Burkholderiales bacterium | reverse complement strand
TGCAGAGCAACGACTTGGCCGAGCATTCAAACCCGCACGGGTTCATGTCGTTGATGAGATGCCTAAGACTCGAACTGCCAAGATTATGCGTCGTGTTTTGCGAGGTGTGTATTGTGGATTGCCGCCTGGGGATTTGTCATCACTCGATAACCCATCGTCGCTGGAAGTTATCCGGCGTGCGGCTAATCAATAGGAGAGTTTGCAATGGCGGGATGGAACTTTGCTGAGATTTTTCGCGAGGTCGCTATGGCGATTCCAGATGCACCAGCGCTTGTGCAGGGATCTCGCCGTTTATGCTGGCGTGAAATTGACCAGCGCACCACTTGCTTGTCTCAATATTTGGTGGCCGCCGGACTGAAGCGCCAATCCAAGGTGGCCCAGTACCTGCATAACGTTCCCGAATATCTTGAGTCTATTCTGGCGTGTTTCAAAGGCTCATTTGTTCCACTCAATACCAACTTCCGTTATGGTCCTGATGAATTAATTTACCTGTGGACCAATGGCAATGTCGAGTGCGTCATCTTTCACGCATGCTTTACCAGCACCATTGAACAATTGCGTATGCGCGCAACAGAAGTACAACTTTGGTTGTGGGTGGACGATGGCAGTGGGCCCTGCCCAGATTGGGCGACACCCTATGAAACGGCTGCATCTAGCAACCAATGTTTACCCGTGCCTTGGGCGCCTGATGGCGATGACCTTATTTTGGTTTACACCGGCGGAACGACGGGCATGCCCAAAGGGGTGATGTGGCGCCAAGACGATTTGTTCATGCGCTTGAATACCGAGCGCGGTGATCAATACCCAGACATTCCCGATTTTGAGGTCATTCGATCGAACATTTCTCAACGTGGGCGGGCGCACCTTTCTGCAGCCCCGCTGATGCACGGCGCTGGCTTGCTGACATGTTTTTTGGTACTTGCCAGAGGTGGTTGGATTTCTCACCTCCAACAACGTTCCTTTGACCCGATTGATTTGCTCGAAACCATTGAGCGCGATCGTGTCGCAACCCTGATGTGGGTGGGAGACGCCTTTGCAAGACCGGTGCTTGCAGAACTTCAGGCACACCCCAAGCGCTGGGACCTCACCTCGCTTCGCACCATCATGTCAAGCGGTGTTATCTTTAGCGCCGACGTGAAGCAGGCCATTCTTGTTCATCTGCCCAAGGTGGTCATCAGCGATGTTTTTGGCTCCACTGAATCCATGTCGCTGGGTCGAAATGTCACCACCAAGGGTGAGGCCACTGCCACGGCCACCTTCAAGGCGAAGGCCGACACCAGGGTGATATCTGACGACGGCAAAGATGTATTACCAGGCTCTGGCCAATCAGGCATGTTGGCCATAGGGGGGCGACAGGCCTTGGGGTATTACGGTGACCCTGTTAAGACAGCAACAGTGTTTCGAATTCTGGATGGCAAGCGCTTTGTGGTTCCCGGCGACTGGGCTACTGTGGATGTAGACGGCACGGTCCAACTTTTAGGCCGCGGTTCTGGTTGCATCAATACAGGTGGCGAAAAAGTCTTTCCTGAGGAAGTTGAAAACGAGCTGAAAGGTCATACAGCAGTCTACGACGCTGTGGTACTGGGTATCTCAAACATCCGCTTTGGTCAGTCAGTGGTGGCAATTATTGAGATGAAAAAAAATCAGAGTGCAAGTGCGACGGATCTGATTGCCTTTGTCAAATCAAGATTGTCCTCTTACAAGGCACCGCGACATATCCTTTTTGCGCCGATAAAGCGCGGCCCCAACGCCAAGCCTGATCTGCCATCACTCCAAGCCTTTGCAAATGAGCAATTGGCGACACATTTGAAAGAGACGTCTTGATGAAATCAAAGTTATGCAGTCAATTGGGCATTGAGTTTCCGCTATTTGCCTTTTCCCATTGCCGTGATGTGGTGGTGGAGGTCTCCAAGGCGGGTGGTCTTGGCGTTTTTGGCGCAGTCGATGTACGTTCGCCAGAAGCGTTGGAGGCAGAACTCAAGTGGATAGATGATCACATCGATGGCAAGCCCTATGGGGTTGACTTCATCGTGCCTGCCAAATTCTCAGGCCAGGGTACAGGTGAAACTGTGGCCCAAGCCGCTGCTCGAATTCCTGATGAGCACAAAAAATTCGCGCGCAAGTTGCTAGAAGACCATGGAATTGACACGGCTGATTTGACCGACGAACGCTTTGAGCGGGGCTCAAAGATTACGCGCAATATTCGCGAACAAGGTGCACAAAGTTTGCTAGATGTGGCTTTCAATCATCCTATTGCGCTTGTAGCAAATGCGCTTGGACCAGCACCTCAAGTCATGATCGATCGTGCAAAAGCAGCAGGTGTTCTTGTGGCTGCCTTGGTAGGCTCGCCCGAACATGCAATTAGACAAGCACAGGCCGGTGTTGACATCATTGTTGCGGCAGGAACCGAGGCAGGTGGTCATTGTGGAGAAGTTGGCACCATCGTGCTGGTACCAGAGGTGCTAGATGCCTTGCACAACCTCGGTATTTCTCTTCCAGTTCTGGCAGCAGGTGGCATCGTCACCGGACGACAGATGGCAGGCTGCATGGCCATGGGGGCTGCTGGTGCCTGGACCGGTTCAGTATGGCTTACAACCTCTGAGGCCGAAACATCCCCAGCAGTCAAAGAAAAGATGCTGGCTGCGACCTCTGCGGGCACCATTCGATCGCGTTCTCGCACGGGTAAATTTTGTCGGCAATTACGATCCGATTGGACCGACGCCTGGGAGCAGGAAGGGGCTCCACGTCCTTTGCCAATGCCATTGCAATCTATGGTCTCAGACACCGCTATGAGCAAGGTGCTTAAGTTGGCCAACGGCGGGCATGAAGGTGCACGAAAACTGGCCAGCTACTTTGTGGGTCAAGGCGTAGGTCTGATGAACACCACACAAAGCACCCGCTCTGTCGTGATTGACTTCATGAGCGACTACCTGTTGGCGGTTGAACGCTTACAAGGGACCATTGAATCCTGAGGATATTACAAGATGGACCTAAAATACAGCTCCCAGCACGAGTCATTTCGCCAAGAAGTGCGTGCTTTTTTGAGCGCGCACGCTAACCGGTTCCCCAAACCTTTTGGTGTTAACCGTCCAACACCAGAGGCCTTAGCTTGGCAGGCACTCCTGATTGAAAATGGCTACGCTGCACGGACAATTCCCAAAAAGTATGGAGGCTTTGGCGCCGAGGGGGACATCTTGGAATCCCGCATCATTGCTGAAGAGTTTTCCCGTGCGCGGGCGCCAGGGGGCTTGGTCAATCCAGGCATGGCGATGTTGGTTCCAACCCTGCTCGAAATGGGGTCTGATGAGCAAAAACAACGTTGGATTGCACCAACCCTGAGGGGTGAAGTCATTTGGTGCCAAGGATATTCTGAACCTGGTGCAGGTTCCGATCTTGCTTCGCTAACCACTTACGGGGTGGATGATGGGAAAGACTTCATTGTCAATGGTCAGAAAATTTGGACCACCACAGCACATGGTGCAGACATGATGTTTGCCTTGATTAAAACCGAGTCCAACGCGCCCAATAAATATTTGGGAATCAGTTATTTAATCCTTTCAATGAAGACGCCTGGCATTGAGGTCCGTCCGCTTAAAACCATGACAGATGCCTCTGAGTTCAATGAGGTGTTTTTCAAGGATGTTCGAGTTCCCAAGTCGCAACTCGTTGGTGAACGCGGCCAAGGCTGGGCTGTCTCCAATGCCACGCTCAAACATGAGAGGGGCATGTTGGGCGATCCTGATGCGTCGATGGCCCGAATGAATTCGATCCTTGAATTGATGCGCAATGAGCGCATTGAGGGCGAGTGTGTCTTTGATATGCCTGTGTTTCGCCAAAGGGCGATGCGTCTTCAAGCTCGAGTGATGGCCATGAGGTACCACGGGATGCGCTTAATAAGCGCCAATGCTACGGGAGAAGACAACTTGATAGCACGCTTGATCGTCAAGCTCCAAACTTGTGAGCTCAATTACCAACTTTCTGCATTGGCGGTAGACGTCCTTGGGGAGTTGGGCCTGCTACTGCCTGATAGTGCCGAAGTGCGATCGCACGGCACTTGGCCACGTCGCAACATGTTTGACATCGGCATGATCATTGGTG
>CAIMVC010000442.1 GCA_903844825.1 uncultured Burkholderiales bacterium | reverse complement strand
TTTGAGCTACGCCATCAATCCCAAGATGTCTGTGACTGCTGACTACATGCAGTACGTCAAAAAAGATGGAGGCAAGCTGAGCGGCCTGACCTTTGGTGCTGGCCTCAAATTCTGATCTTTCCTCAGCTCCTAAAAAGCCACCTTCGGGTGGTTTTTTTTTGGCCGGGTGGGCCGGACTTTACACCGCCCGGTTGCGCGCCAGCGGCGGATTTTTGGCGAAATAGCGCAGGATGCCGCGCAGCAGTGCGTCGGCCAGTTGCACCTGGTAGGTCGGGCTGTTGAGGCGAATTTCTTCGTCGGGGTTGCTGATGAAGGCGGTTTCGACCAGCACGCTGGGAATGTCGGGTGCCTTGAGCACGGCAAAACCGGCCTGTTCAACCCGGGGTTTGTGCAGCTTGCCCACACTGCCGATCTCGCCGAGCATGGCGCTGCCGAGTTTGAGGCTGTCGTTGATCTGGGCGGTGGTGCTCATGTCCAGCAAGGTCTTGAGGACCTGGGCGTCCTTGGCTTTGATGTTCACGCCACCGACGCCGTCGGCTGAGTTTTCCTTGTCGGCGATCCAGCGCGCCGAGCTGCTGGAGGCGCCGCGCTCGCTCAGCGCAAAGACGCTGGCGCCTTGTGGGTTGGGCGTAAAAAATGCGTCGGCGTGCAGGCTCACAAAAAGGTCGGCCTGTACCCGCCTGGCTTTTTGCACGCGCACATGCAGCGGCACAAAAAAATCAGCGTCGCGGGTCAGGTAGGCGCGCATATTGGGCTGGTTGTTGATGCGTTCCTTGAGCAGCAGGGCAATTTGCAGAACCACGTCTTTTTCGCGGGTACCGCCCGGCCCAATGGCGCCAGGGTCCTCACCGCCGTGCCCGGGGTCCAGCGCCACAATGATGAGGCGGTCGGTTCGTGACGAGGCCGTGTTTTCATCGGCTGGCCGCGGGGGCGAATTGCGGGCCATGTTGGGCGGCGCCACGGAACGGCCTGGGGCCCGCTGGCCTTGCTCGGCCATCAGATCACCCAGCGGATCGGCCCCGGAAGGCAGGGGACTGACCTTGCCGGCCGCCGAGGTGGCGCCGCTCGGCTCGCGCAGCCGCTCGGCAATCAGCGCGGCCAGCGGGTCGATCTGCACGCTCGGGTAGAGGTCCAGCACCAGGCGATGCTGGTAGGCCGCCACGGGCTTTAATGTGAAGACTTGCGGGTTGACGGCCTGCCGCAGGTCGATCACCAGACGCAGCACCCCCGGGGCGTTCTGGCCGATGCGGATGCCGGCAATGGTCGGGTCGTCCGGCTTGACCTTGGCCACCAGTTCGCGCAGCGCCGGCATCATGTCCAGGCCCTCGATGTCAACCGCCACGCGCGGCGGATCGGGAATCAGGAATTGCCTGGCGACGATGGGGACGTCGGTCTCGATGGTCACGCGCGTGTAGTCCTGCGAAGGCCAGACACGCACGGCCAAAATGCTGGCGCCCCGGGCGATGTGCTGCGCGCCCAGCAGCAAGGCCAGGGTGCCGGCCTGCAACAGTTGCCGGCGCGCCACAGGGTGACGTAGCGGGTGCTGACGCGGCTCGTTAAGCTCGCTCATGCCAGTGGGTCGATCAAGGCCCGGCCGGTCGGCGTGAAGGCCCGGAGCTGGACCTGGCGCACGGCTTCTGCGGCCGCTTCGGTCTGGCCGTCCGCGTTTGCAAGCGTATCGGCTAGGGTGATATGAATGGCCAGGTCCGGCGCTGGCAAATGATCGCCGGCTTTTTCGGGCCACTCGACCAGCTTCAGTCCGGTGCTGGCAAACAGATCGCGAAAGCCGGCTTCTTCCCATTCGTCTGGGTCATTGAAGCGGTAGAAATCAAAATGCCAGATAGCGAGCCGGGCCGCGCTGGCGTGGGGTGGCGTCAGGGCCACGCTGTAGGGCTCGACCACCGCGTAAGTCGGGCTCTTGATGCGTCCCGTCACGCCCAGCGCCCCCAGCAGGTGCCTGACCAGCGTGGTCTTGCCTGCACCGAGATCGCCGTGCAGCTCAATGATGGCGTGGCCTGCGGGCTGGCATTGCAGCAGGCTTGCAGCCAGTGACTGCGCGAAGCTACGGGTCGCGGCTTCGTCTGGCCAGACAATGCTTTTTACAATGGCTGAATGATCCTCGATGGCCATCAATTCGTTTCTCTGATTCAGGGTTGGGCTCGGGAGCTGGGATTCTCGCAAATTGGCGTGGCCGGCATCGACCTGTCGTCGGCTGAAGCCGGATTATCGGCTTGGCTGGCTGCCGGGTTTCATGGGGACATGCACTACATGGCGGCGCACGGCCTCAAACGCGCCCGGCCCGCCGAGCTGATCCCCGGCACGGTCAGCGTCATCACCGCCCGCATGGACTATCTGCCCGCCCTGGCGCCGGCGGGCGATTGGCGCGATAGCGAGCTGGCGCGCCTGAATCGTCCCGGTGAAGCCGTGGTGTCGGTGTATGCCCGAGGCCGGGACTACCACAAGGTGATGCGCACCAGGCTTCAAAAATTGGGCGAGCGCATCGCCGCCCATGTCAACACGCTGGGTCACCGCGCCTTTACGGATTCGGCGCCGGTGCTGGAGGCGGAGTTGGCCGTGCGCAGCGGCCAGGGCTGGCGTGGCAAGCACACCCTGGTGCTGAACCGGGAGGGGGGCTCCCTATTTTTTCTGGGCGAGATTTTCGTCGACCTGGCCCTGCCGCCCAGCGAGCCGGTGAGCGCGCATTGCGCCAGTTGCAGCGCCTGTATCGACGTCTGCCCCACGCAGGCTATCGTGGCGCCTTACAAGCTGGACGCGCGCCGCTGCATCTCTTACCTCACGATTGAACACGCCGGGCCGATCCCAATCGAACTTCGCCCCTTGCTGGGCAACCGCATTTATGGCTGCGACGACTGCCAGCTGGTTTGCCCCTGGAACAAGTTTGCCCGGCGCAGCGCCTTGCCCGACTTTGACGAGCGCAGCGGCCTGACCGGGCAGCAGCTCATCACCCTGTGGGGCTGGAGCGAGGCTGATTTTTTGCGCCATACCGAAGGCAGTGCCATTCGCCGCATTGGCCACGAGCGCTGGCAGCGCAACCTGGCCGTGGCCATGGGCAACGCCTTGCGCAGCAGCCCGCCCTCTGAGGGTGATGACTTGCGCGCAGCGTTGCAAAGCCGGCTGGCTCCATCGAGCCCGCTGCTTCGCGAGCATATTCAGTGGGCGCTGGCCCAGGTTATTCACCGGGCTGTTGGCCTCTGAACTGTTTTTAAATGTTCCATTGACAGGACAATTGCAGGTCTATAAAGTAAATCGATCAGAGGGTCCGGACAGGACTCGTTTTCTGGTTTTTAAGTTCGGCAAATTGGTTAAGCAGATAAAGGAAATGTTGATGACTTCGACTTCAATGGGTTTGCGTGTCTTCAAGACGGCAGGGGCGCTGCTGGTGTCGTGCATGATGGCGGGTGCTGCAATGGCCGACTATCCGGACCGGACCGTGATGATGGTCAACACCTGGGCGCCGGGCGGTCCGTCAGACGCGATCATTCGGCCCATCATTGAAAAGTTCGCCACCAAATTTGGTCAGCCTTTTGTGCTCGAAAACCGCAGCGGTGCCAACGGCACCATCGGCGCGGCCTACGTGGCCAAGGCCAAAAAAGACGGCTACACGCTCTTGTTTGCCAATGTCGGCCCGATCGCCATCAGCCCGGCCATGCCCGACAAACCGGCCTACGACAGCCTCAAGGATTTTCAGCCGATTGGGCAGATCGTTTCGGGCTCAACGGTGCTGGTGGTGGCGCCTGACTTTCCTGCCAACAACCTGCGCGAGTTCATTGAGTACGCCAAGAAGAACCCCGACAAAATCAACTATGGCTCGGTCGGCATAGGCAGCAGCACCCATGTGGCCGGCGCCACCCTGGGGCAGCGCGCTGGCATCAAGATGGTTCATGTGCCTTACCGTGGCTCTGCGCAGATTCAGGTTGACATCATGGCCGGCCAGATTCAGGCCGCCTTCGTCAACCTCGGCGGAGGCCTGCAGTTGATCAAGGGCAAAAAGCTCAAGGCACTGGCGGTCAGCACCGCCAAGCGTTCTTCGATTCTGCCGGATGTGGCAGCCGTGTCGGAGACGGTGCCGAACTTTGACTTCAACTTCTGGTACGGCATGATGGCACCCGCCGGAACGCCTGCCGACGTTGTCAAAAAGCTCAATGCCGCTCTGGTTGAAGTGCTGGCCATGCCCGACATCAAGGCTCGCCTGATTGAAAGCGGGCTGGACCCCGAGCCAAGCACGCCCGAAGAGTTTGGCAAGAAGGTCCGGGACGACTTGCAGGTCTGGGAAAAAGCAGTCAGCAGTGTGACCCTGAACTGACATGAGCGAAGGGAACACTCACCCTGATCGCTATGACGTTCAGGCCATTGATGCGGTCGTCAATATCTGGACCCCTGAAGTCCTGAACCAGCGTCCCAAGCGGGAGAAGTTTTACAGCGGCAAGATGCATGTGGACCCGGAACTGATGCAGGGTCTGAGCCACGAAAAAATGCTCAAACGCATGGACGCGGCCGGCATTGAAAAAGCTTTTCTGGTGGCGGCCAAGGTCG
>CAIMVC010000441.1 GCA_903844825.1 uncultured Burkholderiales bacterium | reverse complement strand
GCCGGAGACGGCCAGGGCCTTGATCTTGCCAGCCTGGATGGAGGGGATGGCGGTGGTTGAGGCTTCGAGGTACATGCTGACCACGCCGCTCATGACGTCGGGGCCGGGGTTGGTCTTGTAGGGCACATGCGTGAGCTTGATACCCATGCGTTTGGCCCAGGCTTCCAGCGCCACATGCGGCTGCGAGCCGACGCCTGCCGAGGCATAGTCGATCTTGCCCGGGTTGCGCTTGGCGTACTCCACCAACTCTTTGAGGGTGTTGAAAGGCGCGTTGGGCGTGGCGGTGATGATGTGCGGCACCAGCAAAATTTGCGAGACCGACTTGAAGTCTTTCAGCGCGTTGTATTTGGCATTGGGGTACAGGTGCGGCGCAATTGCCATCACGCCCTTGACCGTGAAAAAGAGGTTGTAGCCGTCGCCCGGCGCGGCTGCGGCGAATTCAGCGCCGATCATGCCGCCAGCGCCCGGCTTGTTGTCAATGATGACCGGCTGGTTCAGCGCCAGGCTCAGCTTGTTGCCGATCAGGCGGGCGACGATGTCCGGTGAGATGCCGGCTGCGTATGGCACGATCAATTTGATCGGCCGGTTCGGGTAGGGGCCAGTCTGGCTCATGGCAGCGGGCAGCATCAGGGAAGTGGCCAGGCCGGCGCCGGTGCTGAGCAGGGTTCTGCGTTTCATGGTGTTGTCTCCTGAGGGTTCTTCTTGGGTTTTGCGGGATAGCTGGTGTGAAAACGGGAAAACGAGAAAAAATTTCAACGTCCGCCGGAGACGTCGACGAGTGTGCCGTGAACGTAACTCGACAGCGGCCCTGCCAGAAAGGCGACGACTTCGGCGACTTCCTCGGCTTGTCCCGCTCGGCCCAGCGGCACGGTGGGGCCGACCTTGCTGATCAGGTCTTGACCGCCGTGAATGTCGTGGATCTGCGTGTTGATGAGCCCTGGTCTGACCGCGTTGACGCGGATGCCGTGCGGTGGCAACTCCTTGCTCAGCGCCAGCGTGAAGCTGTCAATGGCCCCCTTGCTGGCGGCGTAGTGGGCTTCTTGCGGCATGCCACCGTGGCGCGCTGCGGCCGAGGACATGTTGACGATGCTGCCGCCCTTGCCGCCGCGCTGGGTTGACATCAAGCGCGCCGCTTCGCTGGCGCAAAAAAAGCTGCCCAGCACGTTGGTGCGAAACACCGCGGTGAGATGCTCGTCGTCCGCGTCCAGGATGGAGCGGGGCTGCCCGACAACGCCAGCGTTGTTGATCAGGGCGTCGAGCTGGCCGAAGGTCTTCATGGTGTCGGCAAAGAGCTGGCGAATGTCCTCGCGGCTGGCCATGTCGGCTCGCACCGCCAGGGCCTGGCCGCCGGCGGCTTGTACCTGCGCGACTGTCTCGACAGCGGCTGCGGCGTCACTGACGTAGCTCAGGCTGATGTCCCAGCCCTGGCGCGCCAGGGCCACGGCCACGGCCCGTCCGATGCCCCGGCTGCCGCCTGTGATCACGGCGATGGGTCGTTTGCTTGTCGTCATGTCTTGTCCTGCTGCGTGTGCGAATGGTGAGTGATCGGATGGTCTGGCGTGAGTTGGCCCGCAAGGTCCCGGCGGGCGGGCCGGCGAGCCAGTCGCTGCATGTCGAGGGCCGGCCCTGCGCCAGAAAACGTCACCCTGCGCAAAGCGCCGAACGACTCCCATGCTACAAGCCGTGCGGCATTTCTCAATCACGTTAACCCTAGGCTTGCGAGGCTCGCTCACACCCCCGTGGGGCCCCATCGCAGCCTTTCCCCAGCGGGGGAGTGAAGAGGTGCCGGAGCGAATTCTTGCTCTGTCCCCACCGGGAGGGGCTGTGCGCGTGGAAAGTCCCGAGGGCTCACGCGGCGGGCGTCTGCTGGACTCGGCGTCGCTCGCCGAGGTACCGGGCGGCCTTGACTTTGACGGGTGTAGTGCGTACCAAAGCGTCTGCAGAGGCCGTCAGTGCGACCAGCGCTTCTTCAAATGCTGCGAGCTGCGCTGCGCTGAGCACGCCCACCACGGTCTGACTCAGACGGGCGATTTGCGGAAAGATGTCCTGATAAAGCTGGCGCCCGCGTTCAGTGAGTTCAACCTGCGCGCGGCGGCCATCGTTCGGCGCTGCACGCCTGAGCAGCAGCCCCTTGCTCACCAGCTCGGTGATCGCCCGCGACACATGTGCGCGCTCCAGATGGGCGACTTGCGCCAGGTCCGACGGCGACATGCTGCCATGCTCGGCGATCAGCCCCACCAGACGCCACTCGCGGCGAGAAACACCATAGCCGCCTTCAAACAGGCGTATGCCCGGCGCGCTGCTCAGGGCCAGCAGGCGCGACAAGCGGTAATTGAGCAGTTCGTCCAGCCGTTGGGGGTTTTCGAGTGACATGCGCTGCGCCTAGGGTATCTACCAGACAGGGTATCTACCCAAGGTAGTTGTTTTCAATAATCAGTCTATCTCACCCTAGACTGAACCACGCTTGTGCCGTGTTGGCGCGAGCGCTGTTTCAAGGAGTGCAGGGCGATGAGCGAGCGAGATTGGCGCAGTGAGGTCTCTCAACCCGAGTATGGGATGACGGTGCAGCGGGGCGTGATGATCACCAGTCGCGATGGCACCCGGCTGGCGTGTGATGTGTACCTGCCCGACCGGCCTGGGCGCTACCCGGCTTTGCTCAGTTACTCGCATTACGGCAAGGACCTGCAGCGTGTCACCGACCAGCGCGCGCCGTTGAGCCCGCTGATTGGCAATGGGGGGCTGGAAGCCGGGGACTCCGAGTACTTTGTCAGCCGTGGTTACGCGCACGTGATCGCCGACGCCCGGGGTTCCGGAGACTCAGAGGGCGAGTACTGCTATCAGGGCCCCAAGGAGCAGCAGGACGGTTACGACATCATCGAGTGGATGGCCGCGCAAGCGTGGTGCGACGGCCAGTGCGGCATGCTGGGCATGTCCTACTTTGCCGTCATGCAGTACATGGTGGCCGCCCGGCAACCCCCGCACCTCAAGGCCATCGTGCCCTATGAGGCCTTGACCGACCGCTACCGCCAGAGCGTCTACCACGGGGGGCTGCTCAACGAAGGTTTCTGGCACCAGTGGTGGGGTCATGTCAGCGTGGACGGCATGCAGCCGCTGAGTTTTGAGCGTCTGCCGGCCGAGGAAATCAAACGCCGGGTGGCCGCCTTGATGGACAGTCCTGAAGTGCAGCGCTCGCCTTACCTGCATATTCAGCTCAAGTACCCCCGCAAGAATCCGCTGTTGTTTGACTGGATGCTGGAGCCGTTTGACGGGCCGTTTTACTGGGAACGCTCGCCCTACCGGATGTTCGACAAGATCAAGATCCCCACCTTTTTGGTCACGCGCTGGACCAGTTGGGCGGTTCATCTGGCCGGGGCTTTCGAGGCCTATGAAGGCATTGACGCCCCCAAGAAACTGCTGGTGATGGAGACGCCCTCGCGGCTGGGTCCGCTGCGACCCTGGACCGACCACCACGACCTGATCTTGCGCTGGTACGACCACTGGCTCAAGGGCAAGGACACCGGTTTCATGGACGAGCCACCGATTGAGCTGCTGATCAAGGGCAGCGACGCCTACCGCTTTGAAAAGGAGTGGCCGCTGGCGCGCACGCAGTGGACCCAGTTCTTTCTGGCACCCGAAGGCGCCTTGTCCGCGACGGCGCCGGCCGGTGCGGGTCAGGCGGTCTTTCGCAACGAGCCGAATTTGCCGCCGGGGCAGTTACCGCCAGCGGTGAGCTTTCAGAGCTCGCCCTTTGGGAGCGACACGGAAGTCACCGGGCCGGTGGCCTTTTACTTCAGCGCCACGCTCGATCAGCCCGACGCGACCTGGATTGCGACGCTGCGCGACGTGGCGCCTGACGGCACGTCACGGGTGCTGACCAAGGGCTGGCTGCGCGCGTGCCAACGTGCGCTTGACCCCGAACTGTCCACCCACTATCGCCCGCGTCAGTTGCACACCGGCCAGGAGACGCTGCTGCCAGGCCAGAGCTATACCTACGCCATGGAAATCAGAGAGGTGTCCAATTTATTCAGGGCCGGACATCGCCTGGTGCTGGACGTGCGGGGCCAGGATTCGACCGCCGAAGACCCGATCTGGGTGCACACCTGTAACGCCTTGCCGACCGAGCACACGCTGCAGTTCGGCGCGGCGTTTGAATCGTATTTGCTGCTTCCCATCATCCCCAAAGGAGACTTTGCATGACCTCACTTTTGCGCAAGACGATCAGCCTGCTGGGCCTTCTTGGCCTGGTGTTTAGCCCCGTCCTGGCCCAGGCCCAAGGCTATCCCAGCAAACCGATTCGCCTGGTCGTGCCCTTTCCGCCTGGCGGCTCCGCCGACGCGCTGGCCCGTCTGGTCGGCACTCGGCTGTCCGCCGTGCTGGGGCAGCCGGTGGTGGTTGACAACAAGCCGGGCGCCGGCGGCATTGTGGGCGCCGATGCGGTAGCCAAAGCTGCAGCCGACGGCCATACGCTGCTGTTTGCCAATACCAACATCGCCATCAACCCCAGTTTGTACAAGTCGCTGCCGTATGACACCGCCAGTGCGTTTGCGCCGGTGATCCACATGGTCAACGTCCCCAACTTGCTGCTGGTCGCCGAGGGCGTCAAGGCGAGCAAGGTGTCAGAGTTGGTGGCCCTGGCCAAAGCCGATCCGAAGGCCCTGAACTATGCGTCCGCGGGTAGCGGCACCTTTCCGCACCTGGCGGTGGAGTTGTTCAAGTTGCACGCTGGCGTGTCGATCGCCCACATTCCCTACAAGGGAGCGGCACCCGCGCTCAATGCCTTGCTGGCCCGGGAAGTGCAGGTCTTGTCGAACGATCTGGTCAGTGCCACGCAGCACGTCAAAGCCGGAAAAATCCGGGCGCTAGCGATCACCGGCCCGACCCGTTCGGCGGTTTTCCCCGATGTGCCGACCATGGCAGAGGCTGGCCTGAAGGACTATGTGGCGGTGGGCTGGCAAGGTGTCATGGTGCCTGCCGGCACGCCGCAGGCGACGATCAACCGGCTCAACATCGAGATCAACAAGGTGCTGGCAGACCCCGAGGTTCGCAGCGGCCTGGTGGCGCAGGGGCTCGAGGTCATTGGCGGCTCGGTGCAGCAGTTCGGCGACTTTGTGCGGCTTGACACGCAGCGCTGGCGCCCCGCCGTCGAGGCGTCGGGCGCCAAGGTCGATTGACGTCCAGGCTCAGCCCTGCCCAAGCCACACCGGACCGCTCAGTTGCAGCCAGTGGCAGCCTTTCCGGTGCGGGTCGATAACCCCGCCGAACTGTTTGAATTTTCATAGGAGATCGCCCCATGCTAAACCGCCGCTACCTGTCCTTGGGCTTGCTCGCCTCCTGCGTGAGCAGACCGACTTTTGCGCAAGCTGCCTTCCCGGAGCGCCCCGTCAAGCTGGTGGTGCCGTTTGCGCCCGGCGGTCTGGCTGACATCACCTTTCGGCTGGTGGGTGAAAAGCTCAGCGTCCTGCTGGGCAAGCAAGTGGTGATTGAAAACATCCCGGGGGCGGGCGGCTTTGCTGCGGCGTCTTCCGTGCTGCGGGCCAAGCCTGACGGCCACACCTTGCTGGTCATCGCCAATGGGACGGCGATCACGAAATCCCTGTTCAAAACCATGCCTTTTGATCTGGTCAGGGACCTGGCGCCGGTGTCCTTTGCCGCCTACTTTGACCTCGTACTTCTGGCCAAGGGCGACGGGCCGTACAAGAGTCTGGCCGATCTGCTGAGCGCTGCTCGCCAGAATCCGGGCAAGCTGAACTTTGGCTCCATCAACCCCGGCAGCACGCAAAATCTTTCGGCCGAATTGTTCAAGACATCGGCCAGGCTTGACGCGGCCGTCGTTCCGTTCAAGACCACGCCCGAGGCCTTCACCGCCTTGTTGTCTGGCAGTCTGGATGTGGTGTTTGAGTCCTACGCAGCGGCGCGCTCCCTGGTCGATGGTGGCCAGATGCGGGCGCTGGCCAGCACGGGTAGTAAGCGCAGCGGTTACCTGCTGCTGGTGCCTACCGTTAACGAGTCGGGCGTGCCCGGCTATGACGTGACGGGCTGGAACGCGCTGGCCGCGCCGGCTGCCACACCGCCCGAGGTGGTGGCCTTGTTGAACCGCCACATGAACACCGTGATGAACATGCCGGACGTGAAAAAGCGCTTGCTGGATCTGGGCACTGATGCTTATGCGGGCACCGCAGAGGAGTTGCGCATCAGGCTCAACGCCGACATCGCCAAGTGGGCCGCCGTCATCAAGCAAGTCGGGATTGCACAGCAATGAGCGCCGTGGCTGGCGCAGCAGCGCCCTTGATGGTCGACTCGCACGCCCATGTCTGGCTCAAGGGCATGCCCCTGGTGAGTAACCCTCGGCACCGCCTGGATTACGACTTCAGCATTGAGAAGTACTTGAGCGTGCTGGCTGAGCACCGCGTGGACTATGCCGTGCTCGCCGCGGCCAGCCCCTTTGGTGACTACAACGACTACACCATCGCGGCAGTCAAGGGCCGGCCGCGCATGCGGGCCACGGTGATTCTTCAGCCCGATGTGGATCAGTACACCCTGGCGCATATGAAGCGCGATGGCGTGGTGGGCGTGCGCCTGCCTTTCGTCAACATGCCGGAGTTGCCTGACCTGACGACGTTTGAGTACCGCCGAACCTTGCGGCGCTATGCCGACCTGGACTGGCATGTGCATTTGCATCTGGACGGGCCGCGTATCGCTCAGGTGCTGCCAGCGCTGGAGGCCTCTGGCGTGAAGGTGGTGATCGACCACTTTGGTCGGCCTGACCCGCAGCGCGGCGTCAATTGCGAAGGCTTCAAGCTGATGCTCAACGCCATTGAGCGCGGCCGCACCTGGGTCAAGGTATCGGCGGCGTACCGACTCGGTGAAGACCTGGGGGCGGTCTACGGGCGAGCCTTGTTGCAGCAAGTTGGCCCGGACCGCCTGCTCTGGGCCAGCGACTGTCCCTTTGCTGGCTTCGAAGGGCAGATGACCTACCAACGCTCGATAGACGCGGTCACGGCCTGGGTGCCCGAGGGCGCGTTGCGGCACAAGATATTTGCCGAAAATGCGCTGAAGCTTTACTTTGCCTGAGGTCTGGGTCGCGCTGCTACCGGCGTCGTCGGGTTTATCGAGCGTGAAACTATCGAAAGGTCATTCCTCTGTCGCTGAGACGTTGGGCAGTCGTGCACCTCTCGCCAGCCGAGTCTCACTGTAAGGGCCCTGCCGTGCGCCTCGTTCACCGACTGCGCACGCCAATCGCCAAAGTGCTTGGCGTCCGAAATTTTTCTTCTTGAGGATACCCGGTGTCTGGGGCGGTTGGTTAAAGGCCTGAAGAGCTATTGTTAGTCGCGCGCCTGCCCGTAGTCTTGGGGTTACGTGTCTTGGCAGCCGGTACCTGCACCAATTCGCTATCCGGAAAATCGGGCGTACCGTAGGTGGCAAATAGGTTCACGACGGTGGCCATTTCCGCCTTGCCAAGGCACTTGAGCCTGCCCGCTTTTCGTGCAAGGAGGTAGATAGCGCATAGGGCTTCCACTTCTATCGCCAGTGCCAATGCCCGATCAGGCGTGCTTTCAAGAACGATCATCCCATGGTGCGCCAGTAGACAGGCTTTGCGTCCTTCTAGTGCCACCAGTGCACCGTTCGATAAGGCCTGAGTGCCAAAGGTATCGTAGGGGGCGCATCGTATGGAGTCACCGCCGGCAACCGCGATCATGTAATGGAACGCTGGCAGGTCTTGCTCAAGGCAGGCGATCGCTGTCGCGTGCCTCGAGTGGGTATGAAGAACCGCGCTGGCATCCGGGCGTGCAGCCAGAATATCCCTGTGAAAGCGCCACTCGGTTGATGGTCGCTGCGGGCCAGACCATCGACCATCACGAGAAAGAACTGCCAGATCATCGGGAGCCATGCCGTCGTATTGAATACCCGAAGGTGTTATCAGGCAGCGCTCGGAGTCCAGTCTCACGCTCAGATTTCCTGCTGTGCCCTGATTGAGGCCGGATACGTTCATGCGCCTGCACACTGAGACCATGTCATTGCGCAGCTTGTTTTCGCCGATGGAAATATTGGTCATGTCTGAACTCTCCCAAAAAGCGTAATCAACGCCTCTGGCGTCGCAACTGCGACCCCTCTATCCGTCAGGAAGCCGGTAATCAGGCGCGCTGGAGTTACATCAAACCCGGGGTTACGGGCGGCCGCACCAACTGGAGCCAGTCGGACCTCTACGACTTGCCCATCGGCCGTCAGCCCAGAGATATGCGACACCTCCCTGGAGCCGCGATCCTCAATCGGAATCATGTCTCCAGTCGGGGTGTTCCAGTCCATCGTGGGAGATGGGAGTGCAACGTAGAAGGGAACGTTATTGTCGTGCGCCGCAAGTGCCTTGAGGTACGTACCGATTTTGTTGCACACCGAGGCATCGGCTGTGACGCGGTCGGTCCCAACGATACATAGGTCGATTTCGCGCTGCTGCATCAGGTGCCCCCCAGCGTTGTCTGCAATCAAGGTGTAAGGCACCCCGTGCGATCCAAGTTCCCATGCAGTCAGGCTGGCACCTTGGTTGCGCGGTCGAGTTTCATCGACGAAGACATGAATGGGTACCCCCTCGTCAAAGGCCCGGTAGATCGGCGCCAGCGCGGTGCCCCAGTCCACCGTTGCAAGCCAACCCGCGTTGCAATGAGTCAGTATGTTGACCGGTTTTTGCTTGTTGGAGCGATGCCAGACCTCCGTGATGATCTTTGCGCCGGCCACTCCAATGGCCTTGTTCATGCGAACATCCTCGTTGCATAAATCTTCTGCAAGTTGGTAGGCCAGTTCATGGCGATTTTTCGGGGCGCAGGCCAGCAGGCTGGCTGATAGTTGATCAAGGGCCCAGCGCAGGTTGACTGCAGTAGGCCGCGTATTCGCGAGTCGCTCGCACGCACTCGAGATACCGGCATCCGAAGTGTCCCGTCCCACGGCAAGTGCCAGTCCGTATGCCGCCGCAGCCCCAATCAGCGGTGCGCCGCGCACCACCATCGAGCTAATCGCATCAACGGCATCGTTGAGGTCGTGCAGATTTCTCAGTATGAATCGGTTGGGCAATGGGGCGATGAGCTTCCACAACCT
>CAIMVC010000440.1 GCA_903844825.1 uncultured Burkholderiales bacterium | reverse complement strand
GGCGACATGGTGACCATGACCCTGATTCAGGGCGTCATGAACACCTTTGTGGTGTTCATCAGCCGGGTGGTGGGTTATGCGGTCGACAGCTTCCTGCGCAAGGGCGACTCGCAGAGTTCCGGCCCCGGCATTGGCTACTACGTGACCACCATCGTGATGGACATCGTGCTGGGCTTTGCTGCAGCCATGGTGGTGGCCTGGTTCTCGCGGCATCGTGAGTTCCGCGCCGACGCGGGCGCGGCGCAACTGCTGGGCCGCAAGCAACCCATGATCAACGCGCTGGCCCGCCTGGGCGGCATGGTGCCTGGCGAGCTGCCCAAGTCGGTGGCCGCGCTGGGCATTTCTGGCGGTGTCGGGGCCTGGTTTGCGACCCATCCGCCGATTGAAGAGCGCATTGCGGCCTTGCAAAATAACACCTGAGCTGGTGGCGCCAGGCGGGTGTCTGGCCTAGCGCTGCGCGGCCAGGCTCAGGGCCACCGCCTCTGCCACTTCAATCCCGTCAACACCGGCCGACAAGATGCCACCCGCGTAACTGGCGCCTTCGCCGGCCGGGTACAGGCCCCTGACGTTCAGGCTCTGGAAGTCGTCGCCGCGGGTGATGCGCAGGGGTGACGAGGTGCGGGTTTCAACCCCGGTGAGCATGGCGTCGGGCATGTCAAAGCCCTTGATTTTTTTGCCAAAGGCGCCCAAAGCTTCACGCATGGCGATGATGGCGTAGTCGGGCAGGGCGGCGGCCAGATCGGTCAGGTGCACGCCCGGCTTGTACGACGGCTCGACGCTGCCCAGTGCGGTCGATGGTCGTGCGGCCAGGAAATCGCCCACACGCTGGCCGGGTGCCTCGTAACTGCTGCCACCCAAGGTAAAGGCCTGCGATTCAAGACGACGTTGAAAGGCGATGCCGGCCAAGGGGTGCACGGCCTCGCCGGCCGCCAGTTTTTCGCCGGGCGCCAGGTAGTCTGGTGGCGTGATGCCGACGACGATGCCGGCGTTGGCATTGCGTTCGTTGCGCGAGTACTGGCTCATGCCGTTGGTCACCACGCGGCCGACCTCCGAAGTAGCCGCCACCACGGTGCCACCCGGGCACATGCAAAAGCTGTAGACCGATCGGCCGTTGGCGGCGTGATGCACCAGCTTGTAGTCGGCCGCGCCGAGCAGGGGGTGGCCGGCGTGCTGACCGAGCCGGGCCCGGTCGATCAGGCCCTGCGGGTGCTCGATGCGAAAGCCGATGGAAAAGGGCTTGGCCTGCATGAACACGCCCCGTTCATGCAGCATGGCAAAGGTGTCGCGGGCGCTGTGGCCCGGCGCCATCACCACGTGGTCGGCGCGCAGCGCATAGCGGCTGCCATCGGCCAGGTTGTCAACGCTCAAACCCCGCAGTTGCCCGCCCTCGATATGCACGTCACTGACGCGTTGCTCAAAGCGGATCTCGCCACCCATGGCCTCGATCTGTTGGCGCATGTGCTCGACCACCTTGACGAGCTTGAAGGTGCCGATGTGTGGCTTGCTGACAAGCAAGATCTCTGCCGGCGCGCCAGCCTTGACGAACTCGGTCATGACCTTGCGGCCGAGGTGGCGCGGGTCCTTGATCTGGCTCCACAGCTTGCCGTCTGAAAACGTGCCAGCGCCGCCCTCGCCAAACTGCACGTTGGATTCGGGGTTGAGTTCTTTTTTTCGCCACAGACCCCAGGTGTCCTTGGTGCGTTCGCGTACTTTCTTGCCGCGCTCGAGCACGATGGGCGCAAACCCCATTTGCGCCAGCAGCAGCGCCGCAAAAATCCCGCAGGGGCCAAAGCCCACCACCACCGGCCGCAGGGCGGGTGGTTGCACCGCCTGCGTGGGGGGGTGGTAGTCAAGGTCGGGCGCCAAGCCGATGTGCGGATGCGCGGCGAACTGGCTGAGCAGGCGCTCTTGCAGCGCCGGCGCTAGCGTCACGTGGGCGATATAGACCAGCAGCAGCTTTTGTTTGCGGGCATCGTAGCTGCGCTTGTGGATGCTGTAGCTCAGCAGTTCCTCGGGGCGGATGCCCAAGGTGTTGACGATGAGCGCGGCTAGCGCGTCGGCGGGGTGGTCAAGCGGTAGCTTGAGCTCGGTCAGGCGAATCATGGGGTGTCCCGGGTGGATCTGTTTTTCGGATCAGGACTGCATTTTAAGGTTGCGCTTGCCCTTGAGCCTAAATCCGGCAGTTGGCCGCTGGCACCCGCATGGCACCCGACTGGCTTGGGCATAATTGAGCCCGTGAAGCACGCCAGACCGTCGCTGGTGCAATCTGGGAAACCAGGCACTGGAGGAACGTCCGGACTGCACAGGACAGCGTAGGAGGTAACACCTCTCCACCGCGAGGTGAGGATCAGAGCAACAGAGACGAGCCGGTTCAGTCCGGGTGAAACGGGCAATCTCTACGCGCAGCAATACCAAGTAGGCCATCCCAAAGCGACGCGGTTCGCCGCGGCGTCTTTATCCTGTGGTCCGCAGGAATGGTTGGCGGGTAGGTAGCATTGAGCCGGGTGGGTGACCCCCGGCCCAGATTAATGGCGGTCACGCCGGGCATCCGCAAGGACGCCCGGTGCACAGAATCCGGCTTATCGGCGCGCTTCACACTTATTTGGCAACCGGCCCCCGGCAGGGCCGTTTTCCGGCGATTACAGCGCCAGTGACTGCAGGCGCTGCACGTGCGCCAGCAGCGAGCGCTTGGCCACCGGCCAGAGGCCCGGGTCCACGTCGTCGTAGGCACGGGCCACCCAGTCGTCCATCGAGCCCTGCGGCAGGGCCTGCATGACGTTGATAACCTTGGCTTCGCGCCTGAGTCGATGGGCCCTGAGGTGTGCAATCGCGCCCTTCGCGTTGCCCAGCACATGGCCGTGCGCGGGCAGGATGAAGTTGATCTGGTGCTCATCGCAAGCCTGGCTGAGCAGGGTCAGCGAGTCCAGGTAGTCGGTCATGTCGCCGTCTGGCGGGTCGACCACCGTGGTGCTGCCGTTGAGGATGTGGTCGCCGCTGAACAGCAAGCCGTCTTCGAGCAGCACCAGGCAAATATGGTTGGCTGCGTGGCCGGGGGTGTGCAAGACCTTGAGCGTGTGCGTGACCTCATCGCCCGGCTGGCCGAGTCGCAACAATTCGCCGTGGACCAAAGCCCGTTCGGGCGTGAACACGCTGTTGGCGCGGGCGGTGGCCTGCGAGGGCAGGCCCAGAATCGGCGGCTTGACAGCGCACAGCGCCTGCAGCGGCCTGGCCCCTGGCGAATGGTCGGCATGCGAGTGCGTGCAAACAATCATGCGGATGTCGCCGCCAGCAGCCTGCCACAGGCGATTGACATGGTCGGCGTCGGCTGGGCCCGGGTCAATGGCGATGTAGCCCGTTCGGGCGTCGCCGATCAGGTAGCTGTTGGTGCCCGGTCCGGTCATCACACCGGGGTTGGGCGCGGTCAGGCGCATCACGTTTTTCAACAGGGCCACGGGCTTGTCGGTTTGCCAGTCCAGCGTGTGAACGATCTGGCCGTCGGGCGATGTCAGCTGCAGTTCGCCAAAAGGCGCCTCATGCTCCATGTACCGTGCCTGATGACCCTGCAGCAGGCCCGCGCGCGGGCAGGATGTCCACAGCGGCTCGTCGGTTTCAGCGCAGGCTGTAAGCACGGCGTCGACGTCGGCATAGGGCTGCAGGCGCTGCAGCGTGCGCACCGTCGGGAACAGCATGAAAAGCGTGCCAGCCTCGTGCCGCGCCAGCGCCTGCGCCGGATGCAGCCAGACCGGCTCGAACTGCTCGGATTCATCGGCCACGGGCGTTTGCCCCTCGGGCATGCGGGCCACCAGGAAAGGCACGTCAAAACGCCGCGGCAGGTCACGGTCTGTGATCCAGTGCGCCAGCACAAACACCTCGTCGCCTGCCAGTTGCAGACCACGCGCCCGGCATTGCACGGAAAAAGGCTGATGCCGGTCGAGCAGGGCGATGTCGTCGCTGCTCACATGGCGCCCGTCCGGGTGACGCGCCAGCAAAACGCCGAGCTCTTCAAAGCTTTCACGGATGGCGGCCAGCGCCTGCGTCAGGTGCAAGTCGCTTTGCGTCGGGCGCCGGGCCGAGATCGGATGCGCCAGCGCGTCGGCCTCGTCAATGCCGCCGCCCGGAAACACATAGGCGCCGGGGGCAAAACTGGCGCTGGCCGAGCGGCGCGTCATCAGCACCTCGATGCCATGGGCGCTGTCGCGCAGCAGCAGCACCGTGGCCGCCGAGCGCAGGGGCGCGGGTTCGCGCTGCGGGTAAAGAAGCTGGGAGGGTCGGGTCATGGCTTGATTTTGGAGCAAAACGGACGGTTTTTTTTGCATCGGGAAAAGTACTAACGAAGTGCTAAGTAGTAACCGCTAGGGCTTCGGGGAAGCTGTCGGCCGATAATAGCTTTCTTTTTTTTCGCTGAAAGTTGCCCATGACAAATCGAATTTCTAGGCGTTGCCTGACCCTTCTGGCCAGCGCTCTGAGCCTGATCGCGCTGGTGCCTCAGGCCCAGGCTCAAGGCGCCTGGCCCAACAAGCCGATCAAGTTGGTGGCGGTGTTTCCACCTGGCGGCTCGGTCGACCAGGTGGCGCGGATTTTGGCGCAGCCGCTGTCGCAGCAACTCGGTCAAAACGTCATCGTCGAAAACAAGGGCGGCGCGTCGGGCGCCATCGGCACAGCGGCTGTGGCCTCGGCCCCCGCCGATGGCTACACCTTTGCGGTGGTGTTTGACACCCATGGCGTGAACCCCAGCCTGATCCCCAATCTGCCTTTTGACACCCGCCGTGACTTGTTGCCCATCACGCTCATCGGCACTTCGGCCATGGTGCTGGCGACCCACAGCGGCTCGGAGTACAAGACCTTCGCCGATGTGGTGGCCGCCGCCAGGGCCAAAAAGAACGTCAGCTACGGCAGCATCGGCTCGGGCAGTCTGGGCCATCTGGCCATGGCGCTGCTCAGCAAGAGCGGCAATATCGACTGGCAGCATGTGCCTTACAAAGGCGGTGGGCCGCTCATGAGCGACGCCGTGGCCGGCCATGTGCCGCTCTCGATCGGTTCGGTGTTCGTGACCAAGCCGCATATTGACAGCGGCCGTATGCGTCCGCTGGCGGTGACCACCAGCAAGCGCGCCCCCGATTTGCCGCAGGTGCCGACCGTGGCCGAAAGCGGTTTTGCTGGCTTTGACGCGCCGGCCTGGTGGGCCATCCTGGCACCGGCCAAGACGCCGCCCGAGATCCTCAAGCGTATGAACGACGAGGTCAACAAGGCCTTGAAGAACCCGGAGATCGCCAAAAAACTCGACGCGCAAGGCATCGACATCGTGGGCGGCAGCGCCGAGTCGGCGCGGGTCTTTATTGACCGCCAGATCGACACCTGGGCCAAGGTGGTCAGGGACAACGGCATCAAGGCCGACTGAGCCCCAGTTCATTCCTCTGGCGACACCCCCAGCGCCACCAAAAAGCGCGCCACCATGTTGTAAGTGGCAATCGCGCTGGTCAGCTCCACCAGCTCGGTCGTGTCGAAGTGCTGGCGCAGGGCTTCGAACACGGCATCGCTGACCCGCACGTCCAGCGTCATCTGCGCGGCGTATTGCACCACCAGTTGTTCAACGGCGCCAAGGGCCGGGTGTTGCGCGTTGACGCGGGCGTCCTGCAACACCAGTTCGCTGAGCGCGTCGAGCTCCGCCTGCTGCCCGCCGGCGGCTAGAAAGTCAGGGGCGTGGTGTTTGTACTCGTAGCTGGCGCCGGTGAGCAGGGCCACCGTGCAGATGCCCAGTTCACGCAGTTTTCGGCTGGTGGGCAGGCCGGTGCGCACCGCGCCGAGGTAGGCGTTCCAGCCGCGCGTCAGCGGCTCACTCCAGAGCAGGGCCTTGTCCAGGTTGATCAGGCTGCCGCCGCGGCGCTTGAGCACGGCGTCGATCAGGTCCTGGGGTTGCGGTTTGAGCTCGGGGCTCCAGTCGGGAATGCGCATGGTGTTCTTTCGGGTCTGCAGGCCGTTTGGCCCGTGGTTTTGGGGCTGCGCGCGATCGTACAGGGCCGCGCCGGGCTGGAGGAAAGATAATGCAGGGATGCGAATCAGTTTTACCAAAATGCAGGGTGCTGGCAACGACTTTGTGGTGCTTGACGAGACGCGTGCACCCCTGAATTTGAGCCTGGCGCAATACCGTTTTCTGGCCGATCGTCATTTTGGCGTCGGCGCCGACCAGATATTGAGCGTGCGGCCGGCCCCGCCGGGCTCGACGGGCATCGACTTCGCCTATGTGATCCACAACGCCGATGGTCAGGAAGTCGAACATTGCGGCAATGGTGCGCGCTGCTTTGTGCGCTACGTGCGTGACCACGGCTTGACGCAGGCCGACAGCATTCGGGTGCAGACCATGAACCGAGTGCTCGAATTGAATTTGCAGGCTGATGGCAGCGTCAGTGTGGACATGGGCGCACCCGTGTTTGACGCGCCGCAGGTGCCATTCGATGCCAGCGGCTTGCAGGCGCAGCGCGTGGGTGACTGGCAGATGTGGCCGCTGGTGCTGGCCGACGGGGCAGAGGTGTCAGTGGCCGTGCTGTCCATGGGCAATCCGCATGCGGTGCTGCGTGTCGATGACGTGCAGACCGCGCCGGTCCTGCAACACGGCCGGCTGATCGAGCACCATGCGCGCTTTGCGCGCCGAGTGAATGTCGGTTTCATGCAAGTGCTCTCGCGCGCCGAAGTGCGCTTGCGGGTCTACGAGCGTGGTGCTGGCGAAACCCTGGCTTGCGGCACCGGCGCTTGCGCGGCGGTGGTCGCCGGTATCCGGCTGGGCTGGCTCGATGCCCAGGTGACGGTGCGCACGCACGGAGGCGTGCTGCGCGTGCACTGGTCCGGCAGCGACGCACAGCCGGAGGCGCCGGTGCAGCTGAGCGGGCCGGCGACCCAGGTCTTTGAAGGCCAGATCGAGTTGCCCGATCTCCCCGGTGGCGGCCCGACCCTCGGGCGTTGAGGCTTTTTTGAGCTTATCCCTTAAAACTTGAGGACAATCCACCGTTATGAAGCTCACAGACCAAGCCATCCAAAACCCCATCACCGAAGACGACATCGCCAATTTTCTGGCCAATACGCCCGACTTTTTCGAGCGACATGCCGAGTTGCTGGCCACCGTTCAACTCTCCAGTGGCCATGGCACGCGCGCCGTCAGCCTGCAAGAGCGCCAGGCCGGCATGCTGCGCGACAAGATCAAGGCGCTGGAGTCGCGCGTCGTTGACATGCTCCGGCATGGCCAGGAAAACGGCGTCATTGCCGAAAAGATGCAGGGCTGGACCCGGCATTTGTTGTTGACCGCGCTGCCCGCCGAACTGCCGGCGGCGATCGTCAGCGAGCTGCAGAGCCAGTTCCTGATTCCGCAGGCGGCCATCCGGGTCTGGGGTGTTGACGATGCCTTTGCCCGGCTACCCTTTGCCCAAGGGGTGAGTCAGGAGACGCAGGACTTTGCCTCGTCGCTGGCGGCGCCTTTTTGCGGCCTGAACACCGGGCTTGAGGCGGTGCGCTGGCTGCCCGACCCGGGCTCGGTCCAGTCCCTGGCTCTGATTGCCTTGCGCCCCGGCGCCGCTCCCCAGGCCTTTGGTTTGCTGGTGCTGGCTTCGGCCGACCGTGAGCGCTTTGCAGCTGGCATGGGCGTCGACTTTTTGCAGCGTATCGGCGAGCTGGCCAGCGCCGCCTTGTCGCGCTTGCGGCCTGCCACCCGAGCCTGATTCCCCGCGTGGCCAGGACTGCTCCGCCCCGCTTGCAGCCTGCTGCCGATCTGCCGGCCCCTGATCCTGCCGCCGACGCACTGGTCGAGCGCTACCTTGAGCATGTGCGGGTCGAAAAACGGCTGGCCGCCCGCACGCTCGAGCTGTACGCGCTGGATTTGCACAAGCTGCGCGCGCATGCGGCGCAAGCCGCCACGCCTTTGCTGGAGGTCAGCAGTTTGCAGGTGCGGCGCTGGGTCGCTCAGATGCATGGCGGCGGCCGCAGCGGCCGTGGTATTGCGCTGATCTTGTCGGGCTGGCGCGGTTTTTACGTCTGGGCGGGGCGCCAGGCTCTGATCGGCAGCAACCCCGTTCAGGACGTGCGGGGGCCGAAGACGGCCAAGCCGCTGCCCAAAGCCTTGGGCGTTGACGAGGCCGTCCAGCTGGCCGACTTTGAGGCCGACCCGATCCAGGCCGACCCGGTCCTGCAGGCCCGTGATCAATGCATGGTTGAGTTGCTCTACGGCTCCGGGCTGCGCCTGGCCGAGCTGCTTGGGCTGGACGCGCAGCCCGGCCCTGCGGCCAGTGGCTGGGTTGACGTGCAGGACGCGCAAGCCCATGTGCTCGGCAAGGGCAGCAAGCGGCGCAGCGTGCCGGTCGGTGCCAAGGCCTTGCAGGCGCTGCAGGCCTGGCTGGTGCTGCGCAGCCAATGGCTGCTGACGCTGGCTGAACCGCCCGCGGCCTTGTTCATCAACCGGCGCGGCCAGCGCCTGTCGCCCCAGCATGTGCGGGTACGCCTGAAGCAGCGCTCCCTGCAGGCCGGCCTGGCCACGCCGGTGCATCCGCATATGCTGCGGCACTCTTTTGCCAGCCACCTGCTGCAGTCCAGCGGCGACATTCGGGCGGTGCAGGAGCTGCTCGGGCATGCCAACATCAGCACCACCCAGGTCTACACACGGCTGGATTTTCAGCACCTGGCCAAGGTCTATGACGCGGCCCATCCGCGGGCGCTGCTACCGCCTAAAAAACCGGCAGGCTGAGTCGGGAGCGTCGTTCTGCGCGCTGAGCTCGCTCGCGCACCACCGTGTCAGCCCCGACAATAGCGCCATGAAATCAATTCGACTGCGTGAAGGCAAGGAGCGCTCCTTGCTCCGGCGGCATCCTTGGATCTTTGACGGCGCCATTGCCAAGGGCGGTGGTGATGCGGGCGAAACCGTGCGCGTTGACAGCCATGAGGGCCGCTTTCTGGCTTGGGCAGCTTTCAGCCCCAGCTCGCGCATCCGCGCCCGTGTCTGGAGTTTTGACGAAAGCCAGCGCATTGATGCGGCTTTCTTCTCGGCCCGGATCGCTGCGGCCATCCAGGCCCGCGCCTGGTTTGACGTTCAGAGTGACGGCGTGCGCCTGATTCATGGCGAGTCCGACGGCCTGCCCGGTCTGGTGGTGGACCGCTACGCTGATACCCTGGTGGCGCAGTTCACCAGTTGCGGGGTCGAGCGCTGGAAAAGCGTGATTGTTCAGGCGCTGCTGACCCATACCGGCTTGACGCGGCTGTACGAGCGCTCGGACGCCAGCGTGCGCGGTCTCGAAGGCTTGCCCGAAGTCACCGGCTGGCTCGGTGGCGCGCCCGGGGCGGGGGAGCCGGGCGGCACCGATTTGGTCATTCGCGAGCACGACTGGCGTCTGGGCCTGAACATTGCCGAGGGCCACAAGACCGGTTTTTACCTCGACCAGCGCGACAGCCGCCAAAAATTTGCGGCCTACACGCGGCGGCGTCAGTTCCAGCGCGTGCTCAATTGCTATTGCTACACGGGCGGCTTCACGGTGGCCGCGCTGGCCGGTGGTGCAGCGCATGTGACTTCGATTGACTCGTCCGCACCGGCTATCGACAAGGCGCGTGCCAATGTGGCGCTCAACGGCTTTGATGCCGCCCGCACCGAGATGCTGGACGCCGATGTCAACGCCTCCTTGCGCGCCTACCAAAAAGAAGGTCCCAGCTTTGACGCCATCGTGCTGGACCCGCCCAAGTTCGCACCCACCGCTGCGCACGCCGAGCGTGCGGCCCGCGCCTACAAGGACATCAACCGGCTGGCGTTGTCGATCCTGGCCCCGGGCGGCGTGCTCTTTACTTACTCCTGCTCGGGCGGCATCAGCGCCGACCTGTTTCACAAAATCGTGGCCTCGGCGGGTAGCGATGCCGGCGTCGATGCCTTCATCAGCGAGCGACTCGGCGGCGCGCCCGACCATCCGATGACGGTGAACTTTCCCGAAGGCGAGTACCTCAAGGGCCTGGTGCTGGTTAAAAAGCCCTGACGCGCTGCGGCGGCTGGTTCTTTTGGCGTGTTTTCAAGGCTGAGCTGCACGCGGGCAGGCCGGGCCGCTAAACTCCCCGCTGGGTCGACGACGGCCACGTATTTTTCTTGATTTTCCTGATTGATTAGGCACACCATGAGTTTGATTCCCGTCACCATCCTGACCGGCTTTTTGGGGTCGGGCAAAACCACGCTGCTCAAGCGCGTGCTGACCGAGGCGCATGGGCAGAAAATTGCCGTGATCGAAAACGAGTTCGGCGAGGAGAACATCGACAACGACATCCTGGTCAACGACACCACCGAAAACATCGTGCAGATGAACAATGGCTGCATCTGCTGCTCAATCCGTGAAGACCTGCGCGCCACCCTGCAATTGCTGGGCGAGAAGAAGCGCAAAGGCTTGCTCGACTTCGAGCGCGTGGTGATCGAGACCACCGGCCTGGCCGATCCGGGGCCCGTGGCGCAGACTTTTTTCATGGATGAAGAAATTGCCGAGCAATTTTTGCTGGACTCGGTTCTCACGCTGGTCGACGCCAAGCACGCAGCGGCCCAGCTCAACGATCGGCAAGAAGCCCGGCGCCAGGTCGGTTTCGCCGATCAGATCTTCATCAGCAAGGCCGACCTGGTCAGCCAGGACGAACTCCAGGCCCTGATGCACCGCCTGAAACACATGAACCCGCGCGCACCGCAGCGGCCGGTTCATTTCGGCGAGGTGGCCATTTCAGAGGTGTTTGACCTGCGTGGTTTTAACCTCAACACCAAGCTCGACATTGACCCGGATTTTCTCAAGGACGACGCGCAGGGGCATGACCACGACCACGTGCATGGTGAGCATTGCGACCACCCGTCGCACGCATCCGGTCACGAGGGACATGGTCACCACCACCACCACGACGATGACGTCAAAAGCTTTGTGTTTCGGGCCGAGCGGGCGTTCAATCCCGCCAAGCTGGAAGATTTCCTGGGCGCTGTGGTCAATATTTATGGCCCTCGCATGCTGCGCTACAAGGGGGTCCTGAATATGCAGGGCACCGAGCGTAAGGTGATTTTTCAGGGCGTCCATCAGCTCATGGGCAGCGACCTGGGCCCGGCCTGGGCCGCGGGCGAAGCGCGCAGCAGCAAGATGGTCTTCATCGGCATCGACCTGCCCAAGGATATTTTCCTGCAGGGCCTGGAGCAGTGTCTGGTGTGAGCGGATGGCTCCAGGATGTTGCTCTTTGCGCATGTCAACAGCATGGCCGAAACGGGTTTGCACCGGTTTGTCTTCATGGGTCAACGATTGTCAGTTCTGAAATCATTAAGATGCTCCGAAGCCGTTACAATCGCGCGCCAACTTGAATACCCGGCCCGAGCTTCGTCCAAGGGGTCTTTCCCCAAAGGAGACAAGAGTTGAAAACGCCAGCCAAAAAGAACAAGCCTGCAGTCAAGGCACCCGCGAAAACGGCCGTCAAGGCGCCGGTCAAGGCGCTCGCAAAGGTCGCTTTGAAGCCTGCAGTGAAGGCGTCAACAAAAGCCTCCGCCAAGTCTGCCGTCCAGGCCGCGTCCAAAGCGCCAGCCAAGGCTGTCAAACCAGCGGCTAAAGTGACCAAAGCGGCCGTCAAGCCAGCGGTCAAGGCGCCCGTCAAGACCGCCAAGCCGTCCGCCAGCGCTGCCACCAAGAAGGCGGTGCAGGCTGTGTCGGGCAAGGCCAAATCCGCGACGAGCGACAGGCCTGCTGCCAAACCGTCTGCCTCACCAACGGCTAAATCGCCAGCCCCCAAACCCGTCAAGCCGGCACCCGAATCGGTCGCCAAAGCCAGCGCTCCAGCGCCGGCCCCAAAGTCGTCCCCAAAGCCCGCCCCCTCAAAACCCTCACCCTCTGCCAAACCCCTTGCCCAGGCATCGGTCAAGGCAGTGAACCCGGCATCGGCCGGTGCAAAATCCAGCGCAGCCCCTTCGGGCGCTGACAGCCGGACCATTGCACCTGCCCCAGTGCCAGCCACCCCCACCGTTACAAAGACCATGCTCACGCCACCATCCACCCTCAAGCCCGGCCGCAGAAGTTCGGCGCGATCCACCGCCCAGACGCCACCACCCGCACCCATGGTGCCTACGCACGCGCCAGACGCCGCCAAGGCGAGCTACTCAACGCTGCCTGAAAAAGCCATTGCCCCGCCCCCGCATGTGGCAGCCAAGAAGGATCCCAAGCTGGCCAACAACTGGAAGACCAAGCCGGTTCAGGAGTTGAGCGATGACGAAGTCAAGGCCATGCCTGACACCGAGTACATGAATGACACGCAGTTGGCGTTTTTCCGTCACAAGCTGTCTTTGCTCAAGCAGGAAATTCACAACAGCGCCGGCGAAACCACCGAGCACTTGCGCGAAGACACCGTGGTGGTCCCCGACCCCGCCGACCGCGCAACGATCGAGGAAGAGCATGCGCTTGAGCTGCGTACCCGCGACCGCGAGCGCAAACTGCTTAAAAAGATCGAGCAGTCGATCGCCCGAATTGACGCAGGTGATTACGGTTACTGCGACGAGACCGGCGAGGCCATTGGCGTGGGTCGTCTGATCGCCCGTCCGACGGCCAACTTGTCGCTTGAGGCGCAGCAGCGCCGTGAGCTCAAGCAAAAAATGTTTGGGGATTGAGTCCGCGGCGCTTGCGCTGTCGGTACTAAAAAGCGGGCCTGGTGCCCGCTTTTTTGGTTGGGTGCAGCCCGAAGCCCTCAACGAGGCCGTGAACTACGCCGTGAACGCTGCCGCAATTTGCCCCAAGTCGCCAAAGTCCGCAACCATATGGTCGCCCTCAGCCACGGTCACAGGCACCACGCAAGTGCCCGTGATCACCATGTCGCCGCGCTTGAGAAACATGCCGTGAGCGATCAATTCGTTGGCCAGCCAAGTCAGCGCCAAGCGCGGATCGCCTAAGACATTGGCGCCCGTTCCCTGCGCCACCACCACACCGTCGTGGCCCACCTGTACTTCGTGCAGGTTCAACGCCTTGTCCCGCCAAGGTGTGCTGACTGCAGGGCCCATGAGCACATGACCGGCGCAGGCAAAGTCGGCGATCAAAGAAGCTTCCCCCGCGTGTTCAAAGTCGCTGTACCTGGAGTTGGGAATTTCTATGGCCAAATGCAGCGTATCTACGCAAGCCATCACCTCATCTTGTGTCAGCGCGTGCGACGCGCCCAGCACATCTTGCCCCAGATGGAATGCAAACTCCGCCTCCATGACACGCATGACATTGCCATTTAGAGACACACTGGCGGCTGGCGACAAGCGCCTGGAGCGGAGCAATCGCCCGGCCAGTGGGCCGCTCACCCCAATGTGTTTTTGCCCCGCCACGCTGGTGGCGGCGATCTTCCAGCCGTAAGCGCTGTCTTGGGTGGCCGCACACAAAGCTCGCTGGGTTTCATAGCCGTCAGCGCGGGACTGAGGGCGATGCGCAGGGTCCAGGGCCGTTAACTGGTGGCTGTTCAGCCATGCAGGCAAAAGCTGTTGAGCGGCTTTTTCAAAAGTGGTCATATCGATGGATCTTTACAAATGGCAGCATGTGACGCTGGGAACGATCGAAAAATGCCATTGTGCCCCGGGCTCGTCGAGCCGGTGCACGACCAGGTCGGTGTGGTCGGTGGGGTCGGTGGGGTGTTCGACCCCGGATTGCAAGGAGGCGCGTGCCGCTGAGCGCAGTTGCACTGGCTGCTGTACAAAAAAGCCCGAATGACTTGTAGCGCGGCCTTGTTCCAAGTTGGCTACCCGGCGCTCAAAGGCCGCGAGGTGGAGCCCCGAGACGGGTTTGCCAACTTCGGCGCCACATATTTGGAGCGCGATGCGCGCCAAATGATTGCCGTGCGCGATTTGGGCCAGTTTCAGACCTTCGTCCAAATGTGCGCGGCTCGCACGGGTCAGCTGCTCGAAGCCGGCTACATCGCGACGCTGCCCAAGCCGCAGCACCGCGACTTCGGCAAGCGGCTGGTCAAGGCGCCCGAACGCTACTTGTGAAAACTCTGCTCCCGCGATAGCTGCACTTTGAGCGGTAGCATCTGCGCCAGCTCCAAACCAAGGGTCCGCCTTCACAACTGGCCACCGGCCCGAGGGCCCGCCGGCGCGTAAAGCGTCGGACGGACGACTTGCACGGTTCGGCCGTGAGAAACCACTTTCACAGCCTTCGCTAAGTGCTTAATTCACAACGATTTTTTGTTTAATGCGTATTTGAAATCGCGGCTAAGTGCTTGATTTCATTGAAAAAATTTGTTGCACGGCGCTTGCAGTCTGATACTTTCCTGCTAAAGTGGGGAAAAGTGCAGTTTTGTGGTGAAAAGTGTTTTTTAAAGGGCGGCAGTGGTGTTCCAAGGTGCGTCTTCCATTGTTCTCGATGTCAAGGGGCGGCTGTCTGTGCCGACCCGGCACCGTGACGTGCTCGCTGCCACCGCCGCCGGTCAACTCACGATCACCAAACATCCCCACGGCTGCCTCATGATTTTCCCGCGCAACGAGTGGGAACGGTTTCGTGAGCGCATCGCCTCGCTGCCGATGCAGGCGCAGTGGTGGAAGCGGATTTTTCTTGGTAATGCCATGGATGTGGAACTGGACGCCTCGGGCCGGGTTCTGGTGTCGCCCGAGTTGCGCGCCGCGGCGACGATTTCGAAAGATGCGGTGCTACTCGGGATGGGCAGTTACTTCGAGCTGTGGGATGCGGCGATCTACGCGGCTCAGGAAGCCGAGCAGATGAAGGGCGACATGCCCGACGTTTTCAAGGACTTTTCTTTCTGAAAGATGACGGTGCAAGAACCATGGACACATCGCACCGTCTTGTTGAACGAAGCAGTCCAGGCGATTCACCTCAACTCGAACGGCCACTACGTCGACGCCACCTTTGGTCGCGGCGGCCACTCGCGGCTGATTCTTTCCCAGTTGTCGCCGCAAGGCCGGCTGACGGCCTTCGACAAGGACCTCGACGCCATCGCCGAGGCCGGGCAGATCACCGATGCGCGCTTTGTCATTCGCCATCAGGGTTTCAGCCATCTGGGCGAGTTGCCCGCGGCCAGCGCGGCCGGCATCTTGATGGACCTGGGCGTGAGTTCACCGCAGATCGACAACGCAGCGCGCGGTTTTTCGTTTCGCAACGACGGCCCGCTGGATATGCGCATGGATACCACCCGCGGCCAGAGCGTGGCGCAGTGGCTTGCCGATGCATCGGTAGACAACATGACGGAGGTCATTCGTGACTATGGCGAAGAACGGTTTGCTGGGCAGATTGCAAAGGCGATTGATCGTAGGCGGCAGGAACGGGGCCCTCTTGGAAGCACCACGGAGCTGGCCGAAGTCGTGGCTGGCGCGGTCAAAACCCGCGAACCGGGCAAGGACCCTGCAACGCGCACATTTCAGGCTTTTCGGATTTTCATCAATGCCGAGCTTGAAGAGCTGCAGCAGGCCCTAGAGGCCTCACTGAAAGTTTTGCAACCTGAAGGGCGTCTGGTCGTGATCAGCTTTCATTCGCTCGAAGACCGCATCGTCAAGCAGTTCATGGCCGAGCATTCCCGCGAGGTGTTTGATCGACGCGCGCCCTTTGCTGAGCCCAAGGCCATGCGGCTCAAGACGCTGGGCCGTATCAAGCCTTCGGCCGAAGAAATTGCTGCTAACCCCCGCTCGCGCAGCGCCGTGATGCGTACCGCAGAGCGCACCGGGGTGTTGGCATGAGCCGCCTGAATTTTGTGCTGGTGCTTGGCGTGCTGTTCAGCGCGCTGTACCTGGTGCATGTCCAGTATGAATCGCGGCGTCTTTACGTCGAGCTGGAAAAGGCGCGCGCGCAAACGCGAAAGCTCGATATCGAGCACGAAGGCCTGCAAGCTGAAAAGCGGGCCCAGGCCACGCCGCTACGGGTCGAGCGTCTGGCCAAGGAGCGCTTGCAGATGCATCCGCCCACGCCCGCCATTACCGAATACGTGGCCAGGCATTCACCCTCGGGTGCCGGCAGCACTAAGCCATGAGAAATAGCGTGCGTTACAGTGCCAGCCCGCTGCTGGCGAGCAAAACGCCGGTCTGGCGCAGCAAGTTTATTGTGGCGGCGCTGGCTCTTGGTTTTGCGGGTCTGGCGGTACGCGCTGCACATATTCAGGTGTTTGGCAATGAGTTTTTTCAGCGCCAGGGTGAAGTGCGCTTTGCGCGCACGCTGGAACTGCCGGCCAACCGTGGCCGCATCATGGACCGCAACGGCCTGATCCTGGCCTCAAACATTCCTTCTCCCAGCTTCTGGGCGATTCCGGAAGATGTGGTGGCCAGTCCCGCGCAGTTGGCCGAGTTGGCGCGGTTGCTGGAGATGCCGCTGCCGGAGCTGCAAAAAAAGCTTTCTCTGGAAGACAAGAGTTTTGTCTGGCTCAAACGTCAGGTTGATGACGCCGCTGCCAAGAAAATTATCGAACTCAACCTCAAGGGCATTTACGAGCGCAAGGAGTACAAGCGTCAGTACCCCGACGGTGAAGCAACCGCGCACGTGGTGGGTTTTACCAACGTCGAAAACCGTGGCCAGGAAGGCATGGAGCTGACCTTTGACAAAGACTTGTCGGGCCGCCCGGGCTCGCGCCGTGTCATCAAGGACCGCCTCGGGCGGGTCGTCGAGGACATCCGCGAGCAAGTGCCGCCGGTCGATGGCCGCGACCTTCAGCTCTCGATTGACAGCAAGGTACAGTTTTTTGCCTACCAAAAGTTGCGCGACACCGTCATGGCGCACAAGGCCAAGGCCGGCAGCGTGGTGGTGCTCGATTCGATCACCGGCGAGGTGCTGGCCCTGGCCAACTACCCCAGCTACGTGCCTGACAAACGCAAGAATCTCAGTGGCGAGCAATTGCGTAACCGGGCACTGACCGACACCTTCGAGCCCGGCTCGACCATGAAGCCGATCACCGTGGCGATGGCGCTGGAAGCCGGCCGCGTGACACCGCGCACGGTGATTGAAACCGGGCCCGGGCGCTACAACATTGGTGGCTTCACGATCAGCGACACGCACAACTACGGCTCCTTGACGGTCGAGGGCGTGATCCAGAAGTCCAGCAATGTAGGGGCGCTGAAGATCGCGCAAAAAATGAGCCCGCATGAAATGTGGGACACCTACACCGCGTTGGGCTATGGTCAAAAGCCGCAGATTCAGTTTCCGGGCGCTGTCACCGGGCGGGTACGTCCCTGGAAAACCTGGCGTCCGGTCGAGCAGGCCACCATGTCCTACGGCTACGGCTTGTCGGCCTCGCTGTTTCAGATGGCGCATTCCTATACCTCCTTTGCGCACAATGGCCAGATCATTCCGGTGACGATGCTCAAGAGCACCGAGCCGGCGCAGGGCGTGAAGGTCTTCTCCCCCGACAACGCTCATGCGATCCGGCGCATGTTGCAGATGGCCGCGGCGCCCGGTGGCACGGGTCAGCTGGCGCAGACGGTCGGCTACTCGGTGGGCGGCAAGTCCGGAACCGCCCACAAGCAGGTGGGCAAGAGTTACGCCAGCAACAAATACCGGTCCTGGTTCACCGGCATGGCGCCTATCGATACGCCGCGCATCATCGTCGCCGTCATGATCGACGAGCCCAGCAATGGTCAGTACTATGGCGGCCTGGTGGCCGCGCCGGTGTTCAGTGAGGTGGTGCAGCAGACCTTGCGCATGATGGGCGTGCAGCCCGATGTGTCGGTCAAGCCGCAGATTCTCACCAACTCCGCGAAGGAGTCATTTTGAGCGTGGCGCTGCAGTCCCCCCAGCAAGCGGCCCGGTGGCTGCGCTCGCGTATCGGCGGGACGCTGCGCGCGGACAGCCGGCAGCTTCAGCCCGGGGACGGATTCCTGGCCTGGCCGGGCGCTGCCACCGATGCGCGCGGTTTTGTGCCGGTGGCGCTGGCCGCCGGCGCCGCCGCCTGCCTGCTCGAGCAAGAGGGCGCCGAGCAACTGGGCCTGAACATCGAGGATGAGCGGCTCGGTCTTTACGAGGGTCTGAAATCTGCGGCGGCGCCCATTGCTGCTGCCTACTTCGGCGAACCCAGTCACCAACTGGCGCTGCTGGCCGTGACCGGCACCAATGGCAAGACCTCGACCGCCTGGTGGCTGGCGCAAGCCTTGAGCGCGCTGGGCCAGCGCTGCGCCTTGGTCGGCACGCTGGGGATTGGCGAGCCTGGGGCGATGGTTTTTAACGGTCTGACCACGCCGGACCCGGTGCTCCTGCAGCAGCAGTTGCGCCGCCTCGTCGATGAGCGCTTCGCCGCCTGCGCCCTGGAGGCTTCGTCCATTGGTATCGATCAGGCCCGGCTGGATGCGGTACTCATTCGCACGGCAATTTTTACCAACTTCACGCAAGACCACCTGGACTATCACGGCAGCATGGCCGCTTACTGGGCGGCCAAGCGGCGCCTGTTTGACTGGCCTGGCCTGCAATCGGCGGTGATCAATGTGGACGATGCGCAGGGTGCTGCGCTGGCCGCCGAGCTGGCCGGGCGACCCGCGCTGGACGTTTGGACGGTGTCTTGCACGGGACCGGCCCGGCTCACGGCAAGCGCCATTGAACACGGCCTTCAGGCTCTGAACTTTGACGTCTCCGAGTCCGGCAGTGCGCAGTCCTGCCGGGTCAGCGCGCCGGTGGTGGGCGCCTACAACGTTTCGAATTTGCTGGGCGTGATCGCTGCCATGCGCGGTGTGGGCGTGAGCCTGCCTGACGCCGCTGCGGTCTGCGCCAAGCTCACGCCGGTGCCCGGGCGCATGGACACGCTGGCGACCGACGGCCAGCCGCTGGTGGTCATCGACTACGCCCACACGCCGGATGCACTCGAGAAAGTTTTAAATGCCTTGCGCCCCGCCGCCACCGGCCGCGCCGGACGCTTGTGGTGTGTGATCGGTTGCGGTGGTGACCGCGATCCGGCCAAGCGCCCGCTCATGGCCGCCGTGGCCGAGCAGCACGCCGATCAGATCGTGCTGACCAGCGACAACCCGCGCAGCGAAGACCCGGCGGCGATCATCGAGGCGATGGTCGCAGGCCTGCAGCGGCGCCAGGACGTGAGCATGCAAGTCGATCGCGCACGCGCCATTGAACAGGCGTTGCTCGCCGCGCAGTCCACCGACGTGGTCTTGATCGCTGGCAAGGGGCACGAGGATTACCAGGACATCGGAGGTGTCAAGCGAGCGTTTTCAGACCACCGCTGCGCCCGCGCAGCCTTGCAGTTGCGACAGGCAGCCAGCACGGTTCGCAGCGCAGGCGCGGGAGCCACCGCATGATGACGCTGGCTCAGCTTGCGCAGGCCTTGCCGGGCTCCCGGCTGGTGGGCGATCCTTCGCTGCGCGTGAGCCGCGTGCATACCGATACCCGCAGTCTGCTGGCGGGTGATTTGTTTGTTGCCCTGCGCGGTGAGCATTTCGATGCGCACGATTTTCTGGCCCAGGCCGGCGCCGCTGGCGCTGTCGCTGCAGTGGCCGAAAAGGGCCTGGCCGCCGCCGGCCTGGCGGGTGTGGAGGTGGCCGACTCGCGGCTGGCGTTGGGACAACTGGCCAGCAGCTGGCGTGGCCAATTTGCGCTGCCGCTGATCGCCGTGACGGGCAGCAATGGCAAGACCACGGTCACGCAGATGCTGGCAGCCATCTTGCGCGCGCAAGACGGGCCGAACGCGCTGGCCACGGAAGGCAACTTTAACAACGGCATTGGTGTGCCGCTGACCTTGCTTCGGCTGCGCGCCAACCACCGCCGCGCCGTGGTTGAACTCGGCATGAATCATCCGGGGGAAATTGCCCAGCTCGCTGGCATCGCCCGGCCCACGGTGGCGCTGGTCAACAACGCCCAGCGCGAGCACCTCGAATTCATGCAAACGGTCGCGGCCGTGGCGCAGGAAAACGGCGCGGTGATCGCGGCGTTGCCCGAGCAGGGCGTGGCGGTGTTTCCGGCCGACGATGCGTTCACGCCGCTGTGGCGCGAACTCGCCGGTGCACGCCGCGCGCTGACATTCGCCCTGACGGGCGCGGCCGACGTGACCGGGCACGGGCGCTGGTCCGGCACGGCCTGGCAGGTGCAGGCCCGCACCCCTCTGGGCCCGCTCGATTTCTCGCTCAGTGTGGCCGGGCAGCACAACGTCAAGAACGCGCTGGCAGCAGTGGCCTGCGCCCTGGCTGCCGAGGTCTCGCTGGAGGCCATCGCGGCAGGCTTGTCGGCTTTCGAGCCCGTCAAGGGCCGCTCGCGTGCCTTGCAGCTGGCGTTTCCTCATGGCCTGGTGACGGTCATTGACGACACCTACAACGCCAACCCTGATTCGGTGCGCGCCGCCATTGATGTGCTGGCCGACTTACCCGCGCCGCGTTTGCTGGTGCTCGGCGACATGGGCGAGGTGGGCGAGAAGGGGCCGCAATTTCACGCCGAGATCGGTACCTATGCGCAGCAGCGGGCGATTCAAAGCCTGCTGTGCAGTGGTCCGTTGATGGTGCACGCAGCGCAGGCCTTCGCCGGCGCTGTGCACTGCGAGTCAGTCGAGGCCCTGGTGGCTGTCGTGCTGGCCAGGCTGCCGCAGCACGCCAGCGTGCTGGTCAAGGGCTCACGCTTCATGCGCATGGAGCGCGTGGTGCAAGCCCTGGAGGCGCACAGAGCGGCGGGTGCCGCGGCGGCAGAGCGCCAGGCTGCGCCTTCGGATAAGAAAGAAAACACATGTTTTTGAGCCTGGCCCAATGGCTGCAAACCCTCGCCCCCGAGTTCGGATTTTTCCGGGTCTTCCAGTACCTGACGTTTCGCGCCGTCATGGCCGCCGTCACGGCCTTGCTGATTGGCCTGATCGCCGGGCCCTTCGTGATTCGGCGGCTGACGGCCCTGAAAATCGGCCAGCCG
This sequence comes from uncultured Burkholderiales bacterium, assembly GCA_903844825.1. Lineage (GTDB taxonomy): Bacteria > Pseudomonadota > Gammaproteobacteria > Burkholderiales > Burkholderiaceae_C > Polaromonas. Next base: position 7,005 of record CAIMVC010000440.1, on the reverse strand, counting down.
ATCCGCGGCTACGCCATGCAGTCGCACATGGCCAAAAGTGGCACGCCCACCATGGGCGGGGTGCTGATCCTGCTGTCCATTGCCATCTCCACACTGCTGTGGTTTGACCTGAGCAACCGCTTCGTCTGGATCGTGCTGATCGTCACGCTGGGCTTTGGCGCGGTGGGTTGGGCCGACGACTGGCGCAAGGTGGTCAACAAGGACCCGGAGGGCATGCCCTCGCGCGAGAAGTACCTGTGGCAATCGCTGATCGGCCTGGTGGCGGCGCTGTACCTGGTGTTCAGTATTTCGGAGAGTTCGAACCTGCGCGTGATCGAGCTGTTCCTGAGCTGGGTCAAGTCCGGTTTTGACGTCAACCTGCCACCCAAGGCCGGGCTCATGCTGCCCTTTTTCAAGGAAGTCAGCTACCCGCTGGGCGTTATTGGTTTTGTGGTGCTGACTTACCTGGTGATTGTGGGCTCGAGCAACGCGGTCAACCTCACCGACGGCCTGGACGGCCTGGCCATCATGCCGGTGGTGATGGTGGGATCGGCGCTCGGTGTTTTTGCCTATGTCACGGGCAGTTCGGTGTTTTCCCGCTACCTGTTTTTGCCCTACATTCCCGGCGCCGGCGAGCTGCTTATTTTTTGCGCCGCCATGGCCGGTGCCGGTCTGGCGTTTTTGTGGTTCAACACGCACCCGGCGCAGGTCTTCATGGGCGACGTGGGGGCGCTAGCGCTGGGCGCCGCGCTCGGCACGATTGCGGTGATCGTGCGCCAGGAGATCGTGCTGGCCATCATGGGCGGTATTTTTGTGGTCGAGGCCTTGTCGGTGATGGCTCAGGTCAGCTATTTCAAATACACCAAAAAGAAATACGGCACCGGCCGGCGCATCCTGAAGATGGCGCCCTTGCACCACCACTTTGAGAAAAGCGGCTGGAAGGAAACGCAGGTGGTTGTGCGTTTCTGGATCATCACCATGCTGCTGTGCCTGCTGGGCCTGTCTACCTTGAAACTCAGATGAACGCACTGGAGCAGAAAAACGTGTTGGTGCTGGGGCTCGGTGCGTCCGGGCTGGCCCAGGCGCGCTGGTGTGCCCGCTGGGGTGCCCGTGTGAGCGTGGCCGATACCCGCGCTGCGCCGCCACAACTGGCCACACTGCAGGCGCAGTTGCCCGGGGTGCGCTTTGTCTCGGGTCCATTCAGTGCGCAGTTGCTCCAGGGCCAGGCTTTTGATCTGGTGCTCAAGAGCCCGGGACTGTCGCCGGCTGACATCGCCCCTGTCATTGATGCCGCCAAGGCTGCCGGCATTCCTTGCGGCAACGAACTGACGCTGTTTGCGCAAGCCCTGCGGGAACTGGGTACAAGCCAGGTGGACCAGTCGCAGCAAGTCGGCGGTGAGGTGCCGCTGCAGCCGGTATCGCCGCACGCCGCGCCCCGCGCTGACCTGGGCCCGGCACCGTCGACGCATCAGGAGGAGGCGAGTCTTGCAACTGTCGCCGGAACAGGCCTGCCCGCCGATGCGCCGGCTGATGCGCAGCCTGAAGTGCTGGCTGAATCCTTGGCCGAGTCCTTGGTTGAAGTGCCGGCTGATGCCGCGTCCCAAGCGCCGGCCGGGCCGACACCCTTGGACACTGACGAGGGCAGCGACGCGGCTGACGAGAAGTCCGCCATGCCCATCATCGCGCCGCCGCCACCCGACCCGGGGTACCACCCGAAGGTGATTGCCATCACCGGCACCAACGGCAAGACCACGGTGACCTCGCTGACCGGTCAATTAGTCAAGCGTGCCGGCAAGACGGTGGCGGTTGCCGGCAACATCGGCCCCACCTTGCTCGACACCCTGTCCGACTGCCTGGACGCCCAAAGCTTGCCCGAGGTCTGGGTGCTGGAGTTGTCGAGCTTTCAGCTCGACCAGGTCAACAGCTTTGAGCCGACGGTGGCCACCATTCTAAATATCAGCCAGGACCATCTGGACTGGCACGGGTCAATGCAGGCCTATGCCGCAGCCAAGGCCGGTATTTATGGTCAGCGCGGCATCATGCTGCTCAACCGCGCCGACGCGCAGGTCATGAAGGCCTTGCCGCCGCTGCTCAAGGGCAAGCCCGTGCGGCCTTACCTGACCTTTGATGCTGACGAGCCGCAGCGGCCCGGCGACTATGGCATTGAAACCGTCAACGGCATGAGCTGGCTGGTGCGCGCCAGCGAGGCCGATGAAACCATCAAGCGCCGCAAGCACGAGGAGATACCGCTTTACGTGCAGCGCCTGATGCCGGTTGACGCCTTGCGCATTCGCGGTCTGCACAACGCCACCAATGCGCTCGCCGCGCTGGGTCTGGCGGCTGCGGCCGGCTGCAGCATGGCCTCGCTCTTGCACGGTCTGCGCGAGTACCGTGGTGAGCCACACCGGCTGGAGTCGGTGGCCGTGGTCAACGACGTCGAATATTTCGATGACAGCAAAGGCACCAACGTGGGCGCCACCGTAGCGGCCTTGAACGGTCTGGGGCCAGAGCGCAAGTTGGTTGTGATTCTGGGCGGCGAAGGCAAAGGCCAGGATTTCGCACCCCTGGCCGAACCGGTGGCCCGCCATGTTCGGGCCGCGGTGTTGCTGGGCCGGGATGCGCCTCTGATCCGTCTGGCGCTGGCCGCCACCGGCGTGCCCCTGCTGGACGCAGGCAGCATGCAACAAGCCGTGCAGATGGCTTCCGGCCAGGCCCGGCGCGGTGATGCGGTGGTGATGTCGCCGGCCTGTGCGAGCTTTGACATGTTTGACAACTACGAGCATCGCGCCCACGTTTTCTGCGATGCTGTCAGCGCCTTGGCGCAGGATGCGGGGCTTGTATGCTGAGCGCGAGCCGCCTGTTTCGCCGCTTCGGTGGCTGGTTCCAGGCCTCGGCCGAGACCGCTACCGAGACCTTGCCGGTTCGCACCGGCGGTCATTCACGCTCGCCCTCGTACGCTGCGCCGGTGCGCCAGATGGGTTTTGACCAGGCCCTCGTCTGGGTCACCCTGGCGCTGTTGATCTGGGGCCTGGTGATGGTTTATTCGGCGTCGATTGCCATGCCGGACAACCCGAAATTTGCCCGCTACGAGCATCACCATTTTCTGCTGCGCCACGTACTGTCGCTGGTGGTGGCGTTCGTTGCGGCGATGCTGGCTTTTCAGGTGCCGCTGTCCACCTGGGAGAAGGTGGCGCCGTGGTTGTTTATTGCCTCGCTGGTGTTGCTGGTGCTGGTGCTGATTCCCTTCATTGGCCGGGGTGTCAATGGCGCGCGGCGCTGGATCTCGCTGGGCATCATGAACTTCCAGCCTTCCGAGCTAGCCAAGTTCGCGGTGCTCATGTACGCGGCCGACTACATGGTGCGCAAGATGGAGGTCAAGGAGCGCTTTTTCCGCGCCGTGCTGCCCATGGGCGCTGCCGTCGGCGTGGTGGGTCTGTTGCTGCTGGCCGAGCCGGACATGGGTGCCTTCATCGTCATTTCCGTGATTGCCATGGGTATCTTGTTCCTGGGTGGCGTCAACGCCCGGATGTTCTTTTTTATTGCCACCATCGTCGTCATCGCTTTTGGGCTGATGGTGGCGGCCAGCCCGTGGCGGCGCGAGCGTATTTTTGCGTACCTCGATCCCTGGGCCCAGCAATACGCGCTGGGCAAGGGCTACCAGCTGTCGCATTCCCTGATCGCCTTTGGTCGTGGCGAGCTGTCTGGCGTGGGTCTGGGGGGCAGCATCGAAAAGCTCCATTGGCTGCCCGAGGCCCACACGGACTTTTTGCTCGCCGTCATTGGCGAGGAGTTCGGTTTGCTGGGGGTGCTGGTGGCGATGGGTCTTTTTGTCTGGCTGACCCGGCGCATCATCCACATCGGCCGGCAGGCCGTTGCGCTGGACCGACTGTTTGCCGGACTGGTAGCCCAGGGCGTGGGCATCTGGATAGGTTTTCAGACCTTCATCAACATGGGTGTGAATCTGGGGGCGCTGCCGACCAAGGGCCTGACCTTGCCGCTGATGAGCTACGGCGGCTCGGCGATCATGATGAACCTGATCTCGCTGGCCGTGGTGCTGCGCATCGACTACGAAAACCGCGTGCTGATGCGGGGAGGGCGGCTATGAGCCAGGCTGTCCCGCGCATGCCCCCCACCGCCCTGGTCATGGCCGGTGGTACGGGTGGTCATATTTTTCCGGGGCTGGCGGTGGCCCTGGCCCTGCGCGAGCGTGGCTGGCGTGTGCACTGGCTGGGCGGTACCGGCAGCGCCGAGCAGCCGAGCATGGAGAGTCGGCTGGTGCCGGCGCAAGGCATTGCGTTCGAGGCCATTGAGTTTTCCGGCTTGCGCGGCAAGGGGATGGGCGCCGTGCTGGGTCTGCCAGTGCGTTTGCTGCGGGCCTGCTGGCAAAGCCTGCGTGTGCTGCGCCGCGTCAAGCCGCAGGTGGTCATTGGTCTGGGCGGCTACATCAGTTTTCCTGCCGGCCTGATAAGTGCCCTGCTGCGCAAGCCCTTGGTGTTGCATGAGCAGAACTCGGTGGCGGGTATGGCCAACCGTGTGCTGGCCGGGCTGGCCGATCGGGTCTTTACCGCCTTTCCTCATGTGATGAAAAAAGCCGAGTGGGTGGGTAACCCGCTGCGCCTGCCGTTCTTGCAGCAAGCCGCGCCGGCGCAGCGCTTTGCGGGCCGCAGTGGGCCTTTGCAATTGCTGGTGGTCGGTGGCAGTCTGGGCGCGCGTGCGCTCAACGACCTGGTGCCCAAAGCCCTGGCCCTGTTGCCCGAGCATGAACGGCCACAGGTGACCCACCAAAGCGGCGCCCTGCAACTCGAAGCTTTGCGCGGCAACTACGTGGCAGCTGGCGTCCAGGCCCGGCTCACGCCCTTTATTGATGACACGGCGCGGGCTTTTGCCGAGGCTGACCTGATCATTTGCCGCGCCGGCGCCAGCACGGTCACAGAAATAGCGGCGGTCGGTGCCGCTGCGCTGTTTGTGCCATTTCCCGCAGCGGTGGACGATCACCAGACGCACAACGCCCGCTTTCTGGTGGATGCGGGTGGCGGCTGGCTGGTTCAGCAACACGAGCTAAGCCCCGAAAAATTGGCCGAACACCTCAGTTCGCTGCAGCGCAGCGACTTGCTGGAGCGGGCTGAAGCGGCCCACAAAATGGCGAAGACGAGCGCCACCGAGCGCGTGCTGCAAGCTTGCGAGGAATTGGTGCGATGAAGCACGCTGTCAAACATATTCATTTCATTGGCCTGGGCGGCTCCGGCATGTCCGGCATTGCCGAGGTGCTGCACAACCTGGGCTACGTGATTTCCGGCTCCGACCTGGCCGACAGCGCCACCTTGCGGCGGCTGGCGGGACTGGGCATCAAGACTTTTGTGGGCCATGCCGCCAGCAACCTGGCCAGCGTTGATGCGGTGGTCACCTCCACGGCCGTGCGCGCTGACAACCCCGAAGTCATTGCTGCGCGCAGCAAGAAAATTCCGGTGGTACCACGCGCGCTGATGCTCGCAGAGCTGATGCGCCTCAAGCGCGGCATCGCGATTGCCGGTACCCACGGCAAGACCACCACCACCAGCCTGGTGGCCAGCGTGCTCGCCGAGGGCGGGCTCGATCCAACCTTTGTGATTGGTGGCCGACTCAACAGTGCTGGCGCCAACGCCCGGCTGGGCTCGGGCGACTACATCGTGGTGGAGGCCGACGAGTCGGACGCCTCCTTCCTGAATTTGCTGCCGGTCATGGCCGTCGTTACCAACATCGACGCGGACCACATGGAGACGTACGGCCACGACTTCGAACGGCTCAAAGGGGCTTTTGTCGAGTTCTTGCACCGCATGCCTTTCTACGGCACTGCCATCCTGTGCACCGACGACGCAGCGGTGCGTAGCATCCTCAACCAGGTCTCCTGCCCCGTGACGAGCTACGGGCTCGGCGCCGATGCGCAGGTACGGGCGGTCGATCTGCGTCATGTCAACGGGCAGATGCATTTCACCGTGCAGCGCCGCAACGGCATTACCCTGCCGGACCTGCCGGTGGTGCTGAATCTGCCAGGTGAGCACAACGTGCTCAATGCCTTGTCGGCCATCGCCGTGGCCGTGGAACTCGATATCCCTGACGCTGCCGTGCAAAAGGCACTGGCCGAATTCAGGGGCGTGGGGCGGCGCTTTCAGCATTACGGCGACGTTCCGGCACTGGGCGGCGGCCGTTTCACGGTGATTGACGACTACGGCCACCACCCGGTTGAAATGGCCGCCACCCTGGCTGCAGCCCGCGGCGCCTTCCCGGGCCGGCGACTGGTGCTGGCGTTTCAGCCGCACCGCTACAGCCGTACCCGCGATTGCTTTGAAGACTTCATCAGGGTCATCGGCCAGGCCGATGCCGTGCTGCTGTCTGAGGTCTATGCCGCTGGCGAAGCGCCGCTGGTGGCAGCTGACGGTCGCTCCCTGGCACGGGCACTGCGCGTGGCGGGTAAGCTCGAGCCGGTTTTTGTGGATGCTATTGAAGCCATGCCGCAAGCCATCGCCGACAACGCCCGCGGCGGTGATGTGGTGGTGTGCATGGGCGCCGGCTCCATTGGCTTGGTGGCGGGCAAGGTGCTTGAGCTGACGGCCGCGAGGCCAAGCGTATGAGCCAGTCGTACAACTTTGGCAAGGTGGCGGTGCTCATGGGCGGGCGCTCTGCCGAGCGCGACATCTCGCTCATGTCGGGCCAGGGTGTTTTGCAAGCACTGCGTTCGCGCGGTGTCGATGCGCATGCCTTTGATCCGGCCGAGCGGTCCTTGAGCGAGCTCAAGACTGAAGGCTTGGCGCGGTGTTTCATGGCCCTGCATGGTCGCTTCGGGGAGGACGGCACGGTGCAGGGCGCGCTTGAGTTGCTCGGCATTGCCTACACCGGCTCCGGCGTGTTGAGCTCCAGCCTGGCGATCGACAAAGTCATGACCAAGCGTGTGTTACTGGCCGAAGGTCTGGCGACACCGCGCTACGTGCTGCTGCGACGTGGCGCCTACAGCGCTGCCGATCTGGCGCGCGTGCCCGCGACGCTGGGTTT
>CAIMVC010000439.1 GCA_903844825.1 uncultured Burkholderiales bacterium | reverse complement strand
GGCACCACGTGGTAAGTCAGCACGGCTGTGAGCTTGGCCTTGTCCTTGAGCAAGGCATCCAGATCGGCTTTGGGAATCTTCGCGAAGGCCTCATCTGTGGGTGCAAAGACAGTGAAGGGGCCTTTGCCCTTGAGGGTGTCAATCAAGCCAGCAGCCGTGAGCGCCGAGGCCAGGGTCTTGAAGGTTCCCGCACCAACGGCCGTGTCAACGATATCTTTAGCCTGTGCAGACAACGCCATGCCAAGGACCAAAATGGAAGCAAACAACTTCTTTTTCATGACTAGCTCCTAACAAAATCAGGATGACCTGAAACGCCAAAAATGTGGCTTTTGAATTATGTGATGGCAAGGCGTATCCCTTTGCTTCGCACGGTCTATCGGTGGCTGAACCGTAGCGGTTTGCTCGTCAGCAACTGCTGCCGATTCGTCGCAGGGTGATGTGTTCCGCTCGGGCAACTCTTCGATTCGTTTGACGCTTCATGCGGGTGACAGCGACCAGCCAGGTTCAGGTTGAACGCCCGAACCCGGGGCGTCCGGGGCCGTGGGCCGGGTTACAGTTCTTGCCACTTCTTTTTGAAACGATTGCTTGTATGCCCACCTGGATCACTTCGCGCCCGCGCCTGATTGTTGGCGTTTTAATCGGCATCGGTGTCTATTTCTTGCTGCCTGTCTGGCTTGATCTGCTGACCAGCACGCGTGCGCTGATCGCGTGGAATGCAGCGGCCAGCATTTACTTGCTCAGCGCCATGCACATGATGTTTTCAGTCAGCACGTCGGGCATCCGGCAGCGCGCATTGGCGCAGGACGAGGGCCAGCGAGTGATCCTGGCGCTGGTGGTTTTATCGGCCTTCGTCTGTCTGGCAGCGGTGGTGATCGAACTGGGCAGCGCCAAGACCATGAACGGCAGCCTGCGCCTTGAACACGTGGCCCACGCCGTCTTGACGATCGCGTCCTCGTGGTTTTTCACGCAGGTGATGTTTGCCCAGCACTACGCTCACCACTATTATTTTTCTCTTGAAAACCAGCAGCCCGGCGGCCTGCAGTTTCCGGAGGAGCCCCTGCCTGATTACATGGACTTCTTGTACATGTCATGCGTCATTGGCACATCGGGCCAAACCGCCGACGTGACCTTTACCGGGCGCAGCATGCGCCGCATTGGTTTGCTGCATTGCCTGCTGTGTTTTTTCTTCAACACCACGGTGCTGGCGCTGACCGTCAACATGGCGTCGAGTCTGATTTAGCTTGAGATCCCGACCGCTGCCGCGCCGCGTCGCGCCACCTGCCCCGGCGCGTCACTGGCTTGCGGCACGACGCCTTTGGCGTGGCGCTGGCCATTGCACAGCGCATGGCTGATCGCCAGGTTGTCCTGGTGTGAGTTGCCGCCCTCGCTCAGCGGCCTGATGTGCTCCAGCGTGGCGGCTGCGTGCAGGACGTGCTCACCGCAAACCCAGCACGGCACCACGCCGTGCAGCTGGCGGGCAACGGTTTTGTAGATCTTGTCGCGCGTCAGGGCGAGCCGGCTCATGCGCGCTTTCTTACAAGTTGGGCGCCAGCAAGCGCTCCAGCGCTTGCACCTTGACGCCACGCCGTCTGGCCAGGTCATGCAATTGGTCGTCGCCGATCTTGCCGACGTTGAAGTAAGCGCTGTCCGGATGGCTGAGGTAAAAACCGCTGACGCTGGCAGCCGGCGTCATGGCCAGGCTCTCGGTCAAGGCCATGCCGATTTCGTCGGCCTTTAGCAGCTCGAACATCTCTTTTTTGACGCTGTGGTCCGGGCAGGCCGGGTAACCCGGGGCGGGCCGGATGCCCTGGTATTTTTCGGCAATCAGCGCATCGGTGTCGAGCGCTTCGGCGGCAGCGTAACCCCAGAGGTCTTGCCGCACCCGCTTGTGCATGGCCTCGGCAAAAGCCTCTGCCAGGCGGTCCGCCAGCGCCTTGAGCATGATCGACGAGTAGTCGTCATGGTCGTCTAAAAAGTATTTTTCTTTTTTCTCGGCGCCAATGCCGGTAGTCACCGCAAACAGGCCGATATGGTCGAGCACATGAAAGCTGTTGTGGCCCTCTGCGCCCGCCGCACCTGCGCGGGCAGCGGCCACTTCGGGTGGCAGCAGCTTGGGCGCAATGAAGTCTGACAAACAGCGGCTGGGGCGCATCTGCAGCTTGCCGTCGGCATCGGGAATTGCTGTTTTTTCGGCCTGCTGACGCAAACCGTGCCAGGTCATGGCCACCTGGCTGCGGCTTTCGTCGGTGTAAATTTCAATGTCGTCGCCCACGCTGTTGGCCGGGTAGATCGCCATCACCCCGTTGGCGGTGAGCCAGCGGCCTTCGATCAGTCGCTTGAGCATGCGCTGTGCGTCGGCATACACGCGCACCGCCTCGGTGCCGACCACCTCGTCTTTCAAGATGGCGGGGAAGGGACCGGCCAGGTCCCAGGTCTGGAAAAACGGGCCCCAGTCGATGTACTGGGCCAGCTCGGCCAGGTCGAAATTCTTGAAGACGCGCCGGCCGATAAATTTGGGCACCGGCGGCTGGTAATGAACCCAGTCCATGCGCGCCGCATTGGCCCGCGCCTTGGCCAGCGGCCACAGGCTGGTCTGCTTTTTGTTGGCATGCTGCTCACGCACCTTCACGTAGTCGGCATTGATCTCGTCGATATATTTCGCCGCCTGGTCAGACAGCAGGCTTTGCGCCACGCTCACGCTGCGCGAAGCATCGGGCACGTAGACCACCGGGCCTTCGTAGTGCGGCGAAATTTTCACCGCCGTGTGCACGCGGCTGGTCGTCGCACCGCCGATGAGCAGCGGGATTTTCCGGATGCGGAAGTGATCGTCTTTTTGCATCTCGGCGGCCACGTACTGCATCTCTTCCAGGCTCGGCGTGATCAGGCCCGACAGGCCAACGATGTCGGCGCCCTCGACCTTGGCGCGCGCCAGGATTTCGTGGCAGGGCACCATCACGCCCATGTTGACGACTTCGAAGTTGTTGCACTGCAAAACCACGGTGACAATGTTCTTGCCGATGTCGTGCACATCGCCCTTGACGGTGGCAATGATGATCTTGCCCTTGGTCTTGACGTCGCCACCGGCGGCTTCAAGTAACAACTTTTCGGCTTCGATGTAG
>CAIMVC010000438.1 GCA_903844825.1 uncultured Burkholderiales bacterium | reverse complement strand
GCCACGGCCTCGACCGTGGAGCAGCATTTCTACAGCGTTGGCGCCGACGACAAGCGGCGCGCCCTGCATCAGATCCTCAAAGCGCGTGGCATGAAGCAGGCCTTTGTGTTCGTCAACAGCAAGCTCGGCTGCGCCCGGCTGGCCCGCTCGCTTGAGCGTGAAGGCCTGAAAACCACCGCGCTGCATGGCGACAAGAGCCAGGACGAGCGCCTCAAGGCCCTGGACGCTTTCAAAAAAGGCGAGGTTGATTTGCTGGTGTGCACCGATGTGGCCGCCCGCGGCCTGGACATCAAGGACGTGCCTGCCGTGTTCAACTTTGACGTGCCCTTCAACGCCGAAGACTATGTGCACCGCATTGGCCGTACCGGCCGCGCTGGCGCCTCGGGTCTGGCCGTGAGCTTTGTGGCGCCCAGCGACGCGCGGCTGGTGGCCGACATTGAAAAGCTGATCAAGACCAAGATCGAGATTGAACCGGTCGAGTTTGAAGAAGACCGCCCGCGCATTAGCGAGCAGGGCCGCATCAATGACGGTCGCCGGATGTACCGCGACAGCGAATCCGGTGAGACCTCAGAGCACCGGGCGCCCCGGGAGCGTGAGCGCCGCGAACCACGGGAACGGCGAGAATACGCGCCCGTGCGCCAGGCCAGTTCAGCCCGCGACCCCTTCTTTGACCAGCCCTACGAAGCCACTGCAGCCGCGCAGGAGCCACCCGCCTGGGAAGCCGCCGCCAAGTCGGCACCGGCGCGCAGCGGTATTTCGGCCAACATCAAGCCCAAGAAAAAAGTCGCTGCGCTGTTCAAGACCGAGAGCTAAGCCAAGGCGATCCCGCCCGGCCCGGCGCAACAAGAACACGCGCCCTGGCCGGACTTGCCGTGACCTGGCCGGATCAGGCTGACCGGCTAATCCTGACCTTGCGTCAGCGTGTCAAGCTGGAACTTGCCACTTTGGTGCCAAAGCCAGGTGTCGGTATAAACCACCCTGCCCAATCTGGCCGGCGCTGGAAATGGCGCCGCGCTGCGCACCATGCGCTCGATCTCGGTCATCACCTCGGGGGCATGGCGCGGCGCACGCAACCAGTCGAGCCGCCTGACCTGACCCGAACCGTCCAGTTCCACGCTGAGCACGGCCACCGCGTAAAGCAGGGGCGGCAGGCGCCCCTGGTAAATCCGCTCGGCATGAAGACCGTACAGGTGCGCTGCGCCGCTGGCACGGTAAGCCCTGGGCGTTGCGGCCAGCGAAACACCGGGCACGCCGCGGCCGGCTATTGGGCTGGCGGGCGGGGGCTGCTGCGCGGCTGTGGGGAATGGCTCGGGCGCGGGCAGAGTGAGCGGCGCTGGTGGCAGGGCCGGGACAGCGGGCGGCGAGGGCCGCACAACAACAGCTGGCTCAAGAGACACCGAGGTGCAGGCACTGAGCACGCAAACCAGCGCCGCCGCCCATATTGCGCACGTCGCCCAGGGGCCAGAACGCTCGCGCCCGCCGGGCGGGGTTGCTGCGCGAGGGCGCATTTCAAGCATGACAGACTCCTTGGCTACGGGCGGGCATGAGGACAGGATCGAAAAACACACGCCAGACGGCTCCCAGGAGCCTTGCTACGATGGAGCCACTTCCCGCGAGCCGTTCCCGCCTGGGGCGTGGCCAGATGACAGGCCGGCGCCGTCCGATTCTGCCCGGTATTGCGGACACTTTGCGCGTTTAAACCTAAATCCAAGGGCGACCCCTTCCGTGTCAACACTGACCCCTTGCACAACGCATGCGCTCGACTTGTTTCTGGCCCGGCTGGCGCTCGAAGCCGCCGTGCTGGTGCAGGTGCGCCGTACCGAGGGCTCAGCCCCGCGCGACGCCGGTACCTGGATGGCCGTCTTTCGCGACCAACTGGTTGGCACCATAGGCGGCGGGCAGCTCGAACATCAAACCATTGCCCAGGCCAGGCAATGGCTGCAAGAGCCGGCCGGACCGGCCGCACCCCGGCAGCGGCGATGGGCACTGGGCCCCTCGCTGGGCCAGTGCTGCGGCGGGGTGGTGCACCTTGAGCTCGAGCGTGTCGGCCCGCGCGACGCGCCCGCCCTGGCCCAGCGGCTTCAGGCCGCAGCGCAACCGGTGGCCTTGTTCGGGGGCGGTCACGTCGGCCATGCGCTGGTCGACGTGCTGCTGCGCCTGCCCTTTGAGCTGACCTGGATCGACAGCCGCGACGGCATCTTTCCCGCCGATCTTCCGGCACGGGTGTGCTGCGAACATTCCGAACCGGTACACAGCGCAGTCGCCAGCCTGACGCCAGGTTCTTGCGTGTTGATCATGAGCTTTAGCCACGCCGAAGACCTCGACGTGGTGGCCGCCTGCCTGCAGCGCCAGCGCGATCACGCTGACCTGCCCTTCATCGGCCTGATCGGCAGCAAGACCAAATGGGCCACTTTCAGGCACCGGCTCGAGGCCAGGGGATTTACGGCGGCTGAACTGATGCAGGTGACCTGCCCGATCGGCGTGCCGGGCATCGCCAGCAAGGAGCCGGCGGTGATCGCCGTGTCGGTGGCGGCGCAGCTGCTGTGCATGCCCGGCCACGATTTATCTTCTAGTTAGTTTTAAAGAAGTAATAAATTAATGAAAATGGACTAAATGATGCTATTTTCATCAACTGCGATCTGGCCGGATCGGTGGCCAGCCCCGACGGGCCCCGTCGCCTGCCCGAAAACCACACCCGAAAGTCAAACCACATCATGAACCGCAGGCATCTCACCACCTCTTTAATCAGCGCTGCCGTCCTTCTCCTGGCCGGATGCGCCAACTTTCCCCACGGGGACCATGCAGCGCACCACAGCGGGCCTTCGGCCAGGGCCGATCTGCTCGCCACCCGGGGCAACACCACGAGCGGAAAGGTCATGTTCCACGCCTCGGGCAGCGACCTGATGGTTCATGCCCGCGTCAGCGGACTCAAGCCCGGGCAGGAACATGGCTTTCATATCCATGAAAAGGGCGACTGCTCCAGCGGCGACGGCATGAGCACGGGCGGCCACTTCAACCCCGACGGCAAAAAACATGGCGCCGGGCACGAAGAACACCATGCCGGCGACCTGCCCGCCCTCAAGGCCGATGCCAGCGGCGTGGCCGACGCACACTTCAAAATCGCCGGCCTGAGGATAGGTGCCGGACCCGCCGACATCGTGGGCCGCGGCCTGATCGTGCACGCGCTGCCCGACGACTACAAGACCCAGCCCACCGGCAATTCAGGCGCGCGCCTGGCTTGCGCCGTCATCACCAAAGTCAACTGAAAGTCTTTATGACGCCGACCACATTGGAAGAATTTACGTCAAGGTCGATGGACGAAGGCTTTGACGAAATCATCATCCGGCAATGGGCGGCTGATCTTGACACTGGCATCCACCAGCACCCCTTTGACGTCAGCGTGGTACTGGTTCAGGGGGAGTTCTGGCTTAGCGTGGGGCCGGACGTCAAACATTTGAAGGCCGGCGACGCCTTCCGCCTGGCGCGCGAGGTGCCGCACGCCGAGCGCTACGGCCCCGAGGGGGCCACGGTCTGGGTGGCCCGGGCCAACTGATCGCTCACGAGCGCGGACTTCTGCGGAACGGTGGGCCAATGCGCTTAACATGGCGAGGCCAATTTTTTGCCCTCGTTCAAACCAGCAGGAGTCATCATGTCCGATCAATGGAAATTTGAAACCCTCAGCGTGCATGCCGGCTACAGCCCGGACCCCACGACCAAGTCCGTTGTGCCGCCGATCTACCAGACGGTGGCCTACGCTTTTGACAGCGCGCAGCACGCCGCCGATCTGTTCGACCTGAAGGTCGCAGGAAACATCTACACCCGCATCATGAACCCGACCCAGTCGGTGCTCGAAGCCCGGGTGGCGGCGCTAGAAGGCGGTATCGGGGCCTTGGCAGTGGCATCGGGCCAGGCCGCCATCACCTATGCCATCCAGACCATCGCCGAGGCGGGCGACAACATCGTCTCGTCAACAGCGCTCTACGGCGGCACCTACAACCTGTTTGCCCACACCTTGCCGCAGTACGGCATCAGCACGCGCTTTGCCGACTCCACCGACCCAAAAAGCTTCGAAGCGCTGATTGACTCGCACACCAAAGCTATTTACGCCGAATCGCTGGGCAACCCCCGTGGCAACATCACCGACATTGCGGCGCTGGCCGAGATTGCGCACCGCCATGGCGTACCCTTGATCGTCGACAACACCGTCCCCAGCCCCTACCTGTGCCGCCCGATCGAGCATGGCGCGGACATCGTGGTGCAGTCACTCACCAAATACTTGGGTGGCCACGGCAACAGCATTGGCGGCGCGATCATCGATTCGGGCAAATTCCCATGGGCCGAACACAAGGCGCGCTTCAAGCGCCTCAACGAGCCCGATGTCAGCTACCACGGCGTGGTCTACACCGAAGCGCTCGGCCCGGCCGCCTACATCGGGCGCGCCCGCGTGGTACCGCTGCGCAACATGGGCGCGGCGATTTCGCCGTTCAACGCCTTCTTGATCTTGCAAGGCATTGAAACCCTGCCGCTGCGCATGGACCGCATCTGCGACAACACGCTGGCTGTGGCCCGCTTCCTGCAGGCGCATCCCAAGGTCAAATGGGTCAACTACGCCGGCCTGCCCGATCACCCCGACCACGGTCTGGCGCAAAAACTCATGGGCGGGCGGGCCTCGGGGCTGCTGACCTTTGGTGTCCATGGCGGACGAAGCGGCGGCGAGCGCTTTCTTGACGCGCTCAAGTTGTTCACCCGCCTTGTCAATATCGGCGATGTGCGCTCGCTGGCCACCCATCCCGCGTCCACCACCCACCGACAACTCTCGCCAGACGAGCTCGAGAAGTCCGGCGTCAGCGAGGACACGGTCCGGCTGTGCGTTGGCATCGAGCACATCGACGATTTGCGCTCGGACCTTGAACAGGCTTTGGTCGGCGTCTAGCCCGCGCTGTCAGGCCGCTGCGATGACTCGCTGGCGGCCGGCTCGCTGGCCGTCACCAGCTTGAAGCCGCAGGCCATGCAGTAGTTGTCCAGCGCCTCGACGCTTTGCCGGCAGCGACGGCAACTGAGCGCCGGCCTGGCGCGCTCTGGCGACACCAGATAGGCCTGGCTCGGGGTCGGTTGCGGCAGCAGCGGCAGATTCTGGGCGCGGTTGACGGCGTTCAAGCTAAAGACGCGGATCAACGCTTCAATGCACGTGGCCTCGTGTTGCGCGTCCCCCCAAAAGACATATTTTTCGCTCGCCCACTTGTTCATGGTGCGGCTGAAAACCCAGTCCTTGCCGGACATGACAGCGTAGTTGAACTCGCTGGCAGGCTCCCTGGCGTGGTCCTGGATCGTCTTGAAGCTGGTGGTCCTGAGTTCCTGGAACTTGTCTGCCAGCGCCGCAATGGCCTTGTTGTTCGGGTTAAAGGCGGCGCGCTTGCGCCACAGTCCGTAGCAAGCGGCGGCAAAGAGGCCAGGCAGCCCGACCAGGCAGATGAAGACTTTCAAGCCATCGTTCAGGAAGTCGAGTCGCCACAGCCAACGCCCAAGCAGGAAGCTGACCAGCAGCCCCAGCGGCATGATCAGGGCGAACACTTTGTTCACACGCGCAGCGCCGGCCTGCCTGAGCTCGTCCATCTTGCTGGCGATCGGCGCCATGGACGGCTGGTGCAAACAAGTGATCAGGCTGTCGTAGGCTTGCACGAGTGCGCGATTGCCCTCATTGAAGCGGCCCCGGGCAGCGTCCGCCAGGAGCTTACGCAGTTCGCCCTCGGTGGGGGTTTCTGCGCAAAACGCGAGGTACAGACGGTAGTAGTTCCTGGCGAACCAATCTTCGCCTTCCTGGTCCCGCCACTCGGGGATTTTCGAATTCAGCAACGCCAAGGTGGCGGTCTTTCTTGCCACATCCAGAGGAACTGCAGCGCCGGGCTGCGCAGCCGCCGGCGTGACCGGCATCAGTTTCCTCACGGCCTGCCGCACACGCTCAAGGACTGGGGCAATGTGGCGCATGGCTGAAAAAGGTGTCATGGGCGGCGAGTTCCCAGTCCGTCAATTTGTCGACGAATGGCTTGGTTGGTGGATCGGATCTGGCGAAGCTGCAAGGCCAGCAAATCGGGCTGGGGCTGCGCTTTTGCTGGCTCTGGCTCTGGCTCTGGCGTGACTTGCTGTGGCTGTGGCTGTGGCTGTGGCTGTGGCTGTGGCTGTGGCTGTGGCTGCTGGGGCAGGTCTGGCGGGGCCGGCTCCGCGGCAAAGAGGGCCGGGGCGGCTACGGCTGCAGGCGCCTGGACTGGCGCTCGCACGACCGGCGCCGGGGGGTCGAGCTGGGTCGGCTCCAAAGATACCGGTTCACTCCTCGCCAAGAGCGACTTCGCTTTTGCCATCCCTGCCATCGGCAGGCGGGTGCCCCGCCAGGTCGGCCAGCTGATCAGGCGGTTCAGCCGGTCGCTGAGCACCGCCTTCAAGGCAGACCCCGTCTTGACCGGCATCGGGGCTGGAGGACGGGCCTGGGCGGCGCCGCAATCAAGACAAAACCTGGCGCCGGCGGGCAGGATCAGCGCGCACGAAACACATGGCTTGCCCACTGGCTCGGCGGCAGGCGGCCGACTATCGGAAAGTACGTGTTCGGGCGCTGACGGAGACTCTGGCCCTCCTGCGCTCTCAGCAATCTCTGCAATCCCTGCGCTCTCTGCAATCTCAGCAATCCCGGTAACTTCTTGCGTCTGGGACGTCGCCGGCAGGTCCGGGTCGAGCTCTTTGTCGAGCAGCGCCTTGGCGGGCTCGAGCACCCCGGGCTCTGGAGACGCGGCTTCGAGCTGCTCTGCGGCGACAGCATCGCTGCAAGGCCGTGCCGGCTGTGCTTGCAGCTGCGCCCCGGGCGCTGGCTCGGTCGGGTCGGGCGGTGCGGGTGTCGCCGGGATGGCCTCCTCCACGGCAGCCACAAGGGCCGACCTTTCAGGCTCGGCGCCAGGCTGCGCTAGCTGCGCTAGCTGCTCTGGCTGCTCTGGCTGCTCTAGACGCTCTAGACGCTCTAGATGCTCTGACTGCTCCGGCGGTTCTGGCAGTTCTCGAGACTCTTGCGTTTCTGAAGGTTCTGGTGGTTCTCGAGGTTCTGGCGGTTCTGAAAGTTCCGGCGTTTCTGGCAGTTCTCGAGGCGCTGGCGGTTCTGGCTGCTCTGCCAGCTCTTCGGGCGCGGGCGCAAGCGCCGAATCAGTGGGCTGCCAAGCCACCGGGGCGACGTCGAAGGGAACCGTCTGAGCTTGCGCCTTGAGCCGTGGCCTGCCGCAGGCCCGGCAAAAGTTGGCTGACAGTGGCAATGCCTGCCCACAGTCGGCGCAGGGAACTGTCTCGGGCAGATGGGCGGGCGAAGCCTCTGGCACTGCGGCTTGAACGGGCAAGGCGGCTACTGGCGCGTCGCCAGCGGGCACCTCGGCGACCCACAACGCCGGTGCCAGGACGACTTCCTGCTCGGCAACCGTGACGACCTCGAGAACAGGGTCAGGCACGCTGGCGACGACCGGCGCAGCAACCGGCGCGCTTGGAGAAACAGTATCCGAAGCAAGATCTGAAACAAGGTCAGGCGCAACATCCGCCGCAAGATCCGCCGCACTATTCGGGGCGCTACTCTCCGCGAAAGCCGGGGCGAGAGCCGGTGGCAACGCGGGGTCTGGCAAGGGGGCACAACCTGGTGCCATCGCAGCAGGCTCAGCCCGTGCATCCGCGGGTTCGGGCAGCGTCTGCAGCGCGTCGCCGACCCGACGACTGAGGTCGGCCGGCAGCGCTTGCAGGACAGATTGCCTCAGGCCGCAGGCTCGACAAAAGTTGGCCGACAGCGGCAAGTCCCTGGTGCAAGCGGGGCAGGCCTTGGTTGCGGGCAGGGGCTTGTCTTCACGGCCCGAACGCTGCGTACTCTCCACGCCAGCAGCCTCGGCATCGGACCCGGGCAGCACCGACCGCTTGCGCCGCGCCCCTGAATTTCGCTTACTGGCGTCCTTCTTGCTGGCATCTTTTCCTGCTGCAACCGACTTTTTGACTACTCGCTTCATGGCGCCCCAACCCCTAGCCGACGCAGATGCAGGCGGCGCAAACGAACTGCTGCGCCTTGCCTGTCAAGGCCTTGCCAGCGCCCGTCAGGCAGGCGCGTTTGTGCGCCAAGGGCGGCCAGCGTGTCATGCGCCATGCAGGGTCAAGCGCCTGGCGGGCACAACAACACAGGCGCACATCAAGCGCCTACGCCGTCCTTGACGCATTTCTTCTCAAAACTGTTTTTGGCCGCGCCGGCGAGCTTTTTGTCTTTGCTGGCCAGTTCGCACCGGGCCGCCACTTCTTTTTCGCATTTGGTCATGAACGACGATTTGGCTGCACCCGCGAGCTTTTTCTCGGCGGCTGCGGCCGTGCAGGCCGCTTCCTGGGCCAAGGCTGCGCCCGAGCAGGCCAGCAAGGAAACCATGAGCAGTTGTTTGAACATATGACCCTCTCGCAAATGTTAATTAACATTAACAAATGTAAATTATTTTCGGTAGCGGGGGACGCGCAGCTCCTGAAACAGCCCGCCGCCACGGACCGGCCGAGCTGGGAAAATTTTGTATACACTTAGCGGCGCAAGATCGCAGCGGAGCCGGAAAACCAATTTCCAGTGTCGCGATCCATGCTGCTTACAGCGCCCGCAGTGGTGAGCAGCCCCACATCACGAACGTTGCTGGTGCGCCAGCGCTGTCGTTTTCAACTAGGGCTGACATGGAAAGCTATCTTCTGGACTGGACCAATTTGCTGCTGCGTTGGGTTCACGTCATCACCGCCATCGCTTGGGTCGGCTCCTCGTTTTATTTCGTTTTTCTCGACTCGAGCCTGACGCCGCCGACCGATGAGGACCTGAAAAAACAGGGCGTCAGCGGCGAGCTCTGGGCGGTCCACGGCGGCGGCTTTTATCACCCGGTCAAGTTTGCGGTCAAGCCGCCATCCATGCCCTCGCACCTGCACTGGTTCTACTGGGAGAGCTACAGCACCTGGCTGTCGGGCATGGCGCTGTTCACGGTGTCCTACCTCTGGCAGGCCGGCACCTACTTGATCGACAAGTCGCTCATGAACTGGTCGGCCGGCGCCGCCGTGACCGCAGCGCTGTCGTTTCTGGTGGTCTTCTGGCTGCTGTATGACGGCATTTGCCGGGTCCTTGGGCAGCGCAAAAATGGGGATGCACTGGTCGGAGCCGGCGTGCTGGTGCTGGTCTGCGTGGCGTCCTGGCTGGCCTGCCACTGGTTTGCCGGGCGTGCCGCGTTCTTGCTGGTCGGCGCCATGATGGCCACGGCCATGAGCGCGAACGTATTTTTCTGGATCATCCCCGGTCAACGCACCGTGGTGGCGGACATCAAGGCCGGCCGGCCGGTCGACCCGATTCACGGCCAGCGCGGCAAGCAACGTAGCGTGCACAACACCTATTTCACGCTGCCGGTGCTGTTTGCCATGCTGAGCAATCACTACAGCTTCACCTGGAGCCATCCGCAGAACTGGCTGGTGCTGATTCTCATGATGTTCGCTGGCGCGGCAATTCGCCAGTTTTTTGTGCTGCGCCACGGCTACAAGCTGGGCCGCAACCCGCACCCCTGGCCTTATGTGGCCGCCGGTGTGGCGCTGATTGCCGTGCTCATCGTCGCCATGGCCCCCAGCCCTGCGCCCGTGCCGGCTGCCAACGCCACGTCGGCCAGCACCGCCGAAACCACCGGGCCCGTGGGCTACGCCCAAATCCAACCCGTGATCGCCCAGCGCTGCTACGGCTGCCACGGCCAAGCCATGCAAATGAAAAACGTGCGCCTCGATTCAGCCGCCCTGCTGGCCCAGCACGCCCCAGCCGTCTACCAACAAGCCGTGGTGCTGCGCGCCATGCCCATGAACAACGCCACGCAAATTACCGAGGACGAGCGGGCGCTGATCAAGCGATGGTTTGAGGGTGGGGCTTTGGTGAACTGAGTAAATCGCAAGCAAGTTGAAAAAAAATGACCCGTCGTCTGTTTTTGTGAATAAACGATGTAAAGTTTGCCCTGGGTCTGAATTCCGGCTTGTCTGGGTAGTAGGTCCCCACCGGGCCCCGTAAGGGGCCCTTTTTTTTAGAGCCGCACAATACCCAGTGGGTCTCGCGGCGCGGCGACCTTGCACAAAACGGGGTCAAGTCGCATAAAAAAATTATTTGCGGATTTTTTCCTTACATAAGTCGAGGGCGTGAGGTGCTGATACAGCAGATAAGCAACTACGTCAACCGACTGAATGAAGTAAGAATGTCCGGAATCACGGAAATTGGCGTCCTCAATGACCAATTGAATCGGAGCGTCGCGATAACCACCATTGCCGCGAGAGGGAATCGGGTTGTAGATTCGCATTTTCTTCATAAGAGCATTTAATTTTTTCTCGTCCGAACGATCTGGGAAAAGCATGCCCATATTTTTCTGCCCCTTGGGGCCTGGAAAATTATTGTTACCAAGCGTATTTTCGAAGCGCTGAATGAGCGCTTTCCATGCCAATTCAAAAATATCGACGTCTGCGGTCTTGGAGGTCTTGTCAACCGCTACGGTAATGATATTTACATAGGGCATGCTAGCCAGCAAATCCGCATAGTGCCGCAATATTGCCAAACGCTCATGTTTTGGAATGCGAGCCAACTCTCCTG
>CAIMVC010000437.1 GCA_903844825.1 uncultured Burkholderiales bacterium | reverse complement strand
TTGAAGACAACCAGGACAAGATGCACGCCCTGGCCAAAGCGCTGATGGAGTGGGAAACCATCGATACCGAGCAGCTCGATGACATCATGGCCGGCAAGGAGCCCCGTCCGCCCAAGGACTGGACGCCGCGAAATCCGCCCGTCGGCGGGGGCGGTCCGACCGGCGGAACACCGGCCGTGAGTACCGACCCGGCACCTACCGCGGCCTGATCTTGCAGATTGATGACGCCGGCTGATTCGGCCGCGCAAGCTCATCAAAGCAATCAACCGGGGCTCGCCCCGGTTTTTTGTTGGTGCAACGCATTTCAACCTGCAGCCGGCTACGGACTTGGGTTCAATATCCGACTTTCCTGAAGAGACTTTTTTCGTGATTTGGCAAACTTCGCGCTTTTCGATCGACTTGAGCCGCCCGCAGGTCATGGGCATCGTCAACGCAACGCCCGACTCATTTTCTGACGGTGGTCAGTATTACTCGGCGGGTGATCCCTCGGGTGCGCTGGCTCGCTGCGAGCGGCTGATGAAGGCGGGGGCGGACATGCTGGACATCGGTGGTGAATCCACCCGACCCGGCTCGGTTCCCTTGTCGCTGGCCGATGAGTTGGAGCGTGTGCTGCCGGTGGTGCGCCATGCGCTCACACTTGGCGTTCCGGTGTCGGTCGACACCTACAAGGCAGGCGTCATGCAGGCCGTTCTGGACCTGGGTGCAGACGTTATCAATGACATCTGGGCACTTCGCCAGCCGGGCGCGCTGGCGACGATCGCGGCGCATCCTGCCTGTGGTGTCTGCCTGATGCACATGCACCGTGAGCCGCGCACCATGCAGCTCGAGCCCATGACGGGGGATGTGGTGCTGCAGGTGCGTGATTTTCTCAAGACGGCGGCGCAGGCGCTGATTGCTGCCGGTGTGCGTCCCGAGCGGCTGGTGCTGGATGCCGGCATTGGTTTTGGTAAAACGGTCGAGCAAAACTTTGCCTTGTTGGCGCGTCAGGGCGAACTGCAGAGTCTGGGTTTCCCGATGCTGGCGGCGTGGTCGCGCAAATCCTCGCTGGCGTCGCTCATCAAGGCAGAAGGGGACGCAGAGATCGAAATGAGCGAGCGCCTGGTGCCCAGTGTGGCGGCTGCGCTGCTGGCCGTTGAGCGTGGCGCGCGCGTGGTGCGGGTGCACGACGTGCATGCCACGGTTCAGGCCCTGAAGGTCTGGCACGCGGCCAGACCCTGACCACCAGCACCCTTGTGATGGGATCTCACAGCGCGGTGCGCTGCTTTAAAATTGCCACCATAGTACAAACTAGAGAAAAAGAAAGATGCCATGAGTAGACAGTATTTTGGCACCGACGGCATTCGTGGCACCGTGGGCCAGTCGCCCATCACGCCTGATTTTGTATTGCGCCTGGCCCACGCGGTGGGCCGTGTGCTCAAGCAAACCGAAGCGCGGCCCACCGTGCTGATCGGCAAGGACACCCGCATCTCGGGCTATATGCTGGAGAGTGCGCTCGAATCGGGTTTTAACTCGGCGGGCGTGGATGTGGTGCTGCTCGGCCCGCTGCCCACGCCCGGCGTGGCCTACCTCACACGAACCCAGCGTGCCAGCCTGGGCGTGGTCATCAGCGCCAGTCACAACGCATTTGCCGACAACGGCATCAAGTTCTTCAGCGCGCAGGGAACGAAGTTGCCGGATGACTGGGAGTTGGCGGTTGAAGCGGCCATGGCGCAGGCGCCGGTCTGGGTCGACTCGGCCAGCCTGGGCAAGACGCGGCGCCTGGACGACGCGGCAGGGCGTTACATTGAATTTTGCAAAAGTACGTTCTCCAACGACCTCACGCTCAAGGGGCTGAAGATCGTCATCGACGCGGCGCACGGCGCAGCCTATCAGGTGGCGCCGGAAGTGTTTCATGAGCTCGGGGCTGACACGGTGCGTATCGGTTGCTCTCCCGATGGACTGAACATCAACCACGAGGTGGGGGCGACGCACCCTGCGGCCCTGATCGAAGCGGTCAGGCAGCATGGCGCTGACTATGGCGTGGCGCTTGACGGTGACGCTGATCGACTGCAACTCGTCGATGCCCAAGGCCGACTCTTCAACGGTGACGAGGTGCTCTACCTGATGGTCTGCGAGCGCTTGGGGCGGGGCGAGGTGGTGCCGGGCGCGGTGGGAACACTGATGACCAACCTGGCGGTCGAAGTGGCGCTGAAGGCCCGGGGCGTTCAGTTTGTGCGGGCCAAGGTTGGTGACCGCTATGTGCTGGAGGCCCTGGAGAAAAATGGCTGGCTCCTGGGGGGTGAAAGCTCGGGCCATCTGCTGGCACTGGACAAGCACACCACGGGTGACGGGCTGATCAGTGCGCTGCAGGTGCTGCAGGCCTGCGTGCGCAGCGGCAAGACCTTGGCCGAACTGCTGGCCGACGTCACCTTGTTTCCGCAAACGCTGATCAATGTGCGGCTGCGGCCCGGGCAGGATTGGCAAAGCAATGCGCGGCTCCAGACGGTCCGCCAGGCGGTGGAGGCCGAACTGGGGCAGACCGGGCGCATCCTGATTCGCGCCAGCGGCACCGAGCCCTTGCTTCGCGTGATGGTCGAGGCGCGCGACGGGGCGCAAGCACAGACCTGCGCCGAGCGACTGGTCGCTGCCGTGCAGGCAGTGTGAGCGGCCGCTAATGAGTTCCGTGCTTTTTTCGATCGTTCGGGCTGACTACGCCGACCCGGCCCACGGGCAGGCGCTGGTTGAGTTGCTCGACGCCTATGCACGCGACGTGGCCGGCGGCGGCCAGCCCCTGGGCCAGTATGCCCGGACCCATCTGGTGCGCGAACTGGCCGCCCGACCCGCGGCTTACAGTGTTCTGGCCTTCGAGGGGCTGCAGCCCATCGGGCTGGTCAACTGCATCGAAGGCTTTTCGACCTTTGCCTGCAGGCCGCTGGTCAATGTCCACGATGTCGCCGTGCTGCCGACTCACCGGGGACGCGGTGTGGCCGCCCAGATGCTGGCACTGGCCGAATCCCTGGCCAGGCAGCGCGGTGCCTGCAAGCTCACGCTCGAAGTGTTGCAGGGCAATCGCCAGGCGATCGCGCTGTACGAGCGGATCGGGTTTGCCGCCTACGAGCTTGACCCGGCCATGGGCCAGGCCCGCTTTTTTCAAAAGTGGTTGAGTGAATAAACCCGGCAGTTGGCCGCTAGCACCCGCATGACACGTCAAATGAGTCAAAGGGTTGCGCACACGGCGCAGCTCAGCTCCCGGGTGAGAGCGCTGCACGGCCGCTGGCGTTGTTGCTCGCACCAGCCGGACATGGCGTCCGGCTGGCCTCGCGCCTAGCCAGCGACCTGCCTCGGCAGCCCCTCGATCGCGCCCAACTGCCGGATTTAGGGTTGAGAGCTGCGCGTGCAACGGCCTGAACTTGCTCTAAATTCCGTTCGCCTGTCCTTTTTACATGGCGAACTCGGGCGATCTTGGCGGTAGCCGTTCGATAGCGCAGGGCGAACGGAAGGGGGGTCTGTGCCGGAGTCGTCGGTAAATTGGGGTTTAGGTTCAACCCCAATCCAGCTACAGGGTTCAGATTCAAGCTGCGGCCTGGAGCCCGTTTTGAAAATGCTCGCGCATGCGCGCTGCGGCGCCTTGCGGATCACGCGCCAGCAGCGCGCTCATGATGGCCTGATGCTCCGCCAGTGACTCGTTGATGCGCCCGCTTTTGAGCAGGGAATTGTGGCGATTGAGCTTCATCACCTTGCGCAGGTCGGCCACCATCTGGTCGCGCCAGCGGTTGTTGGCGATTTCCAGCAAGCGCATGTGAAAAGCCTCGTTCAGCTCGAAAAACCGCTCGCGTTGACCGACTGATTTTTCAAGCTCCTGGTGCAGGCGCTGCAAGTCGATGAGTTCGGCGTCACTGGCTTTTTCTGCCACCACGCCGGCAGCGTCACTCTCGAGCAGGGAGAGCAGATGGTAGACATCGGTCAGGTCGCGCTCCGAGACCTCGGTCACATACGCGCCGCGCCGTACCTTCATGGTGACCAGCCCCTCGGTAGCCAGCACTTTCAGCGCTTCGCGCAGGGGGGTGCGGCTGATCCCGTATTCCTCGGCCAGCTTGAGCTCGTCGATCCAGCTGCCCGGCGTCAGTTCACGCTTGAAAATACGCTCGCGCAAAAGCTCCGCGACTTCTTCGTAGAGGGCTCGGGGCGTCAGGGAAACAGCGGCCATGGTGTCAGTTCGGGGAAACGTTTGCTCAACAAAATCATGTCATGCCGGGATGGCAAGGGGTGGTCCATCTTACTCGAAACTTAATTTTGCATCAATAATTATAAATGATGTAGACTTCATCCTGAAACCCGACGGTGGCCCTTTGATCAGGAGTTTGACGCAAAAGCGCTCAGAGCCTGGAGGGCGCCTTGATGTGAACGCCAACCTGACACGCCATGAGCACTACCAAGCCATCTCCCGATTTCGCCCCCGCCAATCTGCAAGCATGGGCGCACGCCGCGGCCAAGTCCGCCCCTGGCGGTAACCTGGACGCGCTGAACTGGCAAACGCCTGACGGCATCAGCGTCAAGCCGCTGTACACCGCAGAAGACGTCAAGGACTTGCCCTACACCAATACCCTGCCGGGCTTTGAGCCGTTCATTCGTGGCCCGCAGGCGACCATGTATTCGGTGCGGCCCTGGACCATCCGGCAGTACGCCGGCTTTTCAACCGCCGAAGAATCCAACGCTTTTTACCGCAAGGCCCTGGCTGCGGGCGGGCAGGGCGTTTCAGTGGCGTTTGACCTGGCCACCCACCGCGGCTACGACAGCGACCATCCGCGCGTGACCGGCGACGTTGGCAAGGCCGGCGTGGCGATTGACTCGGTGGAAGACATGAAGATTTTGTTTGACCAGATCCCGCTGGACAAAGTCAGTGTCTCCATGACCTTGACCGGCGCTATCCTGCCCGTGTTGGCCGGTTACGTGGTGGCAGCTGAAGAGCAGGGTGTGGCTC
>CAIMVC010000436.1 GCA_903844825.1 uncultured Burkholderiales bacterium | reverse complement strand
TGTAGAACTTCATGTAGTTGGGGTCGTCCCAGGTCTTGCCCATGCCGTTTTGGTAGCGGCCCAAAATGCGCTGGTTGATGGCGTCCACGCTGGTGTTGACGTAGGACTTGTCGGCGACGGTCTCGGCCATTTTGTTTTTATTCGACAAGCTCGCGTCAATCCATTTGCCTGCTTCGAGAACGGCGGCCATGACGGCGCGCGTGGTGTTGGGGTATTTTTTGACGAAATCGGCGCTGGTGCCCAGCACTTTTTCAGGGTGGTCTTTCCAGATGTCCTGGGTCGTGATGGCTGTCACGCCAATGCCGTCCATGATGGCGCGGTGGCCCCAGGGCTCGCCCACGCAAAAGCCGTCCATATTGCCCACGCGCATGTTGGCGACCATTTGCGGCGGCGGCACGGTGATGACCTTGGCCTCTTTCATTGGGTTCACGCCATTGGCTGCCAGCCAGTAGTACAGCCACATGGCGTGTGTGCCGGTGGGGAAGGTCTGGGCAAAGGTGTACTCGCGTTTGTCGCTGGCCATCAGTTTGGCCAGACCGGCGCCGTCAATGCCGCCCTTGTCGGCTATTTTTTTTGACAGCGTGATAGCCTGCCCGTTGTTATTGAGGTTCATCAGCACGGCCATGTCTTTCTTGGGTCCGGCGGTGCCCATGTGGACGCCGTAGATCAGCCCGTAGAGCACATGCGCGAAGTCCAACTCGCCATTGACCAGTTTGTCGCGCACGCCGGCCCAGCTCGCTTCCTTGGTCGGAATGATGGTGACGCCGTATTTTTTGTCAAAGCCCATCACCGATGCCATTACCACCGAGGCACAGTCCGTCAGCGGAATAAAGCCGATCTTGACCTCCTTTTTCTCGGGTGCGTCCGAGCCCTGCGCGTAAACCGCGGCACGCAGAGCCGGCGTGATGCCGGCGACGCCCACAGCGGCGGCTTGCAGCACGCTGCGGCGGGTCAGGGAAGGTTTGAGTAGTTCAGTCATGGCAACTCCGCTAGTTGAGAAAAATTGGCAGGCAATGGAAGGCGAAAAATCGGAATAAAAAAAGGCGCTCGATCCGGGCACACACGCAGGTAGCGCGGAGTGCCGAGAGCGAACGCCTTTGTTCGGTAGACCGGCCTCATCGCCGTTGACGTGGCCGGTCTGTCGCAGGGTTCTTGCAATTGCTGTGCCAGTTGATCAGGGCCTGCTGCACGCGTCTTGTCGCGTTGGCCAGCTTCTAGTGGGCCGCTCGTGGTCGATACCGGGGCCTGGCGTGCACCGATGTTGTGCGATGCACCAATTGGGGAGGGTTCAGCCGAGCAGTTCGGCGGCGTCGAGCATGCGCTGCGCGACGTCGCCCATGCGCAGACCCTTGTCCATGGCAGTTTTGCGCAGCTTGTCATAGGCCTGTTGTTCAGACAGGCCCTGGCGCTGCATCAGCATGGCTTTGGCGCGGTCCACCGTCTTGCGATCCTGCAGTTCATCTTTGGCGTCGGCCAGTTCACGGCGCAGGCCTTGCTCGTGTTCAAAGCGCGCCATGGCTACGTCAAGGATGGGGCGAATGCGGGCCGGCTCCAGCCCGGCCACGATGTAGGCCGAGACGCCGGCAGCCACCGCGTCGCGGACGTGGCTGGTGTCGTCGTCGTTGGTGAACAACACGATGGGGCGGCGCTCGTCGCGCGTGGCCATGACCACGTGCTCCAGGCAGTCGCGGGCATCGCTTTCTGCGTCCACAATGATCATGTCCGGTTGCAACTGCGACAAGCGCTCGCTCAGGAAGGTGTCGGCTGGCAGGGTGGCGATCAGGTTGAAGCCGCCCTCAAGCAAGCCGATGCGTAACTGGCGCGAGCGCTCAATCAGGGCCAGGGCTGCTTCGTCCTGGGCATCGACTTGGCACAAGTCGGGCGCAATCACGACCAGTCGCAGCGATTGAGGGATCGTCGTGGTCGTCGTCATGAACTTGTTTTTGCAAGATTCAAGCCATGCTCTGCTTAAGCTATTTGTTCGCCAAGCAGCACGCCGTAGGAGCTCTGCACATCGCCGGCAAGCCCGTCCTTAAGCTCACGGCAGAGCACTTAGGCGTTAGCAGATGTAATGGCGCCGCAGCGGCTTGATCTGGATCAAATGCGGCCCATTTCGAGGCGGCCATAGTGAATCCGGCTGGGGTTGTCGACCTTGGTTACTAGTTCAACTCTTCTACGAAAGATACTCATGAAATACGCTTTTGCAAGCTCTATTTTGGTCGGCCTGCTTGGCTCTTCAATGTTCGCGCCGGTGCAGGCTCAAAACGCGCCGTCTACGGCGGCTGCGCCGCAGACGCGCGCTCAGGTCAAGATGGAACGCGACGAGTTCCTCAAGACGCACCGCTGGGATCTGGCGATTGAGGGTTGGGTCCTTAAGTCAGGGGTCGAGCCGCCAACAGGCGTCAGGCCCAGGGCGGAGGTCAAGGCTGAACGCGATGCTTTCCTGCGAGTTAACCGCTGGAATGCGGAAGATGGCGTTTGGGTGCCGATCAAGACGCCTCCCCGCGACCTGAGCACCCGCACGCGTGCAGAAGTTCAGGCTGAAACCAAACAGTTTTTGCTGACCCACGAGTGGAATGAGGAGACCGGCGTCTGGGCGGAAAAGCCGTCTCGCATGAAAAAGAAGTAGGGCAGGGTCGCCGCCGCGGCGCTCGCGATGCCGCTTGGTGAGGGCTTGGACCGGACGCCTTCCCGGGCGGCCGTGGGCGTTATCGTGGACTGGCTTGGTTTCGGGTGTGCGCGAACCGTACACTTGTCGCCATGCTAGTTTTAGGAATCGAATCGAGTTGTGACGAGACCGGTGTGGCGCTGGTGGATGCTTCGGGCCAGACCGTACCGCGCCTGCTGTCGCACGCCCTGCACAGCCAGATTGAGATGCATCAGGCCTACGGCGGTGTCGTGCCCGAGCTGGCCAGTCGCGACCACATCCAGCGCGTCCTGCCTTTGCTCAGGCAGGTGGTGCAGGGCGCTGGTCTGGGTCTGGCCGACCTGGACGTGGTGGCCTACACGCGCGGGCCTGGGCTCGCGGGTGCGCTGCTGGTCGGCGCTGGCGTGGCCTGTGCGCTGGCTGCGGCGCTGGGTAAGCCGGTCATGGGCGTGCATCACTTGGAAGGGCATTTGCTGTCGCCTTTTTTGAGCGCCGATGCACCTGTGTTTCCCTTTGTCGCGCTGCTGGTTTCCGGCGGACATACCCAGTTGATGCGTGTCGACCGGGTTGGCAGTTACGAATTGCTCGGCGAGAGCATTGACGATGCGGCCGGCGAGGCTTTTGACAAGTCGGCCAAGCTCATGGGCTTGCCCTACCCGGGCGGACCGCATCTGGCGCGTCTGGCTGAGCAGGGCGACGCGCAGGCATTCAAGCTGCCACGGCCTTTGCTTCACAGTGGCAATCTTGACTTTTCGTTTGCCGGTCTGAAAACGGCGGTGCTGACCCAGGCTAGAAAACTGGGGGCGGATTTGCCCGTCCGGCAGGCTGACCTGGCCGCGTCGACTCAGGCGGCCATTGTCGAAGTGCTGGTCAAAAAGTCACTCGCGGCCCTGGCGCAAACCGGGCTGCAGCGGCTCGTGGTTGCCGGCGGTGTCGGTGCCAATGCCCAACTCCGCGTTCAGCTCAACGCTGCTTGCTCGCAGCGCGGCGTGCGCGTGCACTACCCGGAACTGCACCTGTGCACGGACAATGGCGCCATGATCGCGTTGGCAGCGGGCATGCGGCTTCAGGCCGGGCTGGAAACCTTGCAGCGAGCCTACGCATTTGACGTCAAGCCGCGCTGGAATCTTGCGGATGTGACCTCGCCGGTCTCTGTCTAGTTTTTCCGTTCAAGTCTTTTAAGACCTTTAAATCCTTGGAGTTACTGTTGTTGCAGAATTTTTTTCGGCATGTTGCTGCCGCAGTCCTGTGTCTTTGGTCGCTTGCGGCCCTGGGTCAGTCTGGCGTCCAGCCGCCCGTGCGCATTGCCCTGATCGAAAGTTTGTCCGGTCCCTTGGCCAATACCGGGGAGGCTGTTTTTCGCAACCTGGTGTGGGCCGCTGAGCGCATCAACGCGCGCGGTGGCGTCAAGCTTGGCACGGGCAGTCGGCTCCTGCAAATCGAGCGCTACGACAGCAAGGGACAAAGCGAGGAGGCGCTGGCCGCGCTGCGCTCGGCTATGGACGATGGCATCAGCGTCATGGCCCAGGGCAATTCCTCGGCTGTGGCGGCAACGCTGATCGACGCGATCAACAAGCACAACGAGCGCGAACCGGGCAAGCGCGTGCTGTTTCTTAATTACTCGGCGGTCGACCCGATGTTGACCAACGAAAAGTGCAGTTTCTGGCATTTTCGTTTTGATGCCCATGCCGATATGCGCATGGCCGCGCTGATGGATGTGCTCAAGGATGACAGGGCGCTCAAAAGCGTCTACCTGATCGGGCAGGACTACAGCTTTGGACAGGCGGTGCAGCGCGAAGCCCGAAAGCAGCTGGCGCTTCAGCGCCCCGATGTCCAGGTGGTGGGCGATGAGCTTCACCCCATGGCGCGCATCAAGGATTTCATGCCGTATGCATTCAAGATCAAGCAAAGCGGCGCCCAGGCGGTGCTGACCGGTAATTTTGGCAATGACCTGACCTTGCTGGTGAAGGCAGCCAAGGAGGTCGGCTTCGAGGGCAAGTTCTACACTTTTTATGGCAACGCGCTGGGTGTGCCGGGAGTGCTGGCTGAGGCCGGTGTAGGCAAGGTGATTGCCGTGGCGGACTGGTTTCCTAATACGCCGGGTGCGCCGTCAGAGGCGTTTTACCAGTCATTTCGCCAGCGCTTTCCAAAACCGCAGGACGATTACGTTCACATGCGCATGCAGCTCATGCTGGAGGCCCTGGCTCAGGCGGTCGAAAAAGCCGGCACCCTGGAGGTGGCCGCAGTGGCGCTGCAATTGGAAAAAGCCAGCGTCAACCTGTTGGGACACAAGGGCGAGATGCGCGCGGCTGATCACCAGTTTCAACAGCCCTTGCGGGTGGCGGTCATGGATCGGCAGGGCAGTGCTGGCGTGAAGTTTGACGTCGAGGGCTCGGGCTACGGTTTTCGCGTCATCAAGACCATCACGCCAGCGGCCGCGCAGATGCCCCACAGTTGCAAGATGCAGCGTCCAATTGGTTGACTCAAAGGGGTTCAAATCGTGCGTCAGGCAGTTCTTAATCTCCAGGAGTCGATGATTCGCCAGGTTGCCAATGCGGGCCTGGGTCGAGACGACGTGCTCAAGTTCTGGTTTGGCGAGAGCGATGAGGTCACGCCGGCGTTGGTCCGGCAGGCGGCGGCTGACTCGCTGCTGCGTGGTGAGACTTTTTATGCGCACAACCTGGGCCTGCTGGAACTGCGCCAGGCCATTGCGCACTATGCCAGCGCCATGCGCTGTGACGGCGCTCACCCGGTGGAGGTGGATCGCCTGGCCGTGACGCCGGGCGGTGTCAATGCGCTGATGCTGGCCGTACAGGCCCTGGTCAATGCGGGCGACCGGGTGGTGGTGGTCACTCCGGTCTGGCCCAATCTGGTCGCGCAGCCCACCGTGATGGGCGCGCAGGTGCATTGCGTCAGCCTCAAGCCCCGGGACGGTCGCTGGACGCTGGACATGGATGAACTGCTGCAGGCCCTGACGCCCCAGACCCGTTTGCTCGTGGTCAACTCGCCGAACAATCCCACCGGCTGGACGCTAAGCCGTGCCGAACAGCAAACCCTGCTGGACCATTGTCGCCAGGCGGGCACCTGGATATTGGCCGACGAGGTCTATGAGCGGCTTTATTTCGAGGCTTCGCCCAACGCCTGCGCGCCCAGCTTTCTGGATCTGGCTGATCCGCAGGACCGCCTGGTGGTGGTCAACAGTTTTTCCAAAAGTTTGCTGATGACGGGTTGGCGGCTGGGCTGGCTGGTCATGCCGCCTGACATGACGCAGGAGGTCGGCAAGCTGGTCGAGTTCAATACCTCGTGCTCCCCGGTTTTTGTTCAGCGGGCCGGCGTGGCTGCGCTGGCGCAGCAGGCCCAGATAACGCCGGGGGTGGTGGCGCACCTCAAGACCTGCCGTGACACCCTGGTGCCCTTGTTGCAGGCCCTGCCGGGTGTGCAGGTGTCGCCCGCACCGGGCGGCATGTATGCCTTTTTCAGGCTGGCGGGTCAGGCAGATTCGCTGGCGACGGCCCGGCAACTGGTGCAGCAAGCCGGGCTGGGGCTGGCACCGGGCGATGCCTTTTTTAACGCTGATGGCGCTGTTCGCCCGCCTGAATTCGAGGGTTGGTTGCGCTGGTGTTTCGCCAGTCAGGACCTGGAGCGACTGCGGGCCGGGGCGGGGCGCCTGGCTCAGTGGTTGCAGGCGAAGTCTGGGCTATAATCCAAGGCTTTGCTGGCGACGACCACGGGTTGGCGCTGCGAAAAACACGACGAAAGCGGTCAACTCCCATGGTGGGAACACTGCTTCGCTCGCAAGTTCCAGGAAAAATACCATGATTGCAAAATCGATCAAGGCTGAAATTGTTCAGTCCAATCAACGCGCCGCTGGCGACACAGGCAGCCCTGAAGTTCAGGTCGCCTTGCTGACCGGCCGTATCAACGAGCTGACCCCTCACTTCAAGGCCAACGCCAAAGACCACCATGGTCGCCGCGGCCTGCTGCGCATGGTCAGCCGCCGCCGCAAGCTGCTGGACTACCTGAAGTCCAAGGACGCATCCCGTTACGTGGCGCTGATCGCCAAACTCGGCCTGCGCAAGTAAGCAAACAAGTCATTGAAGAGCGCCTGAGTTAGTTCACTAGCTCAGGCGTTTATTACTTCGGAGCAGGGTAAAACGGGCACGCGCTGTGTCATTCCACAAGACGAGTTCTGCGAAAAGCCGGCATCAGGGCTGTTTCTCAGGCGTCTTCTGGAATGGCATCGTGTTCAATCTGCCTCGCTCCGGGCCCTGGGTTGCAGCCTCATGCGCCCGACATCCATGGAGTTATCAAACATGAGCATTTTCAACAAAGTCAGCAAAACCTTTCAATGGGGTCAGCACACCGTCACGATGGAAACTGGCGAAGTCGCCCGTCAGTCCAGCGGTGCCGTGATCGTCGACATGGACGGCACGGTGGTGTTGGCCACGGTCGTCGCCAAGTCCGACGCCAAGCCGGGCCAGGACTTCTTTCCCCTGACCGTCGACTACCTCGAAAAAACCTATGCCGCCGGCCGCATCCCCGGCAGCTTTTTCAAGCGCGAAGGCCGTCCCAGCGAGTTTGAGACTCTGACTTCGCGTCTGATCGACCGCCCGATTCGCCCCCTGTTTCCTGAAGGCTTCTTCAACGAAGTTCAGGTCGTCATCCACGTGTTGTCGCTCAACCCGGAAGTCGAGGGCGACATCCCCGCGCTGATCGCTTCCAGCGCTGCCTTGTCGATCTCCGGCATCCCGTTCAACGGCCCGATTGGTGCCGCCCGTGTGGCCTACATCGACGGCCAGTACGTGCTCAACCCTGGCAAGACCCAGCTCAAGGATTCCAAGATGGATCTGGTCGTTGCCGGCACTGAAGCGGCCGTGCTGATGGTCGAGTCCGAAGCCCAGCAGTTGTCCGAAGAAATCATGCTCGGCGCTGTGGTGTTTGGCCACGAGCAGGGCAATATTGCCATCAACGCCATTCATGAACTCGTGCGCGATGCAGGCAAGCCAGTCTGGGCCTGGCAGGCACCCGCCAAGGACCTGCCACTGATCGCCAAGGTTAATGAAATCGCTGCGGCCAAGCTGCAGGCGGCCTATCAGATTCGCAGCAAGCAAGCCCGCACGCAAGCCTGCCGCGTGGCTTATTCCGATGTCATGAGCACGCTCAAGGCCGACGGCGTGGCGTTTGACGGCGTGACCGTCGAAGGCATGCTGTTCGACATCGAAGCCAAGATTGTGCGCAGCCAGATTCTGGCCGGTGAGCCGCGCATTGACGGGCGCGACACGCGCACCGTGCGCGCCATTGAAATTCGCAACAGCGTGCTGCCCCGTACCCATGGTTCGGCCCTGTTCACGCGTGGCGAAACCCAGGCGCTGGTGGTGACCACGCTGGGCACCGAGCGCGATGCACAGCGCATCGACGCGCTGTCGGGTGACTACGCAGACCGCTTCATGCTGCACTACAACATGCCTCCGTTCGCCACTGGCGAAACCGGCCGCGTAGGC
>CAIMVC010000435.1 GCA_903844825.1 uncultured Burkholderiales bacterium | reverse complement strand
GGAGGGGGTAACTGCGCCCATGTCGGCTCGACCAACCGACAAAACCAAGGCAATCGCTCCAAAACATCAACAGCAAGACGTTCGGATGCAAGATTCTTCACCCACTGGCTTATGCAAGGGAATACGGTGAAATATGCGGGCGAGCCCCGCGCCAGAACCGGAGCCGGAAGGAGGCGCCGGGTCAAGCCCGATAATTCACAGCATGCTTCTGCCAGCGCCCTCTGTTTGCCGCGACCCGGCCCGTCAGCTCAGACCCTCTGCGGCTGCACGTGATGCCGTCAGCGCCCGCTCGGGCATGCGCGCCCTGCTGGCCGGTGGCAGCAAACACGCGGGGCGGCTGGGCCTGACCGCCTTGGCGCTATGCCTGGGCCTCGGCCAGACGAGCGCGCCAGTGCAGGCTGCGGACGGTCCGGCCCGCCTGCCGGCGCCCGTGGCCGCGGCCTTGTTCAAGGCCCAGGTGCCCGCCAGTGCGGTGTCGCTGCTCGTCACCGACGTCAGCGGCCAGCAACTGCCACGCCTGAGTCACCGGGCCGATGCCGCCATGAACCCGGCGTCGGCTATGAAGCTGGTCACCACCTACGCCGCGCTGGACCTGCTGGGCCCGCAATTCACCTGGATCACCACCGCGCTGGCCGACGGCGCGCTACGGAACGACGAGCTGGAAGGCAATTTGCTGCTGCGCGGCGGGGGTGACCCCAAGCTGGTGGTCGAACGGCTGCAGGCCTTTTTGGCGCAGGTGCAGGCCAGCGGTGTGCGCACGGTGCGCGGCGACATCGTGCTCGACCGCAGCGCTTTTGCCCTGCGCACGCTGGCTGCCGGCGACTTCGACGGCGAACCGCTGCGGCCCTACAACACCCAGCCCGATGCCTTGCTGATCAACTTCAAGACGCTGGTCATGACATTCACGCCCGATCCGGCACGCGGGCTGGCGCTGGTGCGCCACGAGCCGCCTCTGAGCGGCGTGGCGGTTGACGCCAGCGTGCCACTGGCGCCCACCTCGGCCCGTTGCGGCGACTGGCGCTCGGACCTGCGCGCCAGCGTCGACAACGCGCAGCGCGTGCAGTTTTCCGGCCATTACCCAGCAGCGTGCGGCGAACGGGTCTGGCCCAGTGCCTATGCCGATCCGGCCAGCTTTGCGGCGCGCGCCGTGGAAGGGTCCTGGCGCCTGCTCGGCGGCCAGCTGTCGGGCCGCGTGCGCGATGCCAGCGCCGACGAGCTGGCCCGCTGGCAGCGCTCGGGCAGTGCCTCGGGTCAGCGCGTGCCGCTGCGGCTGGAACTGGCGTCGCTGCCGCTGCGCGACATCGTGCATGACATCAACAAGTTTTCGAACAACGTGATGGCCCAGCAGCTGTTTTTGACGCTGGGGCTACAGGGCCAGCGCAGCCAGGCCGATGGCACACTGGCCGCCGGCCGGGCTGCGGTGCAGGCCTGGTGGCAAAAAACGCTGCCCGGGCAAGCGGCGCCCGTGCTGGACAACGGCTCGGGCCTGAGCCGCATCGAGCGCATCAGCGCGTCGAGCCTGGCGGGCTTGCTGCAGCATGCCGCCCACAGCCCGGTGGCGGGCGAGCTGCTCGCTTCGCTGCCCGTGGCCGGCGTAGACGCCACCATGCGCGAGCGCGTCAAAGGCGCAGCCGGTCAGGCCTTCATCAAGACCGGCTCGCTGCGCGACGTCAGCGCCGTGGCCGGTTACGTGCTGGGCGCAGATGGCGCCCGCTACGCGGTGGTCGGCATCATCAACCACCCCAACGCCGGCGCCGGCCGGGCCGCGCTGGACGCGCTGATCCAGTGGGTGGCGCTACAGCGCTGACCCTCTGCTTGCGCGAGCACCCACTCCTTTTTGATCTTCCCGACAGCCATTTTTTGAAAAGACCCCATGAACTGGAGCGAACTTATCGGCTACGTCGCCGCGAGCCTGACCACCTGCAGCTTTGTGCCGCAAGTGTGGCTGACCTACAAGACGCGCGACACCAGCGGTGTGTCGCTGGGCATGTACAGCGTCTTCACGGTGGGCGTAGCGATGTGGCTGGTCTACGGCCTGACCTTACACGCCTGGCCGGTGGTGATTGCCAACATCATCACCTTGCTGCTGGCGCTGTCGATTCTGGGCATGAAACTGCGCTATGGGCGCCATGAGGCTGGCGCCGACAAGGCTTGATCGTCGCGCCGGGTGCCTCGCTAGCGTGCTGGCGTGCAGGCTTGGGCGGTTGCGCCTAAACTGGGCCGATGACCCGACTTTCTGTCCTCGATTTATCGCCGATTGCCGAAGGCAGCGATGCCGCGCAATCTTTTCGCAACACGCTGAGCCTGGCCCAGCAGGCCGAGCGCTGCGGTTTTAACCGCTACTGGCTGGCCGAGCACCACGGCATGCCGGGCATCGCCAGCGCCGCCACCTCGGTGTTGCTGGCCTACGTGGGCAGCGGCACCAAAACCATTCGCATTGGTGCCGGCGGCATCATGCTGCCCAACCACTCGCCGCTGGTGATTGCCGAGCAGTTCGGCACGCTCGAGTCGCTGTTTCCCGGTCGCGTGGACCTGGGCCTGGGACGTGCGCCCGGCTCCGACCAGCTCACCGCCCGTGCCTTGCGCCGCAACCTCGACTCGGACGCTGATGATTTTCCGCAGGACGTGATGGCGCTGATGGACTACTTTTCCCAGCAGCCGCAGCAAACCGTGCGCGCCGTGCCGGGTGTGGGCCTGAACGTGCCAATGTGGATTTTGGGCTCCAGCCTGTTTGGCGCGCAGCTCGCGGCGCACCTGGGTTTGCCTTTTGCGTTTGCGTCGCACTTCGCGCCCGGCCAGATGATGGACGCGGTGGCGATCTACCGCCAACGCTTTCAGCCCTCGGCCCGCCTGGCCAAGCCCTATGTGATGCTGGGCTTTAACGTGTTTGCGGCCGACACCGACGAAGAAGCGCGTTTCAGGGCCACCTCAGCGCAGCAGGCCTTTGTGAACCTGCGCAGCGGTCGCCCCGGCCGCCTGCCCGCGCCCCGCGGCGACTACCTGCAAAGCATCGGCCCGCAAGAGCACGCCCTGCTCCGGCAGGTGCTGTCGTGCTCGGCCATTGGCTCACACGACACCGTGCGCGAGCAGATGCAAGCCTTTATCGAACGCACAGGCGCCGATGAGCTCATGGTGGCCGGCCAGATTTTTGACCACCAGGCCCGCCTGCGCTCTTATGAAATTACCGCTGAAGTGGGGCAGTCACTGCAAACTGTGGCCGCTTGAGGTGCGGGTCCCAACGTGCTGCGTTGGGGCTTGCTAGGCGCTGCGTTGAAGCTTCTCACGTGCAGCGTTGAGATTGCTAAATGCGAGCTGCGTTGTGGCTTCTCACGTTTTGCGCAGCCTCGGAGCTTGCCGGGGCGCCTGCCCGCTCAGTGCGCCACCCGAAACAGCGCGTCATCGCACAACTCGTCCAAGACCAGCGCGTCGGGCTCTTCGCCAAAGCTCCAATACACCATCAGCACGATGATCTTGAGATCGTCTAGATCCAGCGGATCGCCCGGCGCCGCCATGGCGCGGTCCAGCACAATTTCGCGCATGTGGGGCGGCAACACACCCGACGACTCCAAAAAGCTCACAAAGCCCAAGGCATCGGGCCCCAGGTGGTCGCGCTCGGCAATCGAGTAGATGCGCAAGCTGTCGGGGGATTGAGGCAACAAGGCCGGATGCCCCGCAAGCGCCGGGCTTTGACCGTCAGCGCCAGGACCGACGCTGCGCGAAGTCTGGGCAGCCAACTGCAAGCCATCCAGCCAGACCAGAGCCGCCTCAATTTCCGAAGCTTCAAACCCCGCCGCACTGAGCTTGCGCCCCAGCTGGGGCGCTTCAGGACAGGCATCACCCTGCCAGTAATTTTCGTAGACGTAGACCAACACTTCAAACATGCACTCAATATAACGCAGATGGGGGTGGGGCTGGCTGGCTTTGGGTGGCCGGAGTGACCGGCGAGTCGCGGCACGGGGCGGGCAATTGTGGTGCCGGGTGACTGCTTGGCAGCGATAGCGAACAAAGGCACTGATCCGCTGGAGGACCTATACGGGCCAAAAGGTGTCGCTGGTGTGTTCGCCCTTAAGGTCCGATCCAGGCTGATAGCGGACCAACATGGCTGACATTTGGGAGGCATTAGCCCAACCAGAGCCGTCCTTCGTGGTGCCGACCAGGCTGCCCGAAACCGGACGTTCGTCGCAGGCGCAGCTGGAGATAGCTGACGCTGCATTGCAAGCAGATGGTCATGTGCCGATTGAGCCACTGGGGGCGCGTCTCATGATGCCGTTGCCGCTTGGCTCCAAGTCGGTGCCGAGACGCGGTTGACGCGACCTAAAACGATTGCCGACACGCTCGAGTTGCCGTCGACTGAAGAAGGCGAGCCCCGAGGGGCGACCTGTCAGTGCAGAACGTACCTCGCCCCATCGCTCGACGTTCAAGTGGCCGCTGAACTGGTAACGACTTTATCTTCGACTGCTGCTATCTCTGCAGCCAACCTTGGATCGGATCGCGGCATTTCAAAAAAACGTGCCAACTTATCTATGATCGGATAGAACTGGGCAAAGTCCTTTTCGTCCCCGCGCGCGCAGAGATGCTCACAGAGGGCGACCTTGCGCAGGGATCTGGTCGTGATGATGACTTTGTCATCGCCGCCTTTCTCGGTTT
>CAIMVC010000434.1 GCA_903844825.1 uncultured Burkholderiales bacterium | reverse complement strand
GCCCAATGCCAAGGATGAAGCCGAAGTCACCCACACGGTTGACCAAAAAGGCCTTCATGTTGGCAAAAATCGCCGTCGGCTTGTTGAACCAGAAACCGATCAGCAGGTAAGACACCAGACCGACGGCCTCCCAGCCAAAGAACAACTGCAGCATGTTGTTGCTCATGACCAGCATCAACATCGAGAACGTGAACAGCGAGATGTAGGCAAAAAACCGGTTGTAGCCTTCGTCTTCTTCCATGTAGCCGATGGTGTAGATGTGGACCATGAGCGAGACAAAGGTCACCACGCACATCATCATGGCGGTCAAACCATCAATCAGAAAGCCAACCTCCATCTTCAGACCGCCCACCACCATCCAGGTGTAGAGCGTCTCGTTCAGACGGGCGCCATCGAGTGCCACGCTCTTGAGCGTCATGGCCGAGATGACGAAAGCCACCAGCACGCCCAAAATTGTCAGGCTGTGGCTCAAACTGCGGCCGATGCGGTTGCCGCCCAAGGCGGTTCCAAAAATGCCGGCGAGCAGCGAGCCGACCAGCGGTGCCAACGGCACGGCCAGCAAGG
Organism: uncultured Burkholderiales bacterium; assembly: GCA_903844825.1. Lineage (GTDB taxonomy): Bacteria > Pseudomonadota > Gammaproteobacteria > Burkholderiales > Burkholderiaceae_C > Polaromonas. Next base: position 5,472 of record CAIMVC010000434.1, on the reverse strand, counting down.
TTGATGCAGAAAGGGTTTGACTCATCTTGATCTTCTTGTCTACTCAAATAGCCAGCGCGGCAAAAATGGAGGGCAGCATGTCAGCCCTTGAGTGTGTTGAGTTCATCGACATTGATGCTGGCCTTGTTACGAAACAGCAGCACCAAAATGGCCAGGCCAATGGCTGACTCGGCAGCGGCCACGGTCAGGATGAAGAACACAAAGATCTGGCCGGCCATGTCGTTGAGGTAGTACGAGAAGGCGACGAAGTTCATGTTCACGGCCAGCAACATCAACTCGATGGCCATCAGCAGAACAATCAGGTTCTTTCGGTTCAGAAAAATACCGATCACGGACAGCGCAAACAGCATGGCGCCCAGCGATAAAAAGTGGCCTAGCGAGATCATGCTTTTTTCTCCTCGGCCGCAGCCACAGCCACCGGCACCTCGGGTGCGGCAAAGGTCGGTTTCATTTTGACAAGACGAACGCGCTCGGAGGGCTTGACGCGGATCTGGTCCGCCGGATTGGTGTACTTCGAATCCTTGCGCTCACGCAGCGTCAGGGCGATGGCAGCGATGATCGCCACCAGCAAAATGACCGCGGCGATTTCAAGCGGTAACAGGTATTCGGAATACAGCACCTTGCCGAGCTCCTTGGTGTTCGACAGTTGCGCGGCCCCTTGAGCAGCCGCCTGACCCGCCACAGCAAGCGCCTTGGGCTGCTCGCTGAGCCGGAAGCCGCCCATCAGGACAGCGGCCATTTCCAGCGCAATCAGGGTACCCACACCCGCGGCAATCGGAAAGTGCTTCCAGAAGCCCTTGCGCACGCCATCGAGGTTGATGTCGAGCATCATCACGACGAACAGAAACAGCACCATCACCGCGCCCACGTAAACCAGCACCAGCGTGATGGCCAAAAACTCGGCTTTGAGCAGTATCCACAAGGCCGAAGCCTGGAAGAACGCCAGCACCAGGTACAGCGCTGCATGCACCGGGTTGCGGGCCGTGATGACTTTGAACGCCGCCAGCAAAAGAATGGCGGCGAATGCATAAAAAAGACCTGATTTAGCGTCCATGTTGTTGTGGATTCTTTCTGGAGTCGGAGCTTGTCACTAAGGCAAGGGCAAATGCGGGCAAGCGCATCAACGGTACTTGGCGTCAGCCGCCTTGTTGGCCGCGATCTCGGTTTCGTAGCGGTCACCCACGGCCAGCAGCATGTCCTTGGTGAAGTAGAGGTCGCCCCGCTTTTCGCCGTGGTACTCGAGGATGTGGGTTTCAACGATGGAATCGACCGGGCAGCTTTCTTCGCAAAAGCCGCAAAAAATGCACTTGGTCAGGTCGATGTCATAACGCGAGGTGCGGCGGCTGCCGTCTTCACGCACGTCGGATTCGATGGTGATCGCCATCGCCGGGCAGACCGCCTCGCAAAGCTTGCAGGCAATGCAGCGCTCTTCGCCATTTTCGTAACGGCGCAAGGCGTGCAGCCCGCGAAAACGCGGACTCTGCGGCGTTTTTTCTTCAGGGAACTGCACCGTGATCTTGCGCTTGAACATGTACTTGCCCGTCAGGGCCATGCCCTTGAACAGTTCGGTGAGCATGAAGCTCGAAACAAAATCTTTGATGGAGGTAGCGGCGGACATATCAATTTCCTGCAGTAAAGAGGCGCGCCAGGGAGGTCGTCAACCCGGCGGGGGCTACGGATCCAGCTTGGCCGGACCGCAGACGCAGCGACCACCCTGGGGGGCAGAGCGCTACACGGGGTGAGCGAATGTGGGGGCTCATCTTTGGGTTACCAGATGCTGTAAGGCGTCTGCATCCAGGCACCCACCACCACCAGCCAGACCAGCGTGACCGGGATGAATATCTTCCAGCCCAAGCGCATGATCTGGTCATAGCGAAAGCGCGGGAAGGTGGCACGAACCCAGAGGAACAGGGTGACAACCACAAACGATTTGAGGCCCAGCCAGATCCAGCCGGGGATCCAGTTGAACAAAGCTGAATCCAGCGGTGGCAACCAGCCGCCGAGAAACAGGATCACGCACAGCACCGACACCAAAATCATGTTGGCGTACTCAGCCAGGAAGAACCTGGCAAAGGCCATGCCTGAGTACTCGACCATGTGACCGGCAACGATCTCGGACTCACCCTCAACCACGTCAAAGGGGTGGCGATTGGTTTCAGCCAGACCGGCGATGAAATAGACCACAAAGATCGGCAGCAGGGGCAGCCAGTTCCAGGACAGGAAATTCAAACCACGATCGGCCGCCATGCCTTTGGCCTGGCCCATGACGATGTCAGTCATGTTCAGGCTGGCCGACACCATGAGCACCACCACCAGGCAAAAGCCCATGGCAATTTCATAGCTCACCATTTGGGCTGAAGCGCGCAGCGCACCCAGGAACGCGTACTTGGAATTCGAGGCCCAGCCGGCAATGATCACCCCATACACCTCCAGCGAGGTGATTGCCATCAAGAACAGCAGGCCAGCATTGATATTGGCCAGCGCGACATCCGGACCAAACGGCACCACGGCCCAGGCCGCCAGGGCGGGCATGATGGTCATGATCGGGCCGAGCACGAACAGGCCCTTGCTGGCGGCCGTGGGCATGATGATCTCTTTGGTCAGCAACTTGAGCGCATCGGCAATCGGCTGCAGCAAACCGAAGGGGCCAACGCGGTTGGGGCCCAGCCGAATTTGGGTAAAGCCAATGGCCTTGCGCTCCCACAGCGTGAGGTAAGCCACACACCCCATGAGCGGCAACAAAACGGCAACGATCTTGATCAAGGTCCAGATCACTGGCCAAATCGTGGCAGGCCAGAGGCCGCCCATCAGGCCCTGCCCGGCGAGGTAAATACTGTCGATCATGCGCTGACCTCTTGCTGTTCAAACGATGGCTGCTGACGCGCATCAGCGGTCAACTGCAGTGCGGGTGCGCGCCGCACCAGGCCATCGAGTTGGTAAATGGCGGCAACCACAGGCGCTGGCGCCGAGGCACTGCCCGCCAGCGGCTGGGCTTTGGTGCTGTTGTTCAATTGCGCATCAGGCACCTGAGTAGGTATGCCTGCCGGCACATCGGCAGCGAAGACCTTGGCCAGGACCTCTTGCGAAGACTCGAAGTCAAAGCCTGGCAGGCCCAGCATATTGCCCAGCACACGCAGGACTTTCCAGGCAGGACGGGTCTGCCCCAATGGCTTGACCACCGCATGAAAACTCTGAATCCGGCCTTCAGCATTGACAAAAGTGCCCGGCGTTTCTGTAAACGGCGCCACCGGCAACAGAACATCGGAAAAAGCCATGTTGGCTTTGAAAGGGCTCAGGGTCACCACCATCTGGGACTTGCCCAGACAAGCCGCCGCTTGCGCGCCCGCCGTAGAGTCGAACTCGGGCTCATTGTTGAGCAACAGGACCGCCTTCAGGCCACCGGCGAGCATCTGGCCAGCATTCAAGCCCGTCGAAGGCTGGGCCCCGACGAGTTGCGCGCCCACGGTGTTGGCCGACTGCGTGAGGTAGCCCACCGTGGCACCGGTCTGGCTAGCAATCCAGTTGGCCAGCGACAACAGGCTGCTCGCGCTGGCGTGGTGGGCGGCAGCATTGCCCAGCAAGATGGCTTTTCGCTCGCCCGCCAGCAAGGACTTGGCGATACGCTCGGCTTGCGCGCCAACCGCTGGTGCATCAAGGCCTGCAGGCAGCGCCACACCTTGGGCCTGTGCCACCGCCGCAGCGACTTCGCAAAGCATGCCAAACCACTGACCCGCATCGCCCGACAAACGCTCAGACACCGGCAAGGCCCAGGCATCGGCTGAGGCCAGCTGCGCAGCAGAATTGATTGAGCTCACCACGCAGCCGTGGCGAGCCGCCTGGCGAATGCGCTGTGCAAACAGGGGGTGGTCCTTGCGCAAATTCGAGCCGACGACCAGTGCTGCCTGCAAAACGGACAGCGACGCAATCGAGCGCCCCAACCAGCGCACTGACTCAAACGGCGCGAACTCGGCGTGGCGCAAGCGGTAGTCGATGTTGTCACTGCCCAGCCCGCGCATCAGGGCACCGGCCAGGTACAACTCCTCAACCGTGCTGTGCGGACTGACCAGGGTACCGACGCTGGCCGCACCATGATCAGCTTTGATCTGCTTGAGGCCGTTGGCCACATACTCGAGTGCCGTCTGCCAGTCGACCGACTGCCACTGACCGCCCTGCTTGATCATCGGGCTGTTCAGGCGCTCACTGGTGTTCAGCGCTTCGTAAGAAAAACGGTCACGGTCGGCCAGCCAGCACTCGTTGACGTCTTCGTTTTCCAGGGGCAAGACCCGCATCACGGTGTTGTTCTTGACCTGCACAATGAGGTTGGCACCGGTGGAATCGTGCGGGCTGACCGACTTGCGGCGCGACAGCTCCCAGGTGCGGGCACTGTAGCGAAACGGCTTGCTGGTCAGGGCGCCCACGGGGCAGATGTCGATCATGTTGCCCGACAGTTCCGAATCGACAGACATGCCCACAAAGGTTTCGATCTCGGCATGTTCGCCGCGGTGCGACATACCCAACTCCATCACGCCAGCGACTTCCTGGCCGAAGCGCACGCAGCGCGTGCAATGAATGCAGCGGCTCATTTCCTCGGCGGAGATAAGCGGCCCCATCGGCTTGTGGAAGATGACCCGCTTTTCTTCGTGATAGCGCGACGCCGAACCGCCATAGCCCACCGCGAGATCCTGCAACTGACACTCGCCGCCCTGGTCGCAGATCGGGCAATCGAGCGGGTGATTGATGAGCAGGAACTCCATCACGCCCTTCTGTGCGGCAATGGCGCGCTCGGAGCGGGTTTGAACTTTCATGCCGGGGGCAACCGGCGTGGCACAAGCCGGCAGCGGCTTCGGTGCCTTCTCGACGTCAACCAGACACATGCGGCAGTTGGCCGCGATTGAGAGCTTCTTGTGATAGCAGAAATGCGGCACGAACAGCCCAAGCTTCTCGGCCGCATGCATCACCATGCTGCCGGGGGGAACTTCGACCTTCTGTCCGTCTACTTCGAGCTCGATCATGCTTGTGGAATCCTGATCACAGATAAGTCGGCACCATGCAGCGCCGATGCTCGACATGCCAGGCGAATTCGTCGCGGTAATGCTTGAGGAAGGCCCTCACCGGCATGGCCGCCGCATCGCCCAGTGCACAGATAGTGCGGCCCTGGATGTTGTCCGCGATACGGTTGAGTTCGTCGAGATCGGCCATCGTGCCCTCGCCGTGCTCGATGCGGTGCACCAGGCGCCAAAGCCAACCCGTGCCCTCGCGGCAGGGCGTGCACTGGCCACACGACTCTTCGTAATAAAAATAGGACAGGCGCAAAAGCGACTTGACCGCACAGCGGGTTTCATCCATCACGATGACGGCGCCCGAACCCAGCATTGAGCCCGCCTTGGAGATGGAGTCGTAGTCCATGTCGGTGGCCATCATGATGTCGGCGGGCAGCACGGGCATGGACGATCCGCCAGGAATCACCATCTT
>CAIMVC010000433.1 GCA_903844825.1 uncultured Burkholderiales bacterium | reverse complement strand
GGTCTTGAGCAGACGCCCGAACTGCTTGCCTTCGTCTTCCGTGACCCGAAACGCCCACTTGCGGTCCTTGGTCAGGCCAGGTGCGGTGGCTGCATTGGGGATTTGCACGATTTCCAGGCGCTCGCCGGCCGCAAAACCGACTTGCGCTTCCTGACTGGAGAAGGGGCCAATGATGCCCAGGGCCTTGGTGTCCTCGACAAATTTTTGCACGGCAACTTGTGCGTTCTTGGCTTCGCCGCCTGTGTCGAATTTTTCAATCCGCAGCATTTTTCCGTTGATGCCCCCGGCTGCGTTGATTTCAGCCACCGCGATATCGACGGCGATTTCGGTGCCCACACCAACGCTGGCATAGCGACCGGTTTTGGCGTGGGACAAACCCAGGACCAGTTCCTGGGACATCGCGGGAAGGGCCACGCAGGCCGCCACGTAACCAAGCAAGAAGCGCATCTTCATTGAAAACCCCTTTGTTTAAGTACCCAAATAAGCAGCGGCCATGCGAGGGTCTGATGCCAACTCGCGGGTGCTGCCTTCCAAAACCAGCCGCCCTAATTCAAGCACATAGGCCCTGTGGGCGGTAGCCAGAGCCATGTGTGTGTTTTGCTCGACCAGCAAGATAGACAGGCCGTCGTGGTGCAGGTCGCGGATCAGTTTGAACAGTGCTTGTACCAGCAAGGGGCTCAGGCCCAACGATGGTTCGTCCAGCATCATCAGAGTGGGACGGCTCAACAAGGCCCGGCCGATGGCCAGCATTTGCTGCTCGCCGCCCGACAGCACCGAAGCGAGCATGTCGCGCCGCTTGGCGAGGTTGGGAAAACGCTCGTAGATCGCCTCGATTTCTCGCTCTGGGTTGTCGCGCCGCGTGTAAGCGCCCATCAGCAAGTTATCGTGCACCGTCAGGCTGACAAAGATCTGCCGGCCTTCAGGCACCAGCACCAGACCCTGCCCTACCCGCCAGGCTGCGCTTTGCCGTGTCACTGATTTGCCCTTGAACACAACGTCGCCACGCGCGGGTTTGACCACACCTTGCAAGGCCTTCAAAAGCGATGTTTTTCCGGCGCCATTGGCGCCCAGAACGGTCACGATTTCCCCCTCGGCGATGTGCATGGACATCTCCTGCACTGCCTGGGTGGGCCCGTAGCTCACTTGCAGCGCGTGTGCTTCAAGCAGCATGAGCGGCTCCTGGCAGTGGCGCTGGCGTGCCCAGGTAGGCCTCCATCACGCCGGGGTCCTGGTGCACCGCAGCGGGTGTCCCTTCGAAAATTTTCTTGCCGAAGTTCAGCACCACCACATGGTCGCAGAGGGTGCGTACAAAAGGCATGTCGTGCTCGACGACCAGCAAGGTGATGCCCTTGTCAGACAGACGCTCCAGCAGCACTCTGAGCTCGACCGTCTCGGCGCTGTTCAGGCCCGCGGCTGGCTCGTCAAGCAGCAAGATGCTGGGACGGGCCATGATGGCGCGCACCACTTCGATTCGCTTTTGAATCCCGTAAGGCAGATCGGCCACCACCTGACCGGGATAAGTGCCCAGTCCGGCATCGGCCAGAGCGGCGCGGGCGTTTTCCGAGGCCTTGGCACCACGCGCCAACGCCAGCGGCGAGCTGAAGTGGTGCTCGCCGAGCATCACGTTTTCGATCGTCGACAAGTGCGGCATCAGGCGAATATTTTGAAATGAGCGGGCCACGCCATGGGCCACCCGCTTGGCCACGGACATGCGCGTGATGTCTTCCCCGAGGGCGACGATACGGCCCGCATCAATGGGATAGACACCAGAAATCAGGTTGAAGAGCGTCGATTTACCAGCGCCATTGGGGCCAATGAGTGCCGTTCTGCTGGCCCGTCGAACATCGAAGCTGACGTCGTCAATAACTTTGAGGCCACCGAACGATTTGCTCACGCCCGAGAGTTGAAGTACCGCGCTCATGACGATGCCCCCTTGCTGCTTGTCGACGACGGCGGCAAGACGGCTGCGCGCAAACGCTCCAGCAGCGTTCGGGTAATCACGCCCTGGGGCCGCCACATCATGAGCAGCACTACCGCCATGCCGAAGACCATGTAGCGGCCTCCTTCGAGAAACTTTAGCGTCGGGCTGAGCTCAGACAACTTGCGCAGCGCTTCAGGCGCCAGGGTAAAAAAGGCTGCCCCAAAAATGGGCCCCCAGACCGTTTGCGTGCCCCCCATCAGGACATACAGCAACACATAGATGCTGAACAGCACACCCGTGGACTGCACATCGATGAAGTTGAACTGGTGCACCAGCAAAGCGCCGCCCATGCCGCCGATGGCTCCGCCCAAGGTCAGCGCCGTCACCTGGGTTGCGCGCAGGTTCACACCAAAAAGATGGGCCACGCTTTCGTCGTCATGAATGGCACGCACCGACAGGCCAAAGCGCGTTGACATCAGCCAGGCCACAAAAACAATCACCGCCAGCGTGACCGGCAGCACGGTTTGCAGGCCAGCGTAGGCCATCACCGACAAGCCTGCCGCGCCGCCCAGGGCGGGAATATTGAGCAAGACCCCGGCCACCACCTCGGCAAACGCAAAAGTTGCCAGAACCATGTAGACGCCGCGTGTCCGCAAAATTGGCCAAGAGATCAAAAAGGCGACGGCACCTGCCAGGACCGAGCCCAGTATGAGCGCCGCCCAAAGGGGCAGGTCAAACTGCGATGTCAGGGCGCCGGCAGTGTAGCCACCGACCAGCACAAACCCGGCCGCCCCCAGATTCAGCAAGCCGGCAGAAGCCGGAATGAAGACGGAATAAGCAATCACAATATTGATGGCAAACAAGGCCAGCAAACCACTGAAATATCCAGACATCAGAATTTACCTTTGCCAATCTGGGTATGACCGAACAAACCCGATGGCCGGATGATCAATATCACCAAAAGTAGCCCCCAAACCGGTATTTTTTCTATTTCTGCGCCAAAGGTACTAATGGCAAGTACTTTAACCAGCCCGACCAATAATCCGCCAGCAATGGCTCCCCAGATATTACCGAGTCCGCCCAGAACCATGGCCGCAATCGCATCGGTGGCAATTGCATCCCCCATGAATGGTGTCACCGTTCCATAACTGGCGGCATAGAGAATTCCAGCCAAGCCCGACAGGACTCCGGCAATCACAAAAACAACGGGGACAATATGTTGTACCTCGACCCCCATCAGCGTCGATGCATTTGGATTTTCGGCAATGGCCCGCAGGGCACGTCCTACCTTGGTGCGCACCAGCAATATATTGAGCATGGCGACCAGTGTTATGGCAAGAATCAAACTGATCAGGTGCGGAACGCCAATGATCAACTCACCCAGGCGCAGGTTGGTGTCCTTGAACGGCAACTCGAAGCGTTGCGGGTCGCTGCCCCAGATCGACGAGGCCAGATGCTCGAAGAAAATCAGAAAACCCAAAGAACTCACCAGCGGCAAGGCGTGTTCGGTAGCGTCGCCAAAGCGCGCCTTCATATAGCGGTAGGTAAAGCGCTCGATCAGCAGCGACGCCAGCACGGCAAAGCCAATACCCGCGGCGGCGGCCCAGGCCCAGTGCCAGCCCAGGCCCAACACATTGGCGCCGGATGACGACAAGGCCCAGGTCACCATGCCGGCGATCATGAAGAGCGCAGGAATGGTGAAGTTCAAAAAATTCAACATACCGATGGTGAGGGTAAAAGCCACCGCCACGAAGGCCAGTATGCCGCCCAACATCAGGCCATTTATGATTTGCTGTAGGAGTTGCACGTTTAATTTGTCCGCCCGCTAAAAATTCATTCTGTCATAAAAAGGCGCTGGGAGCCTTCCTGCGCCGCAATTGCCACGCAATTGCCACGCAATTTCAATGCCACTGACGGTCAGACCAAGCCAGCGCCTCGGCAGGTATTGGTTTTTCTGTCATCTCTCGAATCGTTTTCATGATGATCTGGTATCTTTCACGAATCACCCACTGGCAATTAACCGGAGCTATTTAAGTGCATACCCTCGATCATGATCATTCTTCACAGCCAACTCCCTTGAAACTCGTTTTGGCAGGCGGCTGCGGCGGCATTGGTCGCGCGATTGCGTTGCAGGCCCAGCGGCAAGGAATGCGCGTAGCCATTGCCGATTTACCCGCCTCCATTGAGCGCCATCGTGTGGCCGGCCTGCCGCATTTCGAGCTGGATGCCAAAAACCCCGATTCAGTCGCCAAGGCCATGGCGCTTGCCGCCGAAGAACTTGGCGGACTTGACGCCTGCGTCAACCTGGTCGGGTTCATGACCGCACCGCAAACCCTGGCCAGCATGTCTGTGGACACCTGGCAGGATGTGATTCATGGCAACTTGGATGCCGCTTTTTATATTTCACGCGCGGTCCTGCCTTATCTGCAGCAATCTGAGCGCGCCAGCCTGGTTCATATTGCCTCGGGCCTGGGCGCCTGGGCTCGCCCCAACTTTGGCGCTTATGGCCCTGCCAAGGCGGGCATCATTTTGCTGACGCGCCAACTGGCCCTGGAAAATGCACCGGTGGTAAGGGTCAACGCGGTCGCGCCAGGCGCCGTCGATACCGCGTTTTTGCGCGGCGGAACGGGCCGCTCCGACGAGCAAGCCGCGCCTACGCTGAACCCGGACAGCTATGGCCAGGTTGTTCCCCTGGGCCGGATCGCGGCCCCCAAGGACGTGGTGGGTCCGGTCATGTTCCTGCTGTCTGACGCGGCCGCCTACATGACGGGTCAGACCTTGCATGTCAACGGCGGCACTTACATGCCTTGAGGCCGGGCCCGCCTGCAGCGCTGGCGCTGGCGCTGGCGCTGGCACAAGCAGCCGCGACGCGGCGCGGTGGGCGCCACTCATGCAGGTACATCCATGCCCTGGGCCGAAGCATCGCGCCGTTTCTGGCGCTCCCGGCGCAACCAACTGATCGCACGTCCGCCCAGCGGGCGCTGCATCTGCGCCTCCAGAAAGTCAATCGCCGTCATGAGGCCATCCATTGAGACGCCCGTGGAAAAGCCGCTGCGTTCGGCCATCAACACCAAGTCTTCGGTCGCCAGATTACCGGCAGCGCCCGGCGCAAACGGGCAGCCGCCCAGGCCACCCGTGCTGGCGTCAAAGCGACGAACGCCAGCTTCAAGTGCCGCCCAGGCGTTGGCCACGCCCATGCCACGCGTGTCATGAAAATGAACGGCCAGCTTGTCCACTGCCACGGTGCCAGCCAGGGCGCTCAGGCGTTCCTTGACCATCCCGGGCGAGGCGGAGCCGATGGTGTCAGCGATCACAATCTCGCCAGCACCGGCAGCCTGCATGCGACTGGCCAGTTGCAGCACCGTGTCCAGCGGGGTAGCGCCCTCGAACGGGCAATCAAAAGCCACGGCCACATAGGCCCGCGTGCGCAGCCCCAGTTGGTGAGCGGCCAGCAGCGTTTGCTCTGACACCTCGGTGGCCTGCGCCAAACCCATGTTGATGTTTTTCCGGTTCATGGTCTCGGTGGCCGACAGGACCACCGCGATTTCGCGGGCGCCTGCCAGGTGGGCGCGCTCAAGCCCCTTGAGGTTGGGCACCAGCACCGAGCTTCGCAGCGACGGATGGCCGGCGTTGACGAGCGGCACCAGCTCAGCCGCATCGGCCATTTGCGGCACCGCCTTGGGCGAGACAAAACTCGTCAGCTCAATGCTGCTCAGGCCGGCTGCGGCCAGGAGGCCAATCAGCTCGAGCTTGGCCTGCGTGGAAACCGGTTGCGGCTGGTTTTGCAGGCCGTCGCGCGGCGCCACGTCGGTGATGAAGATGCGGTTCATGTCAGCGGATCCGGCTCAGGCAATCGCGCCCAGGGCTCTGAGCTGTGCCAGTTGGTCGGCGTCGTAGCCCATCAGGCCCGACAAGATCTCGTCGGTGTGTTCGCCAAGCGACGGCGGGCAGCTGTAGGTCTTTTGCTGGGCATTCGACAGTTTGATGGGGTTGCCAGGCATTTGCACGACCTCGCCGGTCTTGAGTTGCACGCTGACCACCATGTCGCGGGCACGAACTTGGCTGTCGCCCAGTGCCTGCTGAAAATTATTGACCGGCCCGCAAGGAATACGCGCCAACTGCAGCTGCTCTTGCCAATAGGCCGTGGGCTGGGTTTTTAAACGTTCGGCGACCAGCGCATCAATTTCTTCCTTGGCTGCAAAGCGGGCGGGCTGATGGCGAAACTCGGGCTTGAGCAGCTCGGCGATGCCGATGAACTGGGCGAAGCGCTCAAAAAAGGCGTCGCCAATACAGGCCACGATGATGTGCCCGTCCTCGGTCGGGTAGCAGTTGTAGGGCACATGCACAAAGTGCCCGTTGCCGATTCCCCGCGGAACAATTCCCGACATCAGCTGCATGGTGGCCATGTAGTTCAACATGGAAATCTGAGCGTCAAGCATCGAAACGTCAACGTGTTGGCCGCAGCCCGTGCGCTCGCGTTCGGCAATCGCCGCGAGCACACCGATGGTGCCGAAAACGCCCCCGCCGAGGTCACCAATCGGGATGCCGCTGCGCGTGGGGCCGCTCGCGTCGGTGCCGGTGATGGACATGCCGCCGCCCATCGCCTGCACGACCTGGTCAAACGCGGGCCGGTTGATCTCGGGCCCGGTCTCGCCGAAACCAGTTACCGAACAGGTGATGATGCGCGGGTTGACCTTGGACAGCGTGGCGTGATCAATCCCCAGACGCTTGGGCACACCCACCGCAAAGTTGTCGAACACCACATCGGCGTGTTTCACCAGATCCAGGAAAACGGCCTTGCCGGCGTCGGTCTTGAGGTCGATGCAAACACTTTGTTTGTTGCGGTTGAGCGTTAAAAAATAGGCGCCCATGCCATCACGCGAGTAATCAGGATCGTTTTCAAGCAGGCGGCGGGTACCCTCGCCACTCGTTGGGGGCTCCACCTTGATCGTGCGCGCGCCCAGATCAGCCAGCAGCATGGTGCCATAGGGGCCCGAGAGCATGTGCGTCAGGTCGATGACCGTGATGTGTTCCAGTGCCAAAACAACTCCTTGATAGATCAGATTTACGCGGCCGTTAACCGCTCCCATCAGGAGTAGCATGGCTCATGCCAAGCCCTAGCGCAACGAGGCGCAAGCGAGACAGGCTTGATTTTGCGAGGTTTTTTTGCCTGCAGCGCGACAGGCATCAACAGCCCATGAGGACGTGCAACACTTATGAAACAATTAAACGTTGCATGTGCAACCTTGATGAAACATCCGTGAGACATCCGCATGACCTACGCCAGCCGACCCCTGCAGCACCTGCCACGTCTTTGCTTTGTGGCGCACCAGCGCATACGGGTGCCAGCCATGCCCGTGATCGCCGAGTACAGCCAACGCGCAGTGATCGAAATCGTTGATGGCACCTTCAGCGGCGCGCTGGCCATTGGCAAGGATCGCATCGAGCGTGGCCTGGTCGATGTTTTTGTCAGCGCGGGCTCGAACGCCAGCATTTTGCGGGCGGGATTGCAGGCCCCGGTGGCGGTGATACAGCTCAGCGGCTTCGACATCCTCCAGGTCTTGATCAAGGCGCGTGAAATCGACAAGCGCGTGGGCCTGGTCATGTACGGCCAAACGATTCCGGAGCTCGACGCGGTCAAGGACCTGCTGAATATTGAAATCGCTCAGTACGTTTATCAGACGCCAGAAGACGCACGACAGCGCTTTGAGCAACTGCGCAAAGAAGGCTTCAAGGTCATCGTTGGCTCCAGCCTGGTCGTCGAGCTGGCCGAAGAAGCCGGCCTGCACGGCCTGCTGGCTTACTCGCTGTCGAGCATACGGCAGGGCTTTGAAGACGCCATTGAGCTGGCGCGTGTCGCGCAACTGGAGGCGGGACGCTACGAGCAACTCAACGGCGTGCTGCACAACCTGCAGGACGCCGTGGTCGCGGTCGACCGCGACCACCGCATCATCGCCATCAACTCCCCCATGGAAAAGCTGATCAAAGGCGAACACGCATCGCTATTGGGCCAGGACCTGAGCCATGTCGACGCCGAGTTGTCGCTGCAGTCCATACTCCAAAGCGGGCGCGAAGAGCGCTCGGTGGTGCAGCGTTATGCGCATCGCGACTGGGTGGTTAACCGCACCGCGATTCGCGAGCACGGCATGATCGTCGGCGCCGCCTTGACGCTGTACGACGCGCGCACCATCCAGGACGCCGACACCAGTTTGCGCATACAGCAACGCCGCCAGCAAAATTCGGCGCGCTACCGTTTCGATGGCTTGATTGGCCAGAGCCAGGCCTTCCTGCACGCATTGAACAAGGCGCGCCGTTTTGCCAGAACCGACCTGACGGTGCTGATCACGGGCGAAAGTGGTGTCGGCAAAGAGCTGTTTGCGCAGTCGATTCACAACGAAAGCCTGCGCGCCGGCAGACCCTTCGTGGCCGTCAACTGCGCGGCATTTCCCGAGACGCTGCTCGAGAGCGAGCTCTTTGGCTACGAAGAAGGCGCCTTCACCGGCTCGCGCCGGGGCGGCAAGCGCGGCCTGTTTGAGGCAGCCCACAGCGGCACCCTTTTTCTTGACGAGATCGGAGACATGCCCTTGTCGCTGCAGACGCGTTTGCTGCGTGTGCTCCAGGAAAGGGAAATCACCCGCCTGGGCGCAGTGGCTGCCATCCCCGTGGACGTGCGCATCGTCGCGGCCACCCACCAGCCCCTGGCGCAACTGGTCGCCGAGGGTCGCTTCCGGCAAGATCTCTACTACCGGATTCACACCTTGTGCCTGGCTTTGCCTACCTTGCGGGAACGGCTCGATGACGTGGGGCTGTTGGCCAGAGCCATCCTCAAGCACCGGCTCCAAGACGCGCAGTCCCGCCTTGACGCTGACGCGGTGCTGCCTCTGCTGATGCCCTGGCTAATGGCCTACGACTGGCCCGGCAATGTGCGGGAGTTGGAAAACATCTGCATTCGCCTGGCCGTTGGCCTGCAGCCCTTCGCCAACATCGAAGACATCGACATGGCCCTCCTGCAAGAAGATATCCCGGAGCTGTTTTCGTCCGCGCCCAGTGCGCCGGAAATACCGCTCGCCGAAGGCAGTGACAAGGACAAAGCCGAGGCCGCGCTGCTCGCCAGCCGGGGCAACCGGCAGCAGGCCGCGCGGCGCCTGGGCGTGAGCCGCTCAACGCTGTGGCGTTGGCTCAACCATGCCCAGGGCGACCCAGCGCACAAGGGTTAGTCGACCCGGATATTGCCCTGCTTGATGACCGGCGTCCAGACCCGAATTTCCTTTTGAATGAAGGCGACAAATTTTTCGGAACCCAGGGGCATGGGGGACATGCCAACGACCGGGTCCGACAGCCGCGCGTTCATTTCGGGCGTATTCAAAATTGCCAGCAGCTCTTTTTCAAGCCGCGCGGTAATCGCCGGGGGGGTCTGTGCCGGCGCCGAGATGCCGAACCACGACACGGCCTGCACGCCTGGCGCGAGTTCGTCAAGGGTCGGAATATCAGGAAAAGACGGCACACGCTTGTCGCTCGTCACGGCCAGCACCCGGACCTTGCCCGCCTTGACCAGTTCAGACGCACTGGCCGTCAGCACCATGTCCAGACGACCACCCAGCAAGTCGGTAATTGCAGGCGCCGGCCCCTTGTAGGGAACGTGGGTCATGTTCAGTCCCAAGGTCTGCTTGAGCAACTCAGCCGCCAAAAAGCCAGACGTTCCAACGCCCGCAGAGGCGTAATTGACGGTTCCCGGCTTGGCTTTGACCATCGCCAAAAGTTCTTGCATGGATTTGGCAGGATGGTCGGTTTTCACGATCACGTACTGCGGGTAGACGCCGATCAGCGCAATGTGATGAAAGTCCTTGAGCGAGTCGTAGGGCATCTTGCTGTACATCAGCGGCCCGGGGGCAATCGACGAGTTAAAGGATGCCGCCAGGGTATAGCCGTCGGGTGCAGCCTTGGCCACCAGATCCGCCCCAAGCGTCGATCCCGCACCCGGACGATTTTCAATCACGACCGGCTGCTTCAGGGCCGTGCCCAAACGCTCGGCAATCACCCGCAAGGCGACTTCCGCCCCGGTACCCGGGGCAAAAGGCATGACCAATTTGATCGCATGCGACGGATAGCCCTGGCTCCAGGCGTTCACACCCGACAGCGCACAAGCCGAAAGGACCAACAGACTTCGGAACAATCGCATGACACTTCCCCTTTTAAAGCAAGAAAGTCTATACGAAAGCCCGGCAGTGGCAGCGATGACCCCCACAGCAGCCTGAAGAAGCTTGGGGACAGACCGAGATGCACGCTCTTGACGCGACGCGAGCTCAAGCCGCGCTTGGCGCTTGGGTATCTCAGTGGCGCGGATGGCCTAAGGGGGCGAAGTTTGGGTCACCGTTGGCCATGAGGTATCCAAGGGTTCTCCTTCAGCACGTGCAGTAATTAAGACGGGGCCAACCAAATTAATTGATCAAGCCGGATCGCGGAGCTAACCCTTCGATAACTCAAGGCAAACGGTGGGTAGCGGAGGCTGACCTTTTTCAACTCAGGGCGAACGGCAAAGGGTTGACCCTGAAGACTGGGGTCACTCCCACTCAATCGTTGCCGGCGGCTTGCTGCTCACGTCGTAGG
>CAIMVC010000432.1 GCA_903844825.1 uncultured Burkholderiales bacterium | reverse complement strand
GAAGCGGGATGAGTTGAACCACACTGGGGCGCACAAGATCAACAATGTGCTGGGTCAGATCATTCTGGCCCGCCGCATGGGCAAAACCCGGATCATCGCGGAAACCGGCGCCGGCCAGCATGGCGTGGCCACCGCCACCATCTGCGCACGCTACGGTCTGGAGTGCGTGGTCTACATGGGTAGCGAAGACGTCAAGCGCCAAAGCCCCAACGTCTACCGCATGAAACTGCTCGGTGCGAGCGTAGTGCCAGTGGAAAGCGGCAGCAAAACCCTCAAGGATGCGCTCAACGAGGCCATGCGTGACTGGGTGGCCAACGTGGACAACACCTTCTACATCATCGGCACCGTCGCCGGCCCGCACCCTTACCCCATGATGGTGCGCGACTTCCAGAGCGTGATTGGGCAGGAGTGCCTGGCGCAAATGCCCGAGATGACCGGCGGCAAGCAACCCGACGCCGTACTCGCCTGCGTGGGTGGCGGCAGCAACGCCATGGGTATTTTTCACCCTTACATCCAGCACGAAAAAACGCGCCTGATCGGCATCGAAGCGGCTGGCGAAGGCATGGACAGCGGCCGGCACTCGGCCTCGCTGCAGCGCGGAACCCCCGGCGTGCTGCACGGCAACCGCACCTACGTGCTGCAAAATGACGACGGTCAGGTAACCGAGACGCACAGCATCAGCGCCGGCCTGGACTACCCCGGCGTGGGCCCCGAGCATGCGTTTTTGAAAGACATCGGCCGCGCCGAGTATGTGGGCATCACCGACGCCGAAGCGTTGTCGGCCTTTCACTACCTGTGCCGCACCGAAGGCATTATTCCGGCGCTCGAATCGAGCCACGCCGTGGCGTACGCCATGAAACTGGCCAAAACCATGGCGCCCGACCAGACCATTCTGGTCAACCTCTCGGGCCGCGGCGACAAGGATATTGGTACCGTGGCCGACCTGTCGGGTGCCGACTTTTACTGCCGGCCGTCCTGCCAGGGGCAAGGCGTCAAGGGTGGCACGCAGGTGGTGGAGCTCAAATCATGAGCCGTATTCAAGGCGTCATGAGCGCCCTGCTGGCGCAAGGCCGCAAGGCTCTGATCCCCTATGTCACGGCCGGCTTTCCGTACGCCGACATCACGCCCAAACTGATGCACGGCATGGTCGCCGGTGGCGCCGACGTGATCGAGCTCGGTGTGCCATTTTCTGACCCCAGCGCCGACGGCCCGGTGATTCAGAAAGCCGGCGACAAGGCCCTGGCGGCCGGCATCGGTCTGGTACAGGTGCTGGAGATGGTGCGTATTTTTCGCCAGCAAGACCAGACAACCCCGGTGGTGCTGATGGGCTATGCCAACCCGGTGGAGGCCTACAACTTCAAGCGCGGAACCCAGGCCTTCGTTAACGACGCGGCCGATGCCGGCGTCGATGGCGTGCTGATCGTCGACTACCCGCCCGAAGACTGCGTGGCGTTTGCCGCACAGCTGCGCGAAAAAGGCATGGACCTGATTTTTCTGCTGGCGCCCACCAGTACATCCGAGCGTATGGCCCAGGTGGCCCAGGTCGCCAGCGGCTATGTCTATTACGTCTCGCTCAAAGGTGTCACTGGATCGGGCGCGCTCGATCTGGGCGCTGTGGAAGCCATGCTGCCGCGCATCCGTGAACACGTGAGCGTGCCCGTGGGCGTGGGCTTTGGCATCCGCGATGCAGCCACCGCCAAGGCAATCAGTCGAGTCGCCGACGCCGTGGTGATCGGCTCAAGAATCATCCAGCTCATCGATGGCCAGCCACGCGAGTTGGTGGTGCCGGTCGTGCGGGACTTTCTCCAAGGCATACGGGAGGCGCTGGACTGACAGGCCCAGCGCTCAAAGCCCGTGCGTCCTTGCTGGGCGCACCAAATGAAAAAAACCACCGAGAGCGGTGGTTTTTTCGTTGAGGGCACAACCTGCGCAATCAGGCTCGCGCAGACCGCAGTTTTTGCGAAAACTCCTGCAGCGCGGAAATACCGCTGGCCTCTGCACGGGCGCACCAGCCCTGCAGATCCCTGGCCAGTTGCTCTCGCGACGCCGAGGTCGACAACCACATCTGACGCAGTTCCTCACGCATGGTCACCATCTTGTCGAGCACCGGATGCTCCGCACGGGCCTGCGCAATCTGCGAACGGGCCGCCGCGGGGACCTTGTCGTCATCGCGGTGAAGCCAGCGTGTTGCAACCTTGAGCACTGACACATCTGCCTGCCGGGCTTTGAGTGCCGACAGCTCAGCCTGACCGGCACGGCGCAGTTCGCGGGCGTAGCCAGCCATCACTTCGTAGCGGTGGGCAATCAGGGCCTCTAGCGTTTTTTCGTCGGCAACCGGCTGAATGTTTCCCAATTGCAATTTCGGCGGCACCTTCTTGACACTGGCCAGGCCAAGACTTTTCAGCACACTGATGTACATCCAGCCAATGTCAAACTCGTAGGGCTTGATGGAGAGCTTGGCCGACGTGGGGTAGGTGTGGTGGTTGTTGTGCAACTCTTCGCCGGCGATGATGATGCCCCAGGGCGAGATGTTGGTGCTGGCGTCGGGCGCTTCGAAATTGCGATAACCCCAATAGTGGCCAGCGCCGTTGATGATCCCCGCAGCCATGATCGGCGTCCAGGCCATCTGCATGGCCCAGACCGCCAGACCACCCACGCCAAACAAAGCCAGGTCAATGATCATCATCAAGCCGACGCCCTGCCAGGAATAGCGAGTGTAGAGATTGCGCTCAATCCAGTCGTCCGGAGTGCCGTGGCCGAAGCGGGCCATGGTCTCCTTGTTCTTGGATTCGGCACGGTAGAGTTCTGCACCCCGCGTCAGCACGGTTTTGATACCGTGTATGTGCGGGCTGTGGGGATCTTCGGGTTGCTCGCACTTGGCGTGATGCTTACGGTGGATAGCTGCCCATTCCTTGGTCACCTGGCCCGTGGTCAACCACAGCCAAAAGCGAAAAAAATGTGACGCAATGGGATGCAGATCCAGCGAACGATGCGCCTGGTGACGGTGCAGAAAAATCGTCACACTGATCATGGTGACATGGGTCACAGCCAACGTGAACAGGATCATCTGCCACCAGGTGATGTTCCAGAGGCCATGCGCCAACCAGTCAAGGGCGGCATCAAATAAAGTCATACAGGTCCTTTAAACAGTCCGAAGCTGCGTAGGTCAACAAGCACTCAGGCGGGCAACTTGGTAACCCAGAGATTGTAGGCGCAGAGCCTGAAAACGCCAAGCCCAACAGAAAAATCAACAGATGAGAAGTTTTGTCGAAAAAACGGCAAATAACATTAACTCAGATCAATAAATAGTGATCTGCCGCCAATTTTCAACGCCGGCTCAGGACTTTTGCCACACCGCCGCAAAGAACCCATCGGTACCGTGCCGGTGAGGCCATAGGCGCAGGTGGGCCCCGGCGCACAGCGATTCGGCATTTTCCAGGCCCAGCTGAGTCAGCAAGCCGGCCACCGGCAAGGCTGTGAAGCCCGGGTTGGCCGCCCCAAACGCTTCGGCAATTGCCTCATTTTCCTGCTGCAGAAGGCTGCAGGTCGCATACACCAGCCGCCCACCCGGCTTCAGGAGCCTGGCGGCACTTTGCAAAATCGCCTGCTGAGTCAATGTTAACTCTTCGATGACTTTTGGAGACTGGCGCCACTTGAGGTCGGGATTGCGCCTGAGCGTGCCCAGACCGGAACAGGGCGCATCGACCAGCACCCTGTCGATCTTGCCGGCCAGACGCTTGATGCGGTCGTCTCGCTCATGTGCGATGGCCACCGGATGGACGTTCGACAAGCCGCTGCGCGCCAACCGGGGTTTGAGCGCATCAAGCCTGTGGCCGGAGGTGTCAAAAGCATAAAGCCGGCCGGTATTGCGCATGGAGGCCCCCAAGGCCAGCGTCTTGCCGCCGGCGCCGGCACAAAAGTCGACCACCATTTCCCCTCGCTTGGCATCGGCCAGCAAGGCCAGCAATTGAGAGCCTTCATCCTGGACCTCAAAAGCGCCACGGGTGAAGACGTCGAGTTTGCCCAACTGCGGCTTGTCCGCAAGACGCAGGCCCCAGGGGGAGTAAGGCGTGGCAGCGCTCTTGACGCCCGCCTTGGCCAGCTCTTTTTGCACCTGATCGCGTTTGTCCTTGAGCGTATTGACGCGCAAATCAAGCCCGGCGGGCGAATTAAGGCTCTCCACCATGGGCCAAAAGTCATCGCCGAGCTGCGATTTCAACGGCTCCACCAGCCACTGCGGCAGGTTGTGGCGATGCAACTCCATCAAGTCGGCCGGCTTGACCTGATCGCAGCGCGCAAGCCAATCCTTTTCAGTGTCCGTCAAAGCGCCCAGCAAATAGTCGCGTTCGGTGGCGAAACCAAGAATCGCCAGGCGACGCTCGGGCGCGCCGCTGCCATGCTGGGCCAGATAGGCAAAAAGCGACTTTTTTCGTAGCACCGAATACACCGTCTCGGCCAGCGTCGACCGCTCGCGGGGGCCGAGTCGCTGCTCACGGAAATGTCGGGAAACCACCATGTCGGCGGGGTGATCGAATCGCAAAACTTGTTTGAGAAGCTCGGAACAACTGTCCAGAAGGGCTTTAGGATGCATAGCCGCCCATTGTCCCACCGCAAGCACCTGCGCACCAAGCCTTGAACGCCACACCACCATGTCTGAAGTTTTGCCACCCCTGATCGAGACCCCGCCCGGCCTGTACCGCCACTACAAAGGCCTGCCCTACGAAGTGCTGGGCACCGTTAGGCACAGCGAAAGCCTGGAACCCATGACGCTGTACCGGGCGCTTTACGGCGAAAGGGGCATGTGGGTCAGACCGGCCGCCATGTTCAACGAGGAGGTCGTGATCGACGGGGTACGGCAGCCGCGCTTTCGCCCGCAAGAGCCGGAAGATGGCGTCGGGACAGACTGACCCCCGTCGCCGATAATGCGGGGTTATGTCCGAAACACCCGAAATCGCCAAGCAGGTCAAGCGCCGCCGCACCTTTGCCATCATTTCTCACCCAGACGCGGGCAAAACCACGCTGACAGAGAAATTGCTGCTTTTTTCTGGCGCGATCCAGATCGCAGGCTCGGTCAAAGCCCGAAAGGCCGCACGCCACGCCACCAGCGACTGGATGGAGATCGAAAAGCAGCGCGGTATTTCCGTGGCCAGCTCGGTGATGCAGATGGAATACCGGGACTGAGTCATCAACCTGCTGGACACCCCCGGGCACCAGGATTTTTCTGAGGACACCTACCGGGTGCAGACGGCGGTGGACGCCGCGCTGATGGTGATTGACGCGGCCAACGGCGTTGAGCCGCAAACCCGGCGGCTGCTGCAGGTTTGCCGTGCCCGCAACACACCCATCCTGACGTTTGTCAATAAGATGGATCGTGAGGTGCAAGACCCGATGAGCGTGATGGACGAGATCGAGCAGGAACTGGGCATGACGGTGGTGCCCTTTACCTGGCCAGTGGGCATGGGCAAGCTTTTCCATGGTGTTTTTGACCGCCGTGAAAAACGCATGCGCGTCTTCAGCCCTGGCGAAGACAAGGCCGGCGGTGACGATGAAATCCTGGCAGGTCTGGACAACAGCGAAGCACAAAAGCGCTTTGGCGCTGAATTCACACAGGCGCAAGACGAACTCGAATTGCTCAACGGAGCCTCACCCGAGTTTGACCGCGAAGCCTTTCTGAGCGGCAAGCAAACGCCCATGTTCTTCGGCTCGGCCATCAACAACTTCGGCGTGCAGGAGGTGCTCGATGCGCTGGTCGATCTGGCGCCTGCACCATCCGATAGGCCGGCCATTCAGCGCGTGGTTCAGCCGGAAGAGAAAAAATTCTCCGGCGTGGTCTTTAAGATTCAGGCCAACATGGACCCGGCCCATCGCGACCGCATTGCGTTTTTGCGCGTAGCCAGCGGGGAATTCACGCGCGGCATGCGGCTCAAAGTGGTTCGCAGCGGCAAGGAGTTGCGGCCCAACACGGTGGTGAGCTTCATGAGCCAGCGTCGCGAGCTGCTCGATACCGCCTTTGCGGGGGACATCATCGGCATCCCGAACCATGGCGTGCTGCAACTAGGTGACACCCTGACTGAGGGCGAGGCGCTGCAATTCACCGGTCTGCCCTTTTTTGCGCCCGAGATGTTTCGCGTGGTCGAAGTCGCCGACCCGCTGCGCAGCAAGCAACTGCGCGCCGGACTGACGCAACTCGGTGAAGAAGGCGCGATTCAGGTCTTTCGGCCCATTGCCGGCTCGCTGTTGTTGCTAGGCGCTGTGGGGCAACTGCAGTTTGAGGTGGTCGCGCACCGGCTGGAACACGAATACGGCGTCAAAGCCCGGATCATGGGCAGCAACTTCAATCTGGCACGCTGGGTCACCTCGGACGACGCCAATGAGCTGAAAAAGTTCATGGATGCCAACGCTCACCGCGTGGCATTGGACGCGGTTGACGCGCCCACGCTGCTCGTAGACCACAGCGCCACGCTGCGCGCCGTCGAGCAGCAATGGCCCAAGATCAAGTTCCACGCGCTGCGCGAGCACGCGGGCCTGGTGTTTCAAGCCAGGATGTAGGCGCCCCATCCGCCCGATTATTCTTGGCGCTGATGCGCCTAAACAGCGCCGCTCGCGCTCTCGACCAGCAATTTGCGAATGGGCGCTGGCAGGCCGAGCGATGGCCAGGCATCGGGGCCAAACCAGGCGCCGCTCGGTCCGTCGGCCGCCGTCACAGCGGGCTGCGGGTCGCGCGCGGGTTGGGCACTTCGCATGGGCTTGAGGTGCAGGTCTTTGTGAGTTAGCACATGCACAAACGTTGGCATGGCCTCGAGCCCCGCCTGCCGGGCGGGAGGTAGGCTCAACAACAAGTCCTCCTGACTGACAAACACGGGCATGCAGTAGAGCCCGCCCCAGATCCCCGACGCGGCGCGGCGCTCCAGCCAGACCGAGCCATCAGGCTTGTGCGCCCATAACAACCAAAGCGCCTGCGCGCTGCGTTTGAGCTTCCTGGTTTTGACAGGATAGCGCTCGGGCTGACCCTCCAGCCGCGCCACACACAGCGCCTGCACCGGGCAGATCAGGCACTGAGGCTGTCTTGATGAGCAAACCGAGGCTCCCAGGTCCATCACGGCCTGTGTGTAAGCCGGCATGGCCGGGGCGTCGGGCAACAGCTCAGCAGCCATGCTCCATAACTGACGCTCGGCCGAAGCCTGTGCCAGGTCAGCCGAAAAGCCCAGCACCCGGGTCAGTACCCGCTTGACGTTGCCGTCAAGAATCGCCACCCGTTCCTGAAAACAAAATGAGGCCACCGCAGCGGCGGTCGATCGGCCAATCCCCGGCAAGGTCTGCAGCTGAAGTGCCGAACGAGGAAACTCCCCGCCGTGGTCGCTGACCACCTGGCGCGCGCACTGATGCAGGTTGCGGGCACGGCTGTAGTAACCCAGGCCACTCCAAAGCCCCAGAACCTCGTCCTGCTCGGCTGCGGCGAGCTCTCGCACGCTGGGAAACCGCTGCAAAAACCGCGCGTAGTAATCCAGCACCGTGCTCACCTGAGTTTGCTGCAACATGATCTCGGACAGCCACACGCGGTACGGGTCACGGGTGTTTTGCCAAGGCAGGCTGCT
>CAIMVC010000431.1 GCA_903844825.1 uncultured Burkholderiales bacterium | reverse complement strand
GGGCTCAGAGAGTTATGTCTCGGGCTACGAGTACCCGGGCGAGGTGCGGGCGCGGGTCGAGTCACGGCTGGGTTTTCGGGTTGGCGGCAAGGTCATTCGCCGGCAGGCCGAGGTGGGGCAGCGCGTCAAGGCGGGGCAGTTGCTGGCTCAGCTCGATCCGCAGGATTTGCAACTGGCGGTTGAGGCCGTTCGTACCCAGATTGCTGCAGCGCGCAGCAACCTCGATCTGGCCGCGGCCGACTACAAGCGCTACCAGGCGCTCAAGGACCAGAGCTTCATCAGCGGTGCCGAACTGGAGCGCCGGGAGGCCGCTCTCAAGGCGGCGCAGGCGCAGTTTGATCAGGCCCAGTCGCAGCTGGCGCTGCAAGTGAACCAGGCCAGTTACGCCTCGCTGGTAGCCGACGTCTCCGGCGTGGTGACGGCGGTTGAGGCTGAAGCTGGTCAAGTCGTGTCGGCGGGTGTGCCGGTGCTGCGTATTGCTGCCGATGGCCCGCGTGATGTGGTTTTTTCGGTGCCTGAAGACAAGGTGGCTGCGCTCAGGATCGGGCAGGCGGTCACGGTCAGGGCTTGGGCCGCAGCGGGTGAGCCAGGCAGCGGCCCAAATGCTTTGCAGAGCGTCGGCCAGAGTGGCCAGGTGCGTGAAGTTGGCGCCAGCGCCGACCCCGCTACCCGCACTTACGCCGTGAAAGTGGCCCTTGGCGCGTCGCAGGCCGCGCCGGCACTGGGCTCTACCGTCACGGTGGCGGTGCCCGGGCTGGGCGGTGGTGGCCTGCAGGGTCGCCCGGTGATCAAGCTGCCGACCACAGCCTTGCGCCAGGAGGGCGGCGCCACGGCGGTCTGGGTGCTGGATCCTGCCACGTCGACAGTCAAGTCCCAGCCCGTGCAGGTGGCCACGGCCGACGGCAATCAGGTGGTGATCGCTTCGGGTCTGACGTCGGGCATGCTGGTGGTGAGCACCGGCGTGCATGTACTTTCTCCCGGTCAAAAGGTCAGTATTTACCGCGACAAGAGCAGTCCTGCGGGGCCTGCCGCGCCGGTCGCGGTGCCGACGTCTGCTGCTTCGGCTGCGAAGTGATCCGATCATGAGCCAAGCCCCTGACCAGACCTCGCCGAACGCAGTACCTCCCGAGCCACCGAGCAAATTCAATCTGTCCAAATGGGCTCTGGACCATCCGGCCCTGACCCGTTACCTCATGGTGGTCATGCTCTTGCTGGGCTTTGCCGCCTACTTTCAGCTGGGCCAGGACGAGGACCCGCCCTTTACCTTTCGGGCGATGGTGGTGCGCACCTACTGGCCGGGTGCCAGTGCTCAGCAGGTGGCCGAGCAGGTCACCGACAAGCTCGAGCGCGCGCTGCAGGAGGTGCCTTACGGCGACAATATCCGCAGCTATTCCAAGCCCGGCGAGTCGCAGATTATTTTTCAGCTCAAGGACTCCTCCAAGGCCAGCGAGGTGGCCAACGTCTGGTACGTGGTTCGAAAGAAGATTGGCGACATGCGTGGCAGCCTGCCCGCCGGCGTGCAGGGCCCATTTTTCAACGATGATTTTGGCGATGTGTATGGCGTGATTTATGCACTGGAGGCGGATGGCTTTAGCTATGCCGAAGTCAAGACCCTGGCCGATGATGTGCGCGAGCAATTGCTGCGGGTGTCCGATGTGGCCAAGGTTGAACTCTTCGGCACCCAGGATGAGAAACTCTTTCTTGAAGTCTCGCAAAAGCGGCTGTCGCAGTTGGGCCTTGATTTTTCCCAGGTGCTGGCGCAGCTCAACCAGCAAAACGCAGTGGAGTCGGCTGGTACCGTGCAAACGCCGCTGGACGTCCTGCAGGTTCGGGTTCAGGGGCAGTTTGTGGCGGCCGAGCAGCTGGCAGCCATGCCGATTCGCAGCAGCTCCGGCAGTCAGTTGCGGTTGGGCGATATCGCCGAGATCAAGCGCGGGTATGTCGACCCGCCCCTGGTGAAAGTGCGTCATCAGGGCAAGGAAGTCATTGCGCTGGGGGTCTCGATGGCCAAGGGAGGTGATATCGTGGCGCTGGGCCGCTCGCTGGATAAACTGACTGCGCGCCTGCGTCAGACTTTGCCGGCCGGTGTGCAGTTGGTGCAGCTGCAGGACCAGCCCAAAATGGTCACCAGCTCGGTCAATGAATTTGTCAGTGTGCTGGTCGAGGCGGTGCTGATCGTGCTGGCCGTGAGCTTTGTCAGTCTGGGGCTGCACAAGCGGGCCAACGCCGCTGGCTTGCCGCTCTGGCGGCGTTACTACGTCGATATGCGTCCAGGGCTGGTGGTGGGCATCACGATTCCCCTGGTGCTGTCCATGACCTTTTTAGCCATGGACTATTGGGGCATAGGCCTGCACAAGATTTCGCTGGGTTCCTTGATCATTGCGCTGGGTCTGTTGGTCGACGACGCGATCATTGCAGTAGAGATGATGGTGCGCAAGATGGAGGAGGGTTACGACAAGGTGCGCGCCGCGACCTTCGCCTACGAAGTCACAGCCATGCCCATGCTCACGGGAACCTTGATCACGGCGGTCGGTTTTCTGCCCATCGGCATTGCCAAGTCGGTGACCGGTGAGTACACCTTTGCGATTTTTGCCGTGACGGTGATTGCTTTGGTGCTCAGCTGGATTGTCTCGGTCTACTTCGTTCCTTATCTGGGAACGCTGCTGCTCAAAAGCCGCGTGGCAGCCGATCCGGGTGTTGCGCACCAGGAACATTTCGACACGCCGTTTTACAGCTACTTTCGGCGCATGGTCCATTGGTGCGTGCTGCATCGCTGGCTGACCATTGGCGCGACCTTGCTGATATTTGCGCTGGGTTTGGTCGGCATGGGCCGGGTTCAGCAGCAGTTCTTTCCGGATTCCAGTCGGCCGGAAGTGATGGTCGATATCTGGTCGCCCGAGGGGACTTCGTTTGCAGCGAGCGAAGCCATTGCCAAGCGCGTCGAGGCCCGTTTGCTCAAGGAGCCGGGCGTGGGCGCGGTCAGCACCTGGATCGGCTCGGGCGTGCCGCGTTTTTACCTGCCGCTGGACCAAGTTTTCCCACAGACCAATGTCTCGCAATTCATCGTGATGGCCAAGGATTTGCGGGCGCGTGAAACCTTGCGGATGGTGCTGCCGGCGTTGCTGGCACAGGAATTCCCTGAGGTCCGCGGCCGCGTCAAGCTCTTGCCCAATGGCCCGCCGGTGGCTTACCCGGTGCAGTTCCGGGTGGTCGGTGGTGATCCGCTGGTACTGCGTGAGCGTGCTGACGAGGTCAAGGCGGTGATGCGGCAAAACAGCAACACCCGCGGCGTCAACGACAACTGGAATGAATCGGTCAAGGTCATTCGCCTGGAGGTCGATCAGGCCAAAGCGCGCGCGCTGGGGGTTAGCAGCCAGTCGATTGCGCAGGCTTCCCGGGTGAACCTGACCGGCGCGCCGGTCGGGCAGTTCCGCGATGGCGACAAACTCATTGACATCGTCTTGCGCCAGCCACTGGACGAGCGCCAGGCGATCAGCGACCTGGCCGGCGCCTACTTGCCGACGGCATCTGGCAAATCCATTGCGCTGACGCAAATAGCTCGGCCCGTGATGGGTTGGGAGCCGGGCGTGATGTGGCGTGAAAATCGCAGCTATGCGATCACCGTTCAGAGCGATATCGTCGAAGGCCTGCAGGGCGCCACGGTCACCGAGCAATTGCTGCCTGCCTTGAAAGCACTGGAAAAACGCTGGCAAAGCAACGGTCAGGCGGGTTACCGCATTGATGTGGCGGGGGCCGTGGAAGAAAGCAGCAAGGGATCGGCGTCGATTGCCGCGGGCCTGCCGATCATGCTGTTTCTGACCTTCACGCTGCTGATGCTGCAACTGCACAGCTTTAGCCGCGCCGTGCTGGTTTTCTTGACCGGCCCGATGGGTATTGCGGGGGTGGCGGCTGCCTTGCTGCTGCTGGGGCGACCCTTTGGTTTCGTGGCCCTGCTGGGGGTCATTGCCTTGATGGGGATGATTCAACGCAATTCCGTGATTTTGATCGATCAGATCGAGCAGGATCGGGCCCGTGGCGTGCCCGCCTGGGATGCGATTGTCGAGTCCGCCGTCCGGCGATTGCGACCCATTGTGCTGACGTCTGCGGCGGCAGTGCTGGCGATGATTCCGTTGTCGCGCAGTGTTTTCTGGGGGCCGATGGCTGTTGCCATCATGGGGGGCCTGGTCGTCGCCACGGCACTGACTTTGCTGGCACTGCCAGCCATGTATGCCGCCTGGTTCAGGGTCAAGCGGGAATAAGTTGAGTTTGCACCGTCCCAAGGGCGGTGCAGACGACGCGCCGCTGTCCCCCGGGCAGCTCGCGGATGCCCGCGCGCCGGGCGGGCTATAGATACAGGCTAAAATCAAAAGTTGTCCGATTTCAGGCGGGGGTCAACGGCGCGGGAACATTCTCGAGTCGTCAGCTCTCGCCTTTATTTCAGGCGCGCGGGTGGCGAAATTGGTAGACGCACCAGGTTTAGGTCCTGACGGTAGCAATACCGTGCCGGTTCGAGTCCGGCCCCGCGCACCACTTCTTTTCTTCAGGCAGCGGTTTGTGTTCACAGCCGTTGCCTGTCTGTTTGTTAATGTCCCTAGCAGGAATTTAGGAGTAGATCATGGCCGTCACCGTAGAAACGCTTGAAAAGCTGGAACGCAAAATGACATTGACGCTGCCAGTCAATGTCATTCAGTCTGAAGTTGACAGCCGCCTCAAGCGCCTGGCCCGTACCGTCAAGATGGACGGTTTTCGTCCGGGCAAGGTACCCATGAATGTCGTGGCCCAGCGCTACGGCTATTCGGTGCACTACGAAGTCATGAATGACAAGGTTGGCGAAGCTTTTTCAGCCGCTGCCAACGAAGCTAAGTTGCGCGTGGCCGGCCAGCCCCGCATCAGCGAAAAAGAAGGCGCGCCTGAGGGCGAGTTGCAGTTTGACGCGGTGTTCGAGGTCTACCCCGAAGTCAAGATTGGGGACTTGACCGGCGCCGAAGTCGAAAAACTCAGTGCTGAAGTCAGCGAAGAAGCCATCGACAAGACCATTGATATTTTGCGCAAGCAGCGCCGCACGTTCGCCCAGCGCCCGGCCGACGCTGCCGCCCAGGACGGCGACCGCGCCACCATCGACTTCGAGGGCAAGATTGATGGCGAGACTTTTGCTGGCGGCAAGGCTGAAGACTTCCAGTTCCTGATCGGCGAAGGCCAGATGCTCAAGGAGTTTGAGGACGCCGTTCGCGGTATGAAGTCGGGCGAAAGCAAGACTTTCCCGCTGAGCTTCCCTGCCGACTACCACGGCAAGGATGTCGCCGGCAAGCAGGCCGACTTCATGGTGACGGTCAAGAAAATTGAAGCGGCGAATCTGCCAGAAGTCAATGAAGCACTGGCCAAGTCGCTCGGCATTGCTGACGAGACTGTGGCTGGCTTGCGTGCGGACATTCGTAAAAACCTTGAGCGTGAAGTCAAATTCCGCCTGCTGGCTCGTAACAAGGCGGCCGTCATGGACGCCCTGGTGGCCAACGCCGAACTCGATTTGCCGCAGGCCAGCATTCAGGCCGAGGTCGAACGCATGGTTGAGGGTGCACGTGCTGACCTCAAACAGCGTGGTATCAAGGACGCGGACAAAGCGCCGATCCCCGACGACCTGTTCCGTCCGCAAGCTGAAAAGCGTGTGCGTCTGGGCCTGGTGGTGGCCGAACTCGTGCGTGGCAATGAACTGCAGGCCAAGCCAGACCAGCTCAAGGCCCATATTGAAGAGCTGGCCGCCAGCTACGAAAAGCCGGAAGACGTGGTGCGTTGGTACCTCGGCGACAACCGCCGCATGGCCGAGGTCGAGGCCGTGGTCATTGAAAACAACGTCACGGATTTTGTTCTGTCCAAGGCCAAGGTCACGGCTAAAACCGTGTCATTTGACGAGTTGATGGCTCAAAACCAGGACCGCTGATGAGGTGGACCCGGGGACTTGTGTCTTTGCGCACTGTCCCCATTTGGAATTAGTTACGATCCGGCTGCTGCGGGTGTCTGGCAAAGCTGTCAAGGTACCCGCTCAATTCCGGTCTGACCTTGCCAGGAGTCTGCAGGGCTGGATCCAACTCCCTGGTCCGGGTCCGATAGGCTGCTAACCCGATTGCTATTCCTCTGGAGAAAAACGATGGTGTTCAACAACAATTACGGCGGTGCATTTGCTGGCTCCCGCGGCGGTGCCATGGAAACTCAGGGCCTGGGCATGGTGCCGATGGTGATTGAGCAGTCCGGCCGTGGCGAGCGCTCTTACGATATTTACTCCCGGCTGCTCAAGGAGCGTGTGATTTTTCTGGTGGGTCCGGTGAACGACCAGACCGCTAACCTGGTGGTGGCTCAACTGCTGTTTCTGGAGAGTGAAAATCCTGACAAGGATATTTCCTTTTACATCAACTCCCCGGGCGGCTCGGTCACGGCGGGCATGGCCATTTACGACACCATGCAGTTCATCAAACCTGACGTGTCGACTTTGTGCGTGGGCATGGCCGCCAGCATGGGCGCGTTTTTGCTGTCGGCCGGCACCAAAGGCAAGCGTTTTTCCCTGCCGAACTCGCGCGTCATGATTCACCAGCCTTCGGGCGGGGCTCAAGGCCAAGCGACCGATATTGAGATTCATGCCCGCGATATTTTGAAGACCCGCGATCAGCTCAACCGCATCCTGGCAGACAACACGGGTCAGCCCATCGAGAAGATCGAGCGTGACACCGAACGCGATTACTTCATGTTCGCCGAAGACGCCAAGGCCTACGGTTTGGTCGATCAGGTGATCGCCAAGCGGCCCTAAAACACAAAGCTCTGCCTGGCAGTGCAAAAACGGCGTTTTCTGATACGGAAGACGCCGTTTCCATTTGGTTATCATTGGGCTTGGGTCTGCCCAGGCTGCCTCGTTGGGTCCGAGTACCGAACGGGTTGATGCAGATTTTCCTGAGTTCACCGTAGTTCCGATACAAGCCCTGTCCAGGGCATGCGAAAAGGCAATCAGCAATGGCCGAGAAAAAAGGCTCTTCCAGCGAAAAAACGCTCTACTGCTCGTTTTGCGGCAAGAGTCAGCACGAGGTCAAAAAACTGATCGCGGGACCCTCTGTTTTTATCTGCGATGAGTGCATTGATCTGTGCATCGAGATCATTCGCGATGAGTTGCCCGTGGGCGAAGACGGTATTCAGCCGCGCAGTGACTTGCCCACGCCCGCAGAGATCAAGGCCACCCTCGACGCCTATGTGATCGGTCAGGATCCGGCCAAGCGCATTTTGGCCGTGGCCGTCTACAACCACTACAAGCGCCTGCGCCACAAGGACTCCGCCAAAAAGGATGACGTTGAGCTGACCAAGAGCAACATCTTGCTGGTCGGCCCTACCGGGTCTGGCAAGACGCTGTTGGCGCAAACTCTGGCGCGCACGCTCAATGTGCCCTTTGTGATGGCCGACGCCACCACACTGACTGAAGCCGGCTATGTCGGCGAAGACGTCGAAAACATCATCCAGAAGCTCTTGCAAAGCTGCAATTACGAAGTCGAGCGGGCCCAGCAGGGCATTGTGTACATCGACGAGATTGACAAGATTTCTCGCAAGTCGGATAACCCCTCCATCACCCGCGACGTGTCGGGCGAGGGCGTGCAGCAGGCCTTGCTCAAGCTCATCGAGGGCACCATGGCCTCGGTACCGCCTCAGGGCGGGCGCAAGCACCCGAACCAGGACTTCCTGCAGGTCGACACCACCAATATCCTGTTCATCTGTGGCGGCGCCTTCTCTGGTCTGGAAAAGGTCATTGAAAGCCGGACCGAGGCTTCTGGAATCGGTTTTGGCGCGTCGGTCAAGAGCAAGAAAACGCGCAGCCTGACCGAGGCCTTCAAGGACGTGGAGCCGGAAGACCTGATCAAGTTTGGCTTGATTCCCGAACTGGTCGGTCGCATGCCCGTGGTGGCGACACTCGCTGAACTGACCGAAGACGCACTGGTGAAAATTTTGACTGAGCCCAAGAATGCCGTCGTCAAGCAGTTCAGCAAGTTGCTGGCCATGGAAGGGGTCGATCTGGAGATTCGCCCCTCTGCGCTCAAGGCCATTGCTCGCAAGGCGCTGGTCCGCAAGACAGGTGCACGCGGTCTGCGGTCTATCCTGGAGCAGTCGCTGATTGACACCATGTTCGACTTGCCCGGTGTGAGCAATGTGGAAAAAGTGGTCGTGGATGAGTCGACGATTGATGAAAACAAGGCGCCTCTTTTGGTCTACCACGAGGCGGCCAAGAAAGCCTGAAAAGGTGCTGGATGGCCGGGGCCGATTTGCCCACGTTTGAGGTGCGCCCGGTGCACAGCTTGAAATCGGGGCGCTGAGCCCCATGTCTGTCTGAATGTGTTTTGCCTGACCCGCAGGCTGCTGCCGGGGTTGCCAGAGGCCTACGTTTAAGGGTTTATATGTCCGGACAAACTTCGCTGCCTTCTACCCCCATTGACCTGCCGCTGTTGCCGCTGCGCGATGTGGTGGTCTTTCCGCACATGGTGATTCCGCTGTTTGTGGGGCGCCCCAAGAGCATCAAGGCGCTGGAGTCCGCCATGGAGGCCGAGCGCCGCATCATGCTGGTTGCGCAAAAAGCCGCCGCCAAGGATGAGCCCTCGGTCGAGGACATGTTCGAGGTCGGCTGCGTTGCCACCATCTTGCAAATGCTCAAGTTGCCAGACGGCACCGTCAAGGTGCTGGTGGAAGGCCAGCAGCGCGCCCGCGTCAACAAGATTGAAGAGGGCGAGCACCATTTCATCACCAACGTCACGCCGGTAGAGCCCGAGGTGGCGCTGCCGGGCGACAAGACCAGCGAAGTTGAGGCTTTGCGCCGCGCCGTCATGCAGCAGTTTGACCACTACGTCAAACTCAACAAAAAGATACCCCCCGAAATCCTGACCTCGATTTCGAGCATCGACGATGCCGGCCGCCTGGCCGACACCATCGCGGCGCATTTGCCGCTCAAGCTTGACGCCAAACAGGTCATTTTGGATCTCGATGGGGTCAAGCCTCGTTTGGAAAACCTCTACGAACAGCTCGAGCGCGAAGTCGACATCCTCAATGTCGACAAAAAAATCCGGGGTCGCGTCAAGCGCCAGATGGAAAAAAATCAGCGCGACTTTTACTTGAACGAGCAGGTCAAGGCCATCCAGAAAGAACTCGGCGAGGGCGAAGAGGGCGCGGACATCGAGGAGATTGACAAAAAGATCAAAACAGCCAAGATGCCGCAGGAAGCCCGCAAGAAAGCCGAAAGCGAGCTCAAGAAACTCAAGCTCATGTCACCCATGTCGGCCGAGGCCACCGTGGTGCGCAGTTATATTGACGTGCTGACCAGCCTGCCCTGGAGCAAGAAGACCAAGATCAAGCACGATCTGGGCAATGCAGAAAATGTGCTCAACGAAGACCATTACGGGCTCGAAAAGGTCAAGGACCGCATTGTGGAGTACCTCGCCGTGCAGCAGCGCGTTGACAAGCTCAAGGCGCCTATTTTGTGCCTCGTCGGCCCGCCCGGGGTTGGTAAGACCTCGCTGGGTCAGTCGATTGCCAAGGCGACCGGTCGCAAATATGTGCGCATGGCGCTGGGCGGTATGCGCGACGAAGCCGAAATCCGGGGTCATCGCCGCACCTATATCGGCGCCTTGCCTGGCAAGGTGCTGCAAAGCCTGACCAAGGCCGGCACGCGTAACCCCTTGTTTTTGCTCGACGAGATCGACAAGTTGGGCACCGACTTTCGTGGCGACCCGTCAAGTGCCTTGCTCGAGGTGCTGGACCCGGAGCAAAACCACACGTTTGGGGACCATTACGTCGAGGTCGACTTCGATCTGAGCGACGTGATGTTCGTGGCGACCTCCAACTCCATGAATATTCCGCCGGCGCTGCTGGACCGCATGGAAGTGATTCGGCTGTCGGGCTACACGGAAGACGAAAAAACCAGCATTGCCCTGCGCTACCTCTTGCCCAAGCAGGTCAAGAACAATGGCGTTAAGGACGGCGAGCTTGAGATCACCGAGGCCGCGGTGCGTGACATCGTGCGTTACTACACGCGTGAAGCGGGCGTTCGCTCGCTCGAGCGAGAGCTCTCGAAGATTTGCCGCAAGGTGATCAAGGGCATTCAGCTCAAGAAGATGCAGCCCAAGGTGGTGGTCGGCCCCGACAATCTGAACGACTTTTTAGGTGTGCGCAAATTCAACTACGGCCGCGCTGAGCAGCAAAATGAGGTCGGTCAGGTCGTTGGTCTGGCTTGGACCGAAGTCGGTGGTGATTTGCTGACCATTGAGGCCGCCATCATGCCGGGCAAAGGCATGATCACCCGCACCGGCTCGCTCGGTGATGTGATGAAGGAGTCGGTGGAGGCCGCTCGCACGGTGGTGCGTAGCCGCTCACGCATGCTCGGCATCAAGGACCAGATGTTCGAAAAGCGCGACATTCACATTCACGTGCCCGACGGCGCCACGCCCAAGGATGGTCCGAGCGCAGGCGCGGCCATGACCACTGCATTCGTGTCGGCTCTGACCGGTATTCCCGTGCGCAGTGACGTGGCCATGACCGGTGAAATCACGCTGCGCGGCGAGATCACCGCCATTGGTGGTTTGAAAGAAAAATTGCTGGCGGCCTTGCGTGGCGGCATCAAGACCGTGTTGATTCCTGAAGAGAACGCCAAGGATCTGCAGGAGATTCCGGACAATGTCAAAAGTGGCCTGGAAATCGTGCCGGTCAAATGGATTGACCAGGTGCTGCAAGTCGCCTTGGAGCGCATGCCTGTACCGCTCACGGAAGAAGAAGTTGCGCTGGCAGCTGCGGCAGCACCTGTGGCCGCTGCCGTGACGAATGTGCCCGCAGGCTCGCAGGTTATTGATCCGGTCAAGCATTGAAGAAAAAGTTGGCGGGATTTCGGGTGGCTCATCAAAAGGGCCAAAAAGTGCCGCTATAATTTAGGCTTTTAACGCGGGAGTAGCTCAGTTGGTAGAGCGCAACCTTGCCAAGGTTGAGGTCGAGAGTTCGAGACTCTTCTCCCGCTCCAAAATTTTAAAAGGGAAGCTCGCAAGGCTTCCCTTTT
Source organism: uncultured Burkholderiales bacterium (assembly GCA_903844825.1). Taxonomy (GTDB): domain Bacteria; phylum Pseudomonadota; class Gammaproteobacteria; order Burkholderiales; family Burkholderiaceae_C; genus Polaromonas. The sequence continues at coordinate 2,158 of CAIMVC010000431.1, read as the reverse complement.
TCATTGGTGAGCTGTTTGGGTACTGCAAGTGACGGGCAATAAAGCGCGGCCTTGGGGGTTTACCAAAGTTTCGCAAGTACGGTTACAATACGCACCCTTGGCGGGGTAGCAAAGTGGTTATGCAGCGGCCTGCAAAGCCGTTTACGCCGGTTCGATCCCGACCCCCGCCTCCATATTCTAAAAAAAGCGCAAAGGCGCTTTTTTTGTTGGTTGTCTGACTTACAATGTCGGCTTCAGGTGCAACGCCTGAGATTCTGCTCCTAGCCCGAGTGGTGAAATTGGTAGACACAGCGGACTTAAAATCCGCCGCTTACTCGAAAGAGGGCGTATCGGTTCGATTCCGATCTCGGGCACCACTATCCATGCGGCTTTTCAAGCCTTCCATTGCTTTTCTCCATATTTTCCTCGATTTTGGCGTTGCACAGTCGTTGCACAAAAAACCTAATACTTGTACGTTTTTGGGCGTAATATTTGGGTTAATTTCACGCAATTAGCCCCTTGCACAAATGCCCCAAAAAAGCGAACAGACGGTACACATACTGGAGGGCAAGGCAACGCTGTTTAAACGCCCTCTAACCCCTTGCTGGCATGTGCGCTACAAAGTGCACGGCAAGTGGGAGCGTTCGACTACAAAGTGCGATGAGCTAGCTGATGCCAAACAACGGGCAGTGGATCTAGTAACTGAAGCATGGTTTAAAGAACGTCACGGCATGCCTGTAGTCAACAAACGCTTCAAAAGCGTTGCACGACTTGCGATCAGGCGCATGGCGGAATTGGAAAAATCTGGACGAGGTAAATCAACCTACAAAACCTACACGCAAGTGATCAACAACTACCTGATCCCGTTGTTGGGCAATCACAACGTTGATCGTATCGACAATGCTGTGCTTGCTCAGTTCGAGCGGCAACGATTTGAGATCTTGGGGCGAGTACCAAGTGCTAGCGTGATCAATAACCATAACTCAGCACTGAATCGTGTGTTTGACGAAGCCATCGAGCGTGGCTACATGACTAAATTTCAGCTGCCCCTGCTTCGAAACCACGGCGTCAAGAGTCAACGACGTCCCGACTTTAGGTTGGAAGATTACACCCAGTTGTATAAAGGCATGCGCGCTTGGGTGAGAGAAGCACGACAGGGCAATGAAACCCTATTACGCAATATTCTCCGCAGCTACGTTTTAGTACTGGCGAATACTGGCATACGTGCAGGCACAGAAGGCATGAATCTTCAGTGGCAGCACGTTGAGTTTTTTGAGCAAGATGCTCGTAAGTATCTAATGTTGCATGTACGAGGCAAGACTGGGAAACGTGAAGTAATTGCACGTCACAACACAGTTCGCTATCTGGACAGACTGCGAAGGCAAAATCCTGCGTGGGCAGCAGGTACGTTTGAAGAATTCCTGCAGCGTCGTTTGCCTGATTATGTTTTTAGAGTTGATGATCGAGACATGACTACGGCATTTGGCAGAATGTTTGCACGATTGCTTGAAAAATTAGATTTATTACACGATACAAGGAATGGCAAACAACGGACCATGTACAGCCTCAGGCATTACTATGCAACCATGGCACTGCAACTTAATAGACTGACGGTATATAAGTTAGCCAAGCACTTGGGCACTAGCGTTGCCATGATTGAGCAGCACTATGGGCATGTGGAACTACGAAAGATGGCGCATGAGATTGCAGGTGGTTAGAGTGATTAAAGATGAATATTCCAGAAAATGGTACTAAATGCCTTCTGCTAAGTGTTCGAGCTAGACAAATCTCAGCAAAGCACCTAGTGTGGGTCATTCATCAATTCTGGCGCCCAGTCGCCAAGCCAACATGACGCAGCTCCAACAATCAAAAGCAACAGAAGAGCGTGCAGAATTCTCAGCGCGATTAATACTTGCGCTTGAGCAAACGAATAAATCAACGAGAATAGTTGATGTGTGGCGCGAATTCAATGCGCTCAACGCTCATGCGCCTGTGAGCCATGCTGCAACCCGAAAATGGGTTCTGGGGCAATCTTTGCCCACACAAGAAAAACTGCGTACTTTGGCAGACTGGCTTGGTGTATCAGTAGCTTGGCTTCGCTTTGGAGATGACACAGGCGATAAGAAAGCACGCAGTTTGTCGGCGCAAGAACAAGCACTAGTCACCGAGTATCGCAAGC